>CAZJDM010000043.1:18867-29046 GCA_964544765.1 uncultured bacterium
ATTATAACTTCAGAAATGGCAGCTCCTTGAGTGTAATATAAAAAAGGAGAGCCTTTGGCGCTATTACGATCAAATCCTGTAACCGGTATTTTATAAAACCCATAATCACTAAGACTAATCCGGTTTTGATAAGCTATAGATAAAAGTTGATAAAAAGATATTCGCTGATTGGTATTAGACGAGTTAACAAGTTCACCGTTTTTTAATTTTATATGGGTCGTAGATTCCTGGAGATTTATTTCTAATTCACTAGTAGTTTTGGTTTTCAGGCGATGATAAGCAACAAAACATGCTTTTAATCGAGCGATTATTTTATTACAAGCATCAAGTGCCGCAGCCCCATTAATATCGGTGCCACTAGAGGCAGCAGTAGGTGAAGTGTTGCTGTTTTTCTCGGTTGAAGTAGGCATGATTAGGATGTTTTGAGTTGGAATGGTAAAAGCATCAGCGACTAATTGTCTGATTTTACTATTGACTCCTTGTCCCATTTCCACCGCACCTGTTGAAACTTGAATAGTCCCATCCAATAAAATGTTTACCAACGCGTTACCCTGATTTAAAAAGCGAGAAGTAAAAGAAATACCAAATTTAATTGGAACAAGTGAAATCCCTTTTAAATGGGTTTTGGAGCCAGAATTGAATTTATTAATTTGGTTGAGTCGGTTCTGGTAGTCACTTGTTAATGGCAGAGAAGATAACAAGTCGTGGAGCTTATTGTTCTGCACTGTCTGTCCATAGGGAGTAATATTGTTTTTTCTGATACCATATAGATTTATTTTTCTGACTTTTAACGAATCAATTTTTAATTGCTGGGAGATTTCTTCCATAATATTTTCTATGGCCACTACTCCTTGAGGAGCACCAAATCCCCTAAAAGCAGTGTTAGGAGGGAAATTAGTTTTACAGATCGTACCATTGATTATAATATGGGGAATAAAGTAAGCATTGTCTGTGTGAAGTAAGGTGCGTTCCATGATAGCGGTTGATAGATCAGCATAACTGCCTCCATCACTGAAAAAATCAATCTTTAAAGCTTCTATGTTACCGTTATTTTTATAAGCTGCTTTATAATTTACCTCATATCGGTGTCGTTTTCCGGTAAAGCACATATCATCATCAACAGATAGTTCTATGCGTGCTGGTCGTCCAGTTTTTAGAGCAACCATCGCGGCCATGGTGGCAAAATGGGATGCTTGGGATTCCTTACCGCCAAAACCTCCCCCTAAACGTTTTACTGTGCAGATAACTTGATTTTGTTTAATTCCCAAAACTCTGGCAACGATATGTTGTACTTCAGTGGGATTCTGAGTTGAGGAATAAATTTTAACACATTCATCTTCTTCTGGATAAGCAACAGCTGTTTGGGATTCTAAATAAAAATGATTCTGCCCACCAATGGATAAAGATCCTTTTAAGATTTGTAATCCTTTACCGTTACTGTTTGCCTGTTTAAATACTTTTTGTGGATCTCCAGTTATAATAGGAGTGTGTTTCTTTATATATGCTTTGGCTTTAATTGCTTGCTTAACGCTAAGAATAGGTGTTTGTGGTTTAATAGTTATTTTGATCTTTTTTTTAGCCAGTGAAACAATTTCACGAGACTCTCCGGCAATTAAAACTATTGGTTCCCCAATGTAATTAACTTTTTTATCAGCCAGAAAAGGTTGATCATGAAAGATAGGGCCAAAAGTATTTTGCCCTTCAACATTTTGAGCCGTATACAAAGCAACGATACCAGGTAAATTTTGAGCTGGGGTAAGATCAATATTGATGATTTTTCCATGAGCCAATTTACTAGGTAAAAAGTCAACGATTAGCTCTCCTTGGCGTTTAGGAAGATCTCCGGTAAAAATACTTTTGCCACTTACATGCTTATGCAGTGAATCATGCAAAGAATATATTGGGTCATCCTTATTTGTCTTATCTATTGTTTTATTAACCTTGTTTCTAGTTACCATCTAATTATCATTTTGCTCTAAATCGTAATAAAATTTTAATAATAGTTGAGCCGTTACTGTACTTCGATATTCAGCCGAACCCCTTACATCAGAGATAGGTGCAATGTCTTTTTTAATAAATTGTCCTGCTTGTTCAAATGAATCTAATTGCCATTTTTTCCCGGTTAAAAATTTTTCGGTTTTAGTGGTGCGAACTACTGTTTTTGATGCTCCGCTTACGGCTATTCGCACTTCTTTAATTATGTAATTTTGTTTTGTCGTATTGCTTTGTTTAGTTAAGTTGCTTTGTTTGGTTGAATTACTCTGAAATTTTAAATAAAAGGCGACCCCAACCGTAGCAATATCCAAGTCAGTTCTCTTAGCAACTTTAAAATACCTTACTATTGTTTTTCTTTCAGCAATCGGGATGGATATGGAGGATATTATTTCATTGGCTTTGAGGTCGATCTGTTTATAGTCTTGAAAGAAATTTAATATAGAAACTTTTCTTTCTTTTTTAGAACCCAGAATATTTAAATTAGCCTCCATTACCATTAATAATGGCAAAGTATCTCCAATGGGGGAGGCATTGGCTATATTACCGGCTAAAGTAGCGACGTTCTTGATTTGAGGTGAGGCAAAATTTTGCAATAGAATTCTTAAATGGGGAATTTTATTTTTTATAACTAGGGAGTTTTGTAATTCAGTTAGAGTTACATTGGACCCAATTATAACATTACTTTTATTAAGTTTGATTCGATTTAAAAAGGATAACTTATTTAATGAAATTAATTTAGTTGGTTGCCAGTCATTTTTATTGGTTAAAACTCCCAAATCAGTGAAACCAGCTCCAATGGTTCCTTTTGGTTTGGAGGTTAGTAAGCGTTGTAATTCTTTTTTGTTAGTAGGACAAAAAAGTGATCGCTGTTCGTTTTTAATTATGATGGATTGACGACATTTCGCTTTTAAATTTTTGATCATTTGTTTTGTGGGATAATGGCTCAGTAAACGATCTTTTTTCTTAGGTTTGATGTTTAATCCAGCACGAATGATTGATTGATAACCCGTGCAACGACATAAATTGCCCACTAAAGCTTGTTTTAAAGCTTGTTCATTAATCTGGGATCGGTTCTCAAATATTCCAGTTAAAGTCATTACAATACCGGGAGTACAGTATCCACATTGTGATCCGAAATAATTGGCTAGAGTTTTTTGAACTTGAGATAAACTTGAGCCAACACCTTCTATAGTTACAACATGCATTTTGTCAACATAATAAGAGGGTAAGATACATGAGTTTATAGGTTGATATTGAAAGATGTTCTGGTTGTTATTCGCATTCTTATTAATCGGAATTTTTCCGATTAATACGGTACACGCCCCACAGTCGCCTTCTTCACATACAATCTTAGTGCCGGTTAGGGCGAGTTTGTCTCTTATTAAGCGTGACAAGGGCGAAAAAATATCTCGACCTTTAAGGGTCATAGGAACATCATTTAGATAAAAGAAAACATAATCGCGCATAGTGGTGGATATTACAATAAAGATTCATTAAGATAAAGTAATAAACAGTGGGGTGCAAGTTTCACTCATGCCACGCTGTTTAAGCGTTTAATTGTTAAATCGTCGGGTTAGATAGAACACCTTCTCAATCCTTTTTTCATGGGTATCATAAATAATCCGGTCATTTCAGTATGAGGTTTTTCTCTACCATTTGAATTTTTGGCCATTTTAAAAGAAGTTGCCATAGTATCGTTACTGAAATATCTATAAAAGAAAAGAACAAAGTAATTAAATGGGGTGTATTGATTTGAAGGAGCCAGAGATAGTCTAAAATGTCTTTTAGTTTCCATAGGAGATATGTTGGATTTGTAAATTTCATAATCATCTAAATGTACCAAATGAGGAATCATTTTTGATAGATTTTTTACGTTTATACAAGATTTACCAGCGTACCCATAAGCACGAACAATATCTGAGAGTAGTGGTTTTTTATTTCTACGAGTAAGTCTTTGGGTGCGAATATCCCATTTGCGAGGTCCTCTATCTATGCCTTCTGTGTATCCAATTATATCCCAGGCACTATAATCCCAGGCGAAATAGGAAAGATGAAGTGTAGAAGAAATATTAGTGTCTTTATCCCGGTATTTCCATCGATAGTTTAATCGAGGATGATACTTTATCAATCCTTTACCTATAAGATCCAACAAGGGAACTTGTGGAGCTTGTTTAGTCGATAGAATACTTTTTTGATAAATTGCTTTTATTACGGACCATCGAACATTTGGATTAATAACCAGATGATCACCATTACAACTTTTTTCGTGATTGTTATATTTTACGTCACCTCTACAGCTGAGGCTTTTATTGTATTTGATAAATCTGTTTTTCTTGGTTCCTTTTTTATCCATATATTTTTTGATTTTGTTAGGTTGGTCAGTTACTAAGGGTGAACTACCATACCAAACGAAATCAGGAGCTTGATTAGAATATAAATATCTTCCTGATCTATCTTTAATTCCCCACTCGCCTCCTATTATAGTTCCTTCATTATTCAGTTCTAAAGTTGCGTAATAAGTCTTAGGATTAGTATCATCGTTAGGACGAAATCCAACTTTTTGGTATACACCCGCTTTTTCATCTAGGATTTTGTTCGATTCGTAAGTCTCAAGGTTATTATTACCTAACCAAACTTTGATGCGAATATTTAGCAAGTACTCAGTTCCTGGAGCATAAAAACGACCATATGCTTTGGTATTTAATGGATAAGCTCCTAAGGATAACAATCTTTCGTGTGTTGATTCATTTATATTGACTGGAGATATGTATCTACCGGGGTTTTTCAAAATATCAACTTGAGCTTCACCAATAGCCATATTACTGACAGGTTCTCCTTGATTGACATCAATTATAAAGGATGCTCGAGCTATTTTAAGGCGGTTTTGTAACATCAAAATAAAAGAGGCGGGGTTTACACCTCTACATTCGCTCTTTTTAACTCGGGTTTGGAGTTCGATAGAAAAATTTTTATCTCTACAACGTTTCCCTAAAATTCGGTAATCCAAGCTGTCAGTGTAGTAATAAGCAAGGGCAAGAAGACCCTTGATATCATATGGATGAAATATGATAGTGTAGCCGTCAGAGTTAATTACTTTTACTTTTCTGAAAGGTTCCATATGAATAGTAGAAGCTAGTGCAACTCCATTGCAATATCCATCCCAATTATCTGTACTTCCTATTAATTGTAAAATTCCGGGGGTCCCATTACCACCTCTTTCGCTTAGTTCCCATTTGGTAGCTTTAAATGAATAATCTCCCATGACTAAGTCATATTTTTCAATAGGTGATAATTTGTAAGTTTTTTCTTGAGAAGATTGGTCTCCCATAGCTGATATGGCTAGAATTTTTATCACTTCAAACTCTTTATTATTATCGATACTGTGTCCAAAAAGGTTGGATAGAAATCCGGTTCGCCAGCGATCAGCTAGTCCACCCTGCCAACTTGGAAAATATCCTGCTGACCAAGGTTTATAATCATCATCGTAATTAATAAGAGGTCGATTAAAGAGGCCTTGGTCAATTAAGTTAAAGACATTGGGATTGTATAGATTATACTGAATCTTACGTTCTAAATAACTCCGGGTAATGGGGTTAGGGTGGATTACTTTAAAGGGTATAAAACCAGGGGAATTAGGATTTATCATCCAGGTCCCGTAGGATTCTTGTAAGGTAGAATTGTTAATTGTAGGCGGCTGTCTTCCACAACTTACCATAAAAACTAATTCGATAGTAATGATAATTAAGGACAACCAAACAGTTTTACCTGTAATAATTTTATTAATAAATAGCTCAAAGTTCATAACAATAAGTTATACAGCTAAAAAATTAAAAATATTTCCTCTATGTTCAGAGTCCTTTTATATTAACTAAATATATTAATCAATAAAAAAATAATTTATCTTAAAAAAGATCGGTTTTATAAGTATTTGAATGTTAAATTGAATGGTAAGTAATGAAAAAGTTGTTATGGCGTATGCACGCTATAAGCATGGTTGCCCAGGTATTTTAGCCAATCATATGATTTAATAACAATACGTTTGGAATAAGGTGCATTGTCTTCGGTAAAGTTTGGGTTGTAATCATACATCAAATCATTAGGACCTTGATATATAGAATCTCGAATCAAGAAAACGCCTTTTTCTCGACATCCATTTTGGTTTTGCATTGCTGTAACAACTTTATTGTAGTATTTGCGATAAGTGTTAGCTTTTTCGTTTAGTTTGGGATCATCAGAGTTTTCATATTTGGTGGCCATTTGATCCATGTATTCTTTCCAACTTGTGACGAAGGGGCAGGAACCAGTTTCTTTTTCATCATCGTAACCTACTATTAGAACGGCGTGCCAATAAGCATAATGGTTATAAATAACTAAGACTGGTACATTGCGAGTTCTTAGTTCATTTTTTACTTGTTCAATAACATCATCTGACATAATTCCTACGTTCCAACGGTTTTTATCAGGGTCGATGAACAGGATCGATCTTTCTATGGGCGTAGTTGGTACAAGTTTCTCTTTAATTTCGTCATTATAATCATTAAACCAGTTGAATCTGGTACTGAAAAAAGCACCTTCATCTTCTGGCTTGGCTTTAACTGTTTTATCTTGAACAGTCTTCATCCAGTCTTTGGTAAATCTATAATCTTTATTTAAAACCATTCCTCCTTCAAGATTAAAAAGTAATACCTCATCAGTGATAGCATATCCAGAGTTATGGCTCTCACTTACGTTCATTAAATAGCGTTCTGAAATATCGGTATCACCTTCATAAACTCGTTGTTCTGCGGGAACATTTTGATTTAGCAAAATTTCCATAGCTCCAGCAGATGCCATATATAAGCAGCTACCAGCGGCTTGCTGGTTGGGAGAAGCAAATATAAAAGGATCTAGCTCATTATATGAATGCTCGGACATGGGCTCATTAAGGTTAATATCAACGGATAGAATTTTACCATGATCCCATTCATCTGCTTCAGGATATTTTACCCCATAGGAAACATCGCAGATATTAGCGTAATTGCCGGTGCATAGGTTAGCTGATTGATTATTGATGAATCCTACTTGAACAGATTTATTATTATCTTGATAATAAAATTTGTTATTTTCTAGGGTAATTTTTCCACTATATTCTTTTAAGAGTTTAACAATATCGGTCTTGGTAAGAGAGAAGAGAAAAACTTCGTTCTCTTTGATACCAAAAGCCATTGGGCTACCAGGAATGTTAGTGTTAATTTCTCTAAGTTTGATGGGGTATGGCTGGTTGTCTAAGGGTGAAAGTTCTCCGAATAGGTTAATATTAAGAGTTAATAATAGAAACAATGCCGTGGATACTAAGCCCAAATGCTTATGGTAATTCATTTAAAACCTCCATGTTTTAGTTTAATTCCTTCTAAAAAGCACAATATAACTATCGTATTGAATTAATAAGCTGTTGTTGGGCGGTAGAATAATAAAATATTCTTTTGTAGTCAAATCAAAATTATTATAGATAAATTCTGGGATGGGTTATTCTAACATTACTGCAAAGATTAAAAATTGATTTTATTCTAAAAATATTATTAGATATTCATGACAGATTATAGATTGCGATTGATAATGATCAAAAGATTAGTATAAAGGTTTCAGAGGAAAAATTTGATTGAGTATTCTCTTCCAATACAACAAGCCAAAGCGCAAAACCAGGCTATTGTGGCTTTAGAATCGACAATTATTACTCATGGGATGCCTTATCCGCAAAATCTTGATTTAGCTAGACAACTAGAGCAAATCGTAACACAGCAGGGAGCGGTTCCAGCTACTATAGCGATTATTGACGGGATAATTAAAATAGGACTCAATGATTCAGAACTTGAAATGCTGGCAAAAAAGGGATTGAAGGCTAACAAACTTTCTACTCGAGACTTACCAATTGCGATTTCTCAAAAGCGTACTGGTTCAACGACTGTGGCAGCAACAATTTTTTGTGCAGCCAAGGCGGGTATAGCTGTATTTGCCACTGGGGGTATTGGTGGAGTTCATAGAACGACAGATAATTATGAAGGTGCTAAATTGACTTCAATTGATATCTCACATGATTTGGATCAACTGGCTTGTACTCGAATGATAGTAGTTTCAGCTGGAGCCAAAGCTATTTTAGATCTTAAGGCTACTTTGGAATATCTGGAAACCAGGGGAGTCCTGGTAGTAGGATTTAAAACAGATGATTTTCCGGCTTTTTATTCTTCTAAAAGTGGAATAAAGTTATCTACTGTGGTTAACTCTTCTATGGAAATTGCTAAATTGTATGAAATTCAAACTGAACTATCTTTGAATAAATCCATTTTAGTAGCTAATCCAGTCTCTAAAGTAGCTGAAGTTTCCAGAGAAGAAATTGAACCTTATATAAACCAAGCGTTAGAGGATGCCAAGAATGAATCCATCCAAGGAAAAGAGTTAACACCTTTTTTGTTGTCCAAATTAGCTAAACTTACAAATTCCCGAAGTGTTTCTTGTAATATCGAACTTGTAAAAAATAATGTTAATTTAGCGGTTCAAATTGCTAAATATTTATAGTAAATTATTTGATGTATGAATTCTTCTTCGTATATTAAAAAATGTTTTGAGCAAAATAAGATAATTGATCCTACGGGTTTTTATCCTAACATAATGCATTTAGTACGTGCTATTTGGTCTTCAAGAGCACCGTCGTTATCCAGAATACCACCATACTTTAATGCAAAAGATATTGAAGCTATTAATCATTTAAAAACTAAATTTGGTCCCACTCAGCACACGGTGATGGTATTGATAGATGGAATGGGTAGTTGCTTTCGGGATAAATGGCCTTTCGAAGGTTTTTTTGCTAGTCATTTTGATCAAGATATTTATTCACTTTTTCCATCTACTACTGCTTCTGTTTTGACCAGTGTGTGTACAGGATTATGGCCATCGCAACATGGTATCCCTGGTTGGTGGATTTATTTAAATGATCAGCAAAAATCGATTGTTCCAATACCCTTTGAGGAACGCTTTTCTGATAAGCCTCTTGAAGAAATAGGAATTCAATCTAAGGATGTTTTCACGGTTCCCAGCATTTTATTTGATCAATTAGATAATTGCCTCATTTTTTATCCGCCTTCTATTGTTAATACTACTTATTCACACTATTTTGCTAACGATGTGAGACAAGTGGGTTATACAGATGTTCGAGATGGTGTAAATAAAATTATAGAATATTTACAAAATGTGAGTGAACCAACGAGTATCTATTGGTACATTCCTGATTTAGATCATAAGAGTCATCTTTATGGAGTTGATCATGATGATTGTAATAATTTAATTAAGGAGTTGGACCATCAGTTTGGTAGGTTATTTAGTGAAATGCCATCCAATTCGACTATTGCTATTACGGCCGATCATGGTCTTGTAGACGTTCCTTCGAATGACCATATAATATTAAGAAAGAAAGATAGGATAATGGAATACTTAAAGGCTCCTATCTCTGGAGAGCCTTCAGTTCCTATTTTTCATGTAAAGGACCATTTGGAAAATCAGTTTTTGGAATATTTTTATTCCGAGTACGGCAAGCAGTTTACTTTAGTGTCTATTTCTGAATTAGAGGATTTAAAATTGTTTGGCCCTTATCCTCTTACTCCAGTTATGCGAGAAAGATTAGGGTCCTTTATTGGTATTTCAGTCGAACCTTTTACCTTGCAGTATCTTGATAACGATAAACCTCCCAATAACTTTAAGGCCTATCATGCAGGTCTGAGAAAAGCCGAAGTTGAGGTTCCATTAATTATCGCTAGGACTTAATTAACGCGGTGTGATGAGGGTAATTAACAGTAAGAAATGTAGTTAATTAAACCTACTCATTTTCTAATAAAGTAGTCAAAATATCTTTCATTGATTCCAATTTTTTACCAAAACTTAATGGTTTCCTTCTTAAAATTATACCCAGTGAATCATGCAGGTTGGTTATCTGCGCAAAAACCAAATCCTCAACAGTAAATCCAAAAAAAAGGATCAGGCAAATAAGCATTGCATCTTCAGGATTAGATTTTGGATTCTTTATATACTCAAAAAGTTGTTTAATAGTATGTTCTGAGCAAATATTAAGATATCGTTGAGATCTATTTACAATCACTTTTTGGTGGTGGGTGTAAATTGTTGATTTTATAAATTGATTAGGAGAAAATACCTCCA
>CAZJDM010000044.1:0-28412 GCA_964544765.1 uncultured bacterium
TGATGATTATTTGAATTATTGTTAAGTGAGGATAATCAAAATTTAGGACCCAGGTAAACAATTACAGCATCTTAATCAAAGTTGTGCTCATAAGATTGTATCAGAGTGCGATAAGCGTCCTTTTTTAAAACGGGTCCGACCCGGTGTACCGGATGGTAAGATCTTGATTAAGGGGCGGTGTTTTTCTTCTATTTGAGGTAATAGATCTCATGTATCTCTCTTATGGGAACTTCTTTATTTTTACGCCAAAAATAAAAATCGTGTGCATCATAGTGAAGGATCTTTGGATAGTGGAGAGTCTTTACCAGTTACTTTTCCCTCTGATTTAATGAAACTGACTGAATATCCACCTGCTTTGCTTACTAAATGGGAGCTGGAGTTTTTGCAAGGATGTATTTCTTTTCCTACTTGGATGTTGTATCACCGCTTTTTAAAAGTTCCTAATCGGGTGCGGGGAGGAGATTTAAAACATTATGTTGGCCGTCAGGTTCTTTTGTTTGGCATTAGAGTAACGAGTAAAATTACCATTACTAAAGATAAAAAAGAATTGAGAGTGAGTATTGATTTAGTATTTTGAACTTTTGACAATTAAGTCAATTAATTTGGTTCTTAACATGCAACCCTTGTAAATCATTGGTATTTATAGTAAGCTATGAATTTAATTGGGACATTATTGACACAGGTTAGTTACTAAAAATTGTTGATGACAGAACCTATTGATAGGTTTTGAGTGTTGGATTACAAATTTTAATATCAAGCTTGGACAATATAATTGCGGGAATAGCCAGCAGGAATAGGAGGAGAAGTATATGAAGGTTTTGTTGATAAATTCTAATCGTATGAAACCCCCGGTAGTACCTATTGGGATTGAGTCTCTTTATGATTCATTGATTGCGTGTAAACATGAGGTAGGATTTTTTGATTTTGGAGTTAGTAGTCAATCAGAGTTATTAGATTTTGTGATTAAATTTAATCCTGATGTAATTGGTATTACATTGCGTAATATGTGTGATGGTGTGATGTTTGATCAGATCGAATTTATTACTCCACTGGCTGAGTTAATAGAAACTATTAGAACTGTGACCAAGTCTAAAATTGTATTAGGGGGATCAGGCTTTTCTGTAATGCCTTTAGAAATTGTAGAAGCGACTAAAGCTGATTTAGGAGTTGTTGGAGCGGGTGAGATAACTTTGGTAAAATTATTGGAAAATTTAAATGCTCCCTATCTGGTTCCTAATGTGGTTTACAAAGATCCTCAAATGGGAAAATATAAGATTAGTCATGAAGAGAGGTCTTCACTAAAACAACTACCCCTATGTTCTAGATCTCTGGTAGATCATGAGAAATATTGTTCAAGTCAACAGATGAATAATTTCAATATTGAAACTTGCCGTGGCTGTAATTTGAAATGTATATTTTGTCCCGAGCCAGAAGTGAAGGGACGACAGGTTATCTTTAAATCACCTGGATTGGTGGTGGAAGAGCTGACTATTTTAAAAAATAAGGGCGTCGATAAAGAGATATTTGTTGTTGATTCTGAGTTTAACCTCTCTAATAAACACGCTTATGATGTATGTAAAGCCATAGTGGAGAGTGGTGTTAAGGTTAGCTGGTCCTGTACAGTGACTCCTCAGGGGATTACTGCTGAATTGTTGAGGATAATGAAATTAGCGGGCTGCACAAATTTTCAATTATGTATTGATTCTTTATCTGAGACTATGTTGCAAAATTATGAGAAACAATTTACGGTCTCTGATGTAGAGAGAGTTACCTGTTTGGCTAAACAAGAAGGTTTGCCGTGTATTCATGTAATTTTGTTAGGTGGCCCAGGAGAAACTATTGATACCATCAATGAAACACATCGTAATTTGGAAAGCTTAAATCCTCATGCTAGTGCTGTTTCTACAGGTATAAGAATTTATCCTCAAACTAAATTGTTTCAAATGGCAATGGATGAGGGTGAAATTAAATCTGCTTCTAATGTATTATATCCAGTTTATTACCAAGAATCTTACGTAAGGAAAGTTCTTTTCCCTCATGTACAAAAAGTATTTTCCTCGGTAGAGAATTGTTTAGTTTTAAGTCCTAACCAGCTTCGGGCCTTTGTTCCTCAAGATACTATGATTAAAAAGTCGGTTGATATTTTTGATATGCATCTGGGTGTGTCCGCATAACTTGTTGATTTAGAAATGAGAGAAATGAGAGAAATGGGAGATATAAGGAGAGAAATATGGAGATTGATAGTAAGGTAGCAATTGTTACTGGAGCGGGTTCAGGTTTAGGTAAGCAATTAGCTCTTTCATTACTTGAAAAGGGAGCCAAAGTTGTATTGGCAGGTCGAAGGGAAGGTAGATTAAAGCAAACAATTAATGAAAGCGTTAACCCTAAAAATGCAAGATCAGTGGTCACTGATTTGACTGTTTTAACTGATTTAAAAAATTTAGTTGATTATTCCATAAAAGAGTTTAATTCAATTGACATTCTTGTCAATAATGCCGGAACAGGATTTGGTGGAGATTTATCAGATCTACAAATTGAGGAAATTGAATATACTATAAGGTTAAACTTAACAGCTCCAATTTTATTAACCAAGTTAGTTTTACCCACGATGCGAAAGAATAGGCAGAGCATGATAGTTAATATCGCATCATTGGGCGCTGTGGTGGCTACTCCTTATCATTCAATATATTGTGCTTCAAAGTCTGGCCTTCATGGTTTTAGTGGGTCTTTAAGACGACAGTTCAAAAATGATAAGATAAAGGTTTTAACAGTATATCCTGGAATGATTGATACAGAAATGGCATGTACAGCTGCTAAAGAAAAAGCAAAACAGGTAGGGTTGCCTTTTGAATTATCTAGTCCTCAGAAGGTGGCCCAGCAAATAATAAAAGGTATTGTTTTAGATAAATCGAATTTATACTCTGAATCTTTAAAAGAGAAGGTTTTGCGTAAATCAGAATCATACATACCCTTTCTAACTGATTCAATGCTAAGTAATTTGGCTGGTAACCTTCATGAAGTATTTCAAGTATCAAATCCATATTTTTCTAACCGAATGAAAATAAAATAGAAATCGCTGGTTAGTTGTGGTTCTTTAAAAACCTTTAAATAGCTTCTCGCATTAATATTTTGATAATATTATTAAATTTATTAATTCTTAATAATAATATCTCCTTGGTCGAGTTTAGTTAATGTGTATTGATTGAAAAGTATCTGCATTACGACCATAGGAGGTTGCTATTAGGGATATAGTTTTAAAACAACCATATTATTATGAACCTAGAAGGATAGAAGGCGATGATTTTCGTAACAGTATTTTAGTATCAGTAATTAATAGTATTGAAAAAATTTATGGAACAGATACTAAAAGCATTGTGTTCCAACGTTTAGGTGTTGAAAAAGAATGGTTTTTTAATGGGTCAAATTATCATCATTGGCAATTTCATTATTATTTTTGGCAATCTGTAGAATACGCACTAGAAGATGATTTTGATTTTGACCTTTTATTAAAGGATATATTTTCTAGAAATAGTAATTCTCGGGTAGCAAGATTTATTTCTTACTGTAGTAGTCCGGAGTTTTTTATAAAGAATATCGGGAAGATTATACGATATTTTAATGGAATTCAAAAATATGAATTAAGTTATAAAGTTGAAGATAATAAAACGTATTTTAGTTGTAAAGCGGTTGTCCAAAAAAAGCTTCCTCCTGAGGTAGCACAATTTATTAACCAATTAACCGAGATTAGTATTAAGTATATTTTTCTCCAAATATTTGGAGTAAAGGGATACCAAATACATAAATCAGAGTACTCTGATCAAAACCATAAAGCGAGTTTCACTGTAAGCTGGCATCGGACAACCGTGCCTATTGTAAATTATTTTCCTACTATTTTAGTGGGATATTGCTTATTCCTGTCAGTAATATTAATAATTTTTAGTTCAAGTCTGTTTTTAGCCGCATTGGGAAGTGTGGGAGCTGTAGTTGCTCTTTTGTACCTATATTTAAATCATAGAAATATAATTCCTTTGACTGGGCCAAGAATTAAAAATGGGAGTTTTCTAAAAATCATAGATGATTTAGAGGAACAGAGTACGACCACACTAAAACTGCAGCAGCAATTACGGAAAATAGAAAGGCTAGCTGAAGAAGGAAAAATGACCAATCATATAATGCATGAGATTGCAAGACCCCTGATGATAGTAAATAAGGTGATAGATGAAATTGAACAGCAATCAATATCTTTATTCAAAGATGAGTACTCAAATTTAAAACCATCATTTTCCAAAGGTCGACGTGCTCTTTTACGTGTAAATACTATAATAGAAACTCTCAGAATATTGTATCAACAAACTGTTGATGTGGTAGAATCAACTTTTAAAGATACGAGGATTAAAGATCTGTTAAATCATGTCGAGTTCTATGCTGATCATATGGTAAAAACTGAGGGAGTTGATTTTCAAGTTAGGTCGCTGGAACCAGATATTCCCATAAGAGTCAATAGAGTTCTGATTCAACAAGTATTGATTAATTTAATTGAGAACGCTATCCAAGCATTTAATCCTTATAATAAGTATAAAGAAAAAAAGGTAATGATAAATGTTCTTAAGGAAAAACAAAACGTTTATTTTCGGGTGATGGACAATGCATTAGGGATAGCATTAGAAGATCAACCAAAGCTTTTTAAAAGGGAGTTCAGTACCAAAGAAAAGGGGTGTGGTTTAGGCTTACGGATTAGTAAGGAAATAGTGGATATGCATCACGGGACTATCTTTTTGGAAAAAAGTGATAAGGAGGGGAGCTCCTTTATTATGAGAATTCCTATTGAAAGAGAGTTGAAAAAAAGCGTGTTTGATAAAAAATAGGTCTTTTTATTTAACATCGGTTGTATTTAGCAACAGAATATTTTTCTAATGATCTTAAAATCTTGCTTTGTTTTTTTGACATAGTTGTCTCATTATAAATTCTTTTTAATTCATTTAATAATTTAATATTTATTTTTCCGATTACTATAGTCTATTTTAAAGTGATATAAATGTTGTAAGTTTTATGGCTAAAAGCAAAGGAAGGCTTTATGCAGAAGAAAGTGGCTAATGTAATAATAGAATATTTGCGGCAAGAAAAAATAAAGTATATTTTTGGGATTACAGGTAAGGCTATTAGTCCTTTATTTGGTGCTGTAGAAGATTATAACGATATCACATCAATTACCACCAGACATGAAGGCGGAGCAGCTTTTATGGCATATGGTTATGCCCAGGCTAGCAAAACAATCGGAGTGTGTTGCGGTACGACGGGTGGAGGCTCAACAAATTTATTAACCGGTGTTGCTACTGCTTACATGAACTCTGTTCCTATGATTGTTATTACTGGTCAAGTTCCCACCAAAGATTATGGAAAGGGAGGTTTTCAAGAATCTACCGGAGAAGGTCGTTCACTTAATGTGGTAGAGCTTTTTAAGGCCACAACCAAACATAGTACTCAATTAATTAATCCTAATAAGGTTGAGGATGTATTACGAAATGCTATTAGAATTGCCTTAAGCGATAGGATGGGACCAATTCATATCAATGTTCCTCTTGATATTAATTTTAAGGAGGTCGATTATGAACTAAAATCACGTGAATTTTTTGTACCTACCAGCAAGTCAGCTTGTAATAATGAATCAGTGGAAAGAGCGGTGGAATTGATTGAACGGGCTAATAAACCACTATTTTTAACCGGGTGGGGAACTATTATCAATGATGGCCATCATGAAGTTATTAAAATTGCCGAAAAATTAAATATTCCTATTGCTACTACTCTTCAAGGTAAAGGAGCTATTAGGACCAATCATCCTTTATGTCTTGGAATAGTGGGGTTGTGTGGTCACGAGCCCGCCATAAATTATGCTTTTGAAGAAGCTGATCTCTTGATTGCGATAGGGACAACCTTTGGTGAATTTGCTTCTTTAAATTGGCATCAGGGATTGGCTACAAATAAAAAACTGATCCAAATTGATATAGATGCTACTGAAATAGGCAAAAATTATTCCGTTGATTTAGGTTTGGTGGGAGATGCTAAAACTGTATTACAGCAAATACATACTCAAATTGAAAGGCGGTCAGTATTTCCCAAAAGTTTTAAGCACAATCTAAGTGAGACCGGGTGGGAAATAAATAAGTATTCTGAACCTGGCAAGATGGAATCTCTGAGTATTCCCTTAAAACCTCAAAGAGTTCTAAAAGAACTAAGGGATAGCACTCCCAAGCAGACGATCTTTTTAGCTGATTCTGGTTCTCATTGGGGATGGGCAATGCATTATTTACCTATTTATGAAGGAGGGGCAATTTATCCAACTATTGGTTTAGGTAGCATGGGAGCGGGTGTTTGCTCTGCTATTGGGATTAAGTTAGCTAAACCGAGTTCCCCAGTAGTTTCTATTTGTGGTGATGGCAGTTTTCAAATGAATGGAAACGAAATTGCCACTGCCAAACAGTTTAAGGTTCCAGTGATCTGGATAATTTTTAACGATTCTAGGTATGGCATGGTTTATCACGCCACCAAAAAAATATATGGTCGAGCTTGCGGTGCAATGCTTTATGATGTGAACTTTGCCAAAATTGCCGAAGGGTTTGGTGTTAGGGGTTATCGAATTGAGAAACCTAATGAACTGGCCGATAAATTGCCTAAAGCTATTAGATTAAATGAACCGGTAGTAATGGATGTATTGATCGATCCTGAAGAATGTCCACCGGTTGGTCAAAGATTGAGATATTAAGGAGAAAACAATGGAAAGAAGCTGTACGATTTTAGGTTTAGGGGCTTACATTCCTTCGGAGGTTAGAACTAATGATTGGTGGCCCAAAGAGGTAGTTGAAAAATGGGCCAAGAAAACTACTTTAAATCTTCAGGCTGAAAGAGAAGAAAGAGCTAGGGATGTTCATCCTCTTTTATTGGAAGAATTAGTAAAATTAAAAGAGGATCCATTTAATGGAATGAAAGAACGGCGAATATCTCCTGATTTTATGCCTCCCTCAGAAATGGAGTTGACAGCATGTAAAGAAGCCCTAGATGATGCTCAAATCAAACCAGAGCAAATAGAATTATTTTTATCTTATTCTGTTCCTCCTGATAGATCCCTTTGGCCCAACGCGTTTAAGGTCCATCATGAGTTAGGTTTGAGGAATGCTCGTTGTTTTGGCGTTGATGCTCTTTGTAATAGTTTTGTAACTTTGATAGATATCGCCCATCAATATATTAAAAGCGGATCAGCCAATAATATTCTCATTGCGGTTTCTAACAAATACTCTATTCTAATGGATAATAATTCGTCTATTGCTCCTAATGCGGGCGATGGTGCGGCCGCGATAGTGTTAAGTAGTTGTCCTAAGCAAAAAGGGCTTCAGTTTTCATATCTTAAAAATGATACCAGTTTATATAATATGGTTGCATTTACTCGCCAAAATCCCTTGGATGGGGAAATACCGGTTTTTGATTTAAACATCAATCAAGATGGAAAAATACGCATGGTCATGAATAGGGACAAAGCTAAAAGATTACCGTTAAGTTTACCACTGTGGGGTGAAGAATTTTATCAGGAGGTTTTAGTTAAAAATGATTTTCCTCCTAATCGAGTTGATTTAATGGTAACTAATGCTTTTTCTGTTTGGTATACCAAAATCTTAGCTAAAATCTTTCAAATTCCTTTGGAAAAATGTGAAGATAATATACTTCAATTTTCTAATATGGGACCCACTAACTTACCCATGAATTTATACACTGCTTATAAAAAAGGTAGGTTAAAAAATGATGATATTGTTTTAATGTTTAGTCATGGGGGAGGAGCTGGTTATGGGGGTATGATTTTTAAATGGTACAACCCTTAGCTCACCTTTTTAACGTATAACTTTTACTTGATTATATTTATCATTTATCTCATAATATTTTGATATTGTTTTACTTTCATAATTAATTAAGGAGGATGTCGTGATTAAGAAACTGATGTTTGTAGGGATTATCTTGTTTAGTGCCCAATTGATGGCCATTGGTGATGTTAGTATTTTAGTTGAGCCAGCTGTCGGTTATGGAATTGGAACTATGGAAAGAGATGATGTTGATTCTATGAATGGTTTTACCCTGGGAGCCAAAGCAGGAGCCAGCATGGGTATTCCTTTTGCCGGAGTGGATTTTTTAATGGATATTGGTAACCAAACATATTCTACTGATGGTATGGATGATGATTCTGTTTGGTTAACCGGGCTAGGAATCTTTGCTGGTGCTAATGTACCTACGATTCCTTTAAGAGCATGGGTCGGGTATTATTTCATGTATAATACTTCTCAAGATACTTTGGGAGGTTCCTCCGATATTACTGCTATGGGAGATACTATTAATTCAATTACCACCAAGGGATCAGCTTTTAAAATTGGTGCTGGTTATAAGGTAATACCATTAGTATCAGTTAATTTTGAAGTAATTATGGGATCAGCTGATGAAGGTACAATGGATCTGAAAAATGCTGGAGAATCTACCGATGATATTGAAGACGATAAAGATGGAATGAATATGTATCTTCTTACAGTGAGTATTCCATATTCATTGGTTCTCTAAGTTAAATGGAATAATATATAAAGGGGTGGTCTTATAGCGTTTACGTTTATAGGATTACTCCTAAAGTAGCTTAAAGTAATTCATTATTTGAATATCGGAAAATCCCATTTTCTTGAAATATTGCCCAGTTAATTCCCAAGTAAATATTTTAAATTAGGAATGTAAAGAATTATAAGTGATTAAAAAAATATTATAATAATAATATAATTTTAATACATAATGTTTGTTATTATTATAATATAAAATAAAAAGAAAGCTTGACAACTATAGTCATATTATGAAATTACTATTGAAATCCCCTTTGGTTTAGTAGAAGGGGTTGGGCCATTTTCTTTGGTTACCCAAGGTCAAATCAACATCTCGAGATTCAGGTTTTATCTATATTAATGATTATAACAATTATTAATGATTAATTTTACAAAATATGATTCTATGCAGAGAATTTATAGTAATTTATTAAGAACCTTGTGTGTTTATTTTTGACTTTATTTTTGTTTAATTATGAAAGGGTTGTTTAATGGGAACACAGTCTTATCTAGAAAATTTAAATGCCTTGGATCAAAAAACGTTTAAACTTTTAAATGCAAGATTAGCAATAGCCAATCAAAATTTAAATAATGATTTAAAAGACTTAGTTAATTTGAGTATTCAAAAAGAGTATTTTAGGAGAATTAAAAAAAGAACTTTTGATTGTTTAGTCGCAGAAGATGATATTGAAATTATGGAGATAATTTCCGGTCAACTAAAGTTAAACGGTTTTAAAGTAGAGGCTGTTACCAATTTTAAAGATTTGCAGACTAAATTAAAGGAAAATTTTTATTGTACTGTATTTGTTGATATTAACATGCCTAAAAGTCTTGATGTAAAGGAGAAAGAACTAGCTTGGTCCTATTTAAAAGAGTTTAGGGTAGAAAATACCTTAACCAATATTTACATTATTTCCGCGTTTGCCCAAGAGAAGCATAACTTATTGGGTCACCCAGATTTAAAGATTAAGGCTAATCTACAGAAACCTTTTTCTCCTAGACTATTGATTCCTTATTTAAAGAGTGATCTGGAGGATTATAAACAATTGGATCAAGAAATTGAAGGTCATCAGTGTTTTTGTTTAGAAAAATGGAAAGGTATTGTTGGTAACCATTTTTGTATGGAGAGATTAAAGTTGGTCGACGGTGATATAAGTCTGGCTTCTAAATTATGTAATGTCTCTGAAAGAACGATTCGAAGGGCCATTAATGCTAGTAATGATGAAAGTATTAAGGAAGAAGGTTGTCGTTGTTTACGAGAGTGATCCTAGTGGGTGTGACTCTAGAGGTGCCAAAATGAATGTCAATAGGAACGCCGGCCGCTTGACTCATAATGTTTAGTGCTCTATTGATTACACCATTTTGATCCAGTCTATAAACAGCATACATAAATCCACCTTCAGCTATTAAATTTAGAGTTTGACTTAATAAAATGAAATTTCGGTGGGATTTCGTTTCAAGATGGCTTGTGTCCACCCATCCAGGGATAGATGAAGGGTATTTTTCACTTAATGTTTTAAAAATCTTTTTGAAATAATATACATATCTTCTTAGTATTATATCCTGTTGTACCTCTTTTATTATATCAATATAAATATAAGTATTAAAGTGAGTTCCTCCAGAGCTACTAACGTCATCGATTTTAATATCTGGTGAAAGGTAAAGATCTGCAAGAATCAGTCTATTTATGGAAAAAAACAAATTTATACGATTATTAGGAAAAGATCCAGATTGATTATTAACATATTGAACTCCTCCGTTTAGAATATGAAACTCTCCACCAGCTAAAATTTTTGGAAAATAGCCCAATTCTTCGGTTAAATTATTATATAAGGCCCGATGAGAAGCCCAGGTGTTTTCCTCTAAGACTAAACGGCTTACAACCAAATTTAAATTGGTATCGATGATGTAGAGATAAATTCCTTCTGGCATGTCTTCAATGGGTGGAAATTTATCGTTCAAAGAGTATGTTTTTCCAGCTTTATAAACTTCATCGGGCAGAGGAGAACGTTTTTGTTTTACTATTGGGATTGGCCAAAAATGAAATATTTCAAGCATATCCTGGCAAGCAACTTGTGGATTTATACGTATTTCGGCAGTTAGAAAGTTGTTAATGAATAAAATAAGGAAAAATCCCAGTATGGTCAAGTTTATTAAACGTTTTTTAAATTTTTCACAAATAAACATAATATTTAATTAAATTAATCTAAAATATATATAAATTTATTAAACTAATTATTAAAAAGTCTAATAATGGTTTGTTAATATTTTATTAAATAATAAAAAAACACAAAAATATTTATAAAAAGGCTTATTGGTAAGGGTTGTGGACAGTATTGTTCTATAAATAATAGAAAAGCCGTTGTACAAGTTATAAATTAACAATATTGAGTATGTAACAATTTGATTTTAATACAATTTAAAAATTTCTTTTAAAAAGGAGTGCAAGGAATGTATGACATAAGTGTCTTACTAAGAATTACTACTATTAAGCTAAATTCAAGTTAATTTTAACTACCTTTAACTATCCATAAATCATCTTAATCATTGATTGGAATAATTTTCAGTGCTATAAGCTCAAACTATGAAGCTTTTAGTTATAGCCGACAGTATGAGTGTCCATGGTATCAATCAATGGCAATATAATGGTGGACACGATGTTTCCAGGTTGAGTGAATCGCTGAGTTTGGAGGTTAATGCCGTTATTAAAGGAGCCTTAGATGCTGGTGTCAAGGAAGTATTTTTGCGAGATCGTACATGGAACGGTAACTTATTGAATCATGGGGATTTTCCTTCTGAAGTTCAACTTATTCAAGGAAGTGTCGTCCCAGGATGCGGCATAGAAAGTATAAAACATATAAATACGGCATTTTTAATTGGAATTGGTACCCAAAGAACCGTTGATACATCACCATATTTCTCTTTTTCACCAGCCCATATGCGAGTGGAAATTAATGGTTTTGAATGTAATGATGTTGAACTATTAACTTATACCTTGGCCGAGAATAATATCAGGGTTAGTTTGGTATCTGGAGATTCACAATTCGGCCTGCAATACAAGGACCAACATCCCCCATGTCAGGTAGTCTTTACCAATAATTCACTTACATCTTCTTGTCTTAGAGCGGTTCATCCGCAAGAAGTGGAAAAGCGATTTTTTAATGCCGCTAAAATTGCGGTTAAATCTGAACATCCTACTCATGATAAAAATATCAAAGACTTCCTAACCGGCTACTATGAGTGTTCAGTTACTTTTAGGACGGCAATGGAAGCAGAAGCGGCCAGTCTTGTTCCCTGGGTATCAGTTGAAGTAGAGAAAAACACAGTTTATTTTTATGTGAGTTCGATGACCTTAGCTTATCGATTTATTGTTTTATTGAGACATATGCAATATATTAACCAGGATTACCACAATTATTAACCAATATTTCCACCACTATTAACCAATATTATTACCACTATTTACCAATGTTACCTCCACCGGGAGTATGAATAGCTATTTTTTCACCAGGATTTACTTTAAAGGAAGTTTTAGAGGGCAAGGTTTTTCTTTTACCATTACATAATAACAATTCGTTGCGGCCACATTTTCCTGGTTGACCACCTTTTAAACCATAGGGCGGAATTTCCCGTCTTTCGGTGAGAAGAGTAACTTCAGTTGGACATAAAAATTCGAACTCTCTGATTAAACCCTTTCCTCCTTGTAATCGATCTTTTTTATTCGTCTGTGACTTTCGATACTCATATCGAGTAACCCTTCTTGGATAAACTCTCTTTTAGCTTTTTTTATTAATGGTAAGAACAATTTATGCAGTCTTTGGTTAGTTTTTTCGATGTCGCTTGAGTCGTTTGAGTTACTTGAGTCGCTTAAACCCCTTGAACCACTTGAGTTTTTAATTGTTAATAAGACAGTTTTGGAAAAATAGCGTATAGTAGGAGATACTAGCATGCCAAAAGCTGATAGAACGCCTGGATTGGGAGGGACAATTATAGTTCTGATTCCCAGATTGCGAGCTACTTCACAAGCGTGAAGTCCTCCAGCTCCACCAAAGGGAATCATAGCAAAAGCTCTAGGATCGTATCCTTTTTCTGTTGAAATGACTCGTATAGCATTTTCAATGTGGGTGTTCGCAATTTGTAAAATACCTTCGGCGCAATGTTGAGGTGATATATTTAATCTTTGGGCCAATTGGTTTATTTTTTGTTTTGTCCTTTGTTTATTTAAGGTCATTTTTCCAGCTAATAAACCTTGCGGGAAGGCGCCCCAAAAATAAATGGGCGTCAGTAATGGTGATTTCTTCGCCTTTTCCATAACAAGCAGGACCTGGATCAGCTCCTGCTGATTGTGGTCCCACCCTTAATAAACCTCCTTCATCTACCCACGCGATAGATCCACCTCCAGCCCCTACGGTATGAATGGGAATCATGGGAATTGGCAAGGGCATTCCCTCCAATTCAAAGGAAGTGGTTATTTTGATCTTTTTATCAATTAAAGAGACATCAGTAGATGTTCCTCCCATATCAAAAGTTATTATTTTATTGTATTGTGCTTTTTTACCATAATAAGAAGCGCCAGAAACACCTCCGGCAGGCCCGGAGAGCAGAGTATGAATAGACTCTTCTGATGCCTTCTTAGTGGAGATCACTCCTCCGTTAGACTGCATGATTAATATTTTATGGGCTCCAGCATTTTTTTCTAAAGATTGTAAGTATCCCTTCATTTTAGGAGAGATATAGGCATTGATTACTGTTGCTGAGGTTCGCTCAAACTCACGAAATTCTGGTAAAATTTCGGAAGATAAAAAAAGAGGGATTGATAAATCGCTAAAAATTTCTTTTATTTTTTTTTCATGCTTTTTATTAACATAGCTGAATAGTAGACAAACAGCAATTCCGTCTAATTTATGTTTTTTTATCTTATCCTTAAGCTGGTTAAGTTCCTCTAGATCAATTGACGTAATTGTTTTGCCTTGGTGGTCCAATCTTTCTTTTATACCATAACGAAATTTTGCAGGGACCAATGAAGTAGGTTTTTCTTCATTGATGTTATAAAGCTCACGCCGGTTTTGTCGACCTATTTCAAGAATGTCGGTAAATCCCTTGGTAGTGATGAGAGCCAGTTTGGCTCCTTTTTTCTCCAAAAAAGCATTAGTTCCAACAGTGGAACCATGGATAAGATTGAATGAATTTTCTTTAGTTATTGTCTTTAATTTTTTATTTGAGAGGTTTAAATTTAAGTTTAAATTTAATTGGGAAAGACCATTAATGATAGCCTTAGAAGGATTGTGAGGTGTTGAAGGAACCTTGATGCTTTGCCAGACATTCTTTTTAATCAATAATAGGTCGGTGAATGTCCCTCCTGTATCCACTCCAATTAAAAAATC
The DNA here is from genome assembly GCA_964544765.1 of uncultured bacterium. Taxonomy (GTDB): domain Bacteria; phylum Bdellovibrionota_B; class Oligoflexia; order CAYFLR01; family CAYFLR01; genus CAZJDM01. The sequence continues at coordinate 14,003 of CAZJDM010000044.1, forward strand.
TGATTGTTTCAATTTATATCCTTTTATATTCTCTATCATATTAATAGTTTATTTCACAGTCATGGTCGCACAATTTAAAATTAAGGTCTATAGAAACGTAAATAAGTACAGGTAGTGTGGAGATGGGAAAATATTGCATTTAGTTTATTTTTAAAATTCGACGCAGGCAGTCTCTGAGCTTCTAGTTGAAGATATAATACGCATTCAGCAGCGAATTGTTGATATGTTTTCTCTGTCCCATCTTGTAGTGGTATTGGAAATTTTTCTTTAAGGCTCAATGCCCTTCTTAATATTTCAAAACCACCTAAATGCAGAATAACAGGAAAAATAACACGTTTTTCCCAAATGTCACTCATCACAAAGTATTCAACTAAATAAAAAATAGTGCTGGCCATTAAATAAATGTCATTACTCTGTAGTGAATTTTTCCAAATATGGCCGAATGAACCCCTAGTAGTATGAATTCTACGATCACTCATGACTTTTAAAATTATTTGTTTATGTAATCTATCGCTGGCTTCAAACATAGGTATTACAGCATTTGCTTCAAATCCTGGTTGGTTAAAGATTGTATTGCATAATACTCTCAATATATCTGGATTGTCATTTCGAAAAAATAAATTTCGTAATTCGGTATAGTCAGCATCAGTAAGAAATGGATTGGTTAGAAATAAAATCAATCCTAGATAGGAAATCGTTTCTTGGTTAGCTTGGCTTGGTTGGTTGGTTGGTATATTTGTTGCCGGTGATATTATATTGGGTATCACATCATGAGTGAACCATTTTGTTAGAGATGGTATTTCTCTCTTATATTGATTATGTAAAAATGTATTTCTTAATATAAATAAAGCGCTAGCAATACGTATGTCTAATGACAATTGGGTGTTTCTAATTTGATTTAGGGTTCTCTGTCCAAATTGAAGACGAGAGGATTGATTATTTTCTCTATTAAAAGTTTGGGATAGGATGTCTAATTTGGTAGCCATTTCAAAATAATTTATTGAAAATGAGCCTTCAGCGGTTAATTGACAGCAAACTAGAAGGATGGAGATTAAATAAGCTTTTTTCATAATAGAACCATCTTAATTTTATTAACGAGATGATAAAGCATATAAAAGCAATTGTATATACATAATAAAAATATATTATTTGTCAAATAATATAAATTAATGTAATAACTATATCATATGTGAGTAACTTTTGTCTTGGTAGCTTAATTAAAGATTAAAAGGAATATTCTTTGTTTAAACTTTCTAAACTTTCTAAACTGAAAGTAGATCATTTTATTACTATTAGTTATTTTGCTTTTTCCCTAATAATAATTAGTACTTATAGTTCTTATATAAATGCTGAGGGCAACGACCTTGTTTATTTTTTTCGAAATGGATCCAGTATAGTTTATATAGAGGGTGATAATACGGAAGCTAATAATAGTACTATCAGTTTTTTTACTAAAGAAAGCGCAGATGATAATCAAAGAGGTCCAAAAACCTCAAAATTATTGTATGAGGGTGATCCTGTCCATATGGTTAGAAGTGTCGATCAATTATCTTTGATCGGAGTAGTTCATGGTCGGACCTTATCAATTATTTTTCAAGATGGAGAAACGATTCAGCTTGAGATACCAGCAAAAGCTATACATGGTCAATCTCAAGGTCCACTGGAGTTTAGAACAGAATTCATAACTGATACTGCTCGTAATGAAGATTATCTAGTTATTAAATTTTCATTGAGAAGTAACAATCCTCAAAATTCCCATCCAAAAGGCATTTTCTATGTTTTTAGAGGCGATAAGTCCTATTTAACCTTTGAGGGAAGAAGCTGGAGCTTCCTTAGACTGAAAATCGAAGAAGGTATTTTGAGGATTCATGAGTTGGATAGGCATATAGAACTAGCTTCTTTCAAAGTAAGTGAACCCAGCAGTGTCACAGTATCAAATTCTGGTTTTGATAGTAAATCTACTTTGAGATTCCTTACTCCCAGGCCATATAGAAAAATAGCAGATCCAGAGGGAAAATCAATTAACCCGATAGAATGGATGGAAAATAATGTTCCCAACTTAACTGAGGAAATTGAAGAAAAGGGATTTTTTCAGCCTAACCAAAAAGATCTTAATCTTATCGAACGAACTAGAACCATACTCACTAAGCAACAGAGAGGAAATGTTGTTGTTTTGGGAGAATCTGGGTCGGGTACCACGGAATTTGTCAGATCCTTTGTTGGGCTACTTGTACAAGGTCAATTCCCAGAATTTCCTCAAGATACCCCAGTTTACTTCTTAGATGGAGGAGCATTAACTTCAGGTATTAAGTATATTGGTACAATACAATTCAGAGTTAAAGCTATTAAAGAAGCTTTGAAAGCTAGGCCCGGCATTTTATTTATAAATAATATTCATACATTAAGTGGAGCTGGAAGTAGTAGTACACAAAGTAGTGATGTATTGGCCCTAATACAACAGGAATTAGCTGATGGCGAAATCCGAGTTATTGGTACTTCTAATGTTGAAGATTGGAACAGTGAAATAGCTGCTAGACCTGAGATCAACTCTAGTTTTATACGATTACATCGCCCCGTTCCAACAAGAGAAGACACTATTGAAATGCTTAAAGGGTGGATCAGTCGTTATCATTACCCAGTTATTGAAGATCCAATATTGGAACTAATTGTAACAATAACAGAAAAACATGATGCAATAGGTACTCAGCCCAGAAAATCTATTGATTTTATAGATGAAATGTTTGCAATAGCTCGTGGGGAAATGATTGAACGGGATAGTACTAGCGAAAGGGCTAGTGAAAGTGCGGGTGTAAGTACAGGTGAGAGCGCAGAAGATGTGAATACAACGCTTTTTAATAGGCAAAGGGTGTTAGAAATTGCCTCTAAAAGGTATCAAATAGATGTGGCCGAATTTGATCCAGAACTCAGAAGAAAAAAGCTAGACCGTTTATCGACTGAATTAGATAAGGCTGTAATTGGTCAGAATAGGGCCAAAGAAGTAATTATTGAAAAAACCAGGCAGGCATATTACCAGCTAAATGACAGAGATAAGCCAAGAATTAGAGTGTTTTTGGCAGGAGACAGAGGTCTTGGCAAGACTTATTTAGTACTTGAATATGGGCGCATTATGGAGTTGCCGGTTGTTAGAATAAACATGAATAATTATGGAATTGGAACAGGTAGATCCATAGAAGATCTATTCCAAGAAATTACCAAAAGTGTTAGAAAGAATCCATTTACTATTGTCTTTTTAGATGAATTCGAGAAGACAGGACCTGAAATTCAAGAAAGTTTTTTAGCAGCTCTAGACAAAGGAACCTATCGAGTAAAAGAAGGCAAAGGTCTACTCAGATCAACTAGTGTTCGGGTAGATATTAGAAATACATCATTTTTTCTAGCGAGTAATGCGGGGACCGATTATTTAAGAAAAACCGATAGATTTTCTGATGAAGATTTTAGAAATGCTTTAAATCAGGATCGAGTATCAGAATTTGTCTTGGATCGAATGCAAGCAATAGTGCCGTTTTCTCATCCTACCAAACAGGAATTTACCAGAATTATTGGTCTTCATTTAAATAATGAAATAAAGAGTATTGAAGCCCAAATGGATATCAGAATTCGGCTAAGACATAAAGTAAAATTGTTACAATTATTTACAGATACATTCTATCAACAAACAGCAAGTTCACGTCCGGTGATTGAAGCTATACAAAACGCTGTTAGAAATGCTGTCACTAATCATCGAACAATTCGAGCTGGTCATCAGCCAGGTGCTTGTATATCTTTATCTTTAAAGAGTCCTAATTATACATTGAGCAATCGTATTCCAATGGGTTTTCCGTAATAATATTCTTCTTCTTGTTCACTTTTCCACAGTCATGGTCGCACAATTCAAGATTAAAATTTTCTAATTTTAAATTAATAACTGGTTAATGTGTATTGAAATATGATAATAGAATAGGGTTTTGTTTGTTTAAAAGAGACTAAGTATTTGCAATTTAAGGGGTTTTATTCAATGGAAACTAATATGCAACAGTTAACAGAACAAATTCAAGCTGAAGGTCAATTCATGATTAAGATTTATGATGAGATCGGCAAGGTGATAGTTGGACAACGATATATGGTTGAGCGTTTATTATTAGGTATTCTTGCTGACGGACATGTTTTAGTGGAGGGAGTGCCGGGTTTAGCAAAGACCACCGCTGTGAGAGCTATGGGTGATGCTACTAATCTTGATTTTAGCCGGATTCAATTTACTCCTGATATGTTGCCAGCGGATATAATAGGAACGCAAATTTATAATGCTAAAACAGCCGAATTTGCCGTAAAAAAAGGACCTATTTTTCATAATATTATTTTAGCCGATGAAATCAATCGTGCTCCATCCAAGGTCCAAAGTGCATTATTGGAAGCAATGCAGGAGAAACAGGTTACTATTGGTAATGAAACTTTTCAACTGGACCAACCTTTTTTAGTGATGGCTACCCAAAATCCACTAGAACAAGAAGGTACCTACCCTCTTCCTGAGGCTCAAATAGATAGGTTTATGTTTAAGTTGAATGTAACATATTCTACTATGGATGAAGAAGTTGAGATTGTAAATCGCATGGCCAAAATTTTTACTTATAATGTCCAGTCTGTTCTAAATGCTGAGGATATAATTCGATTAAGAGACCTGGCGGATAAAGTATATGTTGATGATCGTATACGTACTTATATAGTTAATCTGGTTTTTGCTACTCGTGATCCAATGGCTTATAAAATTGAGAAATTAAAGCATTTTATTTACTATGGCGCTTCTCCACGAGCAACTATATGGTTAGCAAAAGCAGCTAAAGTGTATGCTTTTATGAATGGACGGGGTTATGTTACACCACAGGATATAAAGACAATTGCTCCTGATGTTTTGAGACACAGAATTATTATGACCTATGAAGCTGAAGCTGAGGGTTATACTACTGATAACATTGTTCAGGATGTTCTAAGTCATATAGATGTGCCATAATTTTAGTATTATATTTTATTTAAGAAGCATAGTATACCGGGCAATTTTACTATGAGTAGTTTATAGGATTTATTATGAGGAATATATGCTGTCAGCAGAATTAATTAAACAAATAAAATTGATTCAAATTCGTACCAGCCGGTTAGTCAACGAAGTAATGGCAGGGAATTACCAAAGTGCTTTTCGTGGTAGAGGAATGGAATTTGAGGAAGTTAGAGAATATTTACCCGGAGATGATATTCGAACCATTGATTGGAACGTTTCGGCACGAATGAACTCCCCTTTTGTTAAGCAATATCGAGAGGAACGAGAACTGACAGTTATTATATTAGTTGATCTAAGCTCTTCAGGGCAATTTGGGTCAGTAAGTAAGTTTAAAAATGAATTGGCGGCGGAGATAGCAGCGGTATTTGCTTATACTGCTATTAAGAATAATGATAAAGTCGGTTTAATTGTTTTTTCTGATCATATTGATAAATTTATTCCACCTCAAAAAGGTAGATCGCATATCTATCGGGTGATCAAAGAAATTTTGACTATTGAACCCCTAGCAGGAAAGACTAACATTCCTTCGGCTATTGAATATCTGATTAAAGTAATAAAACATAAAGCCGTTTGTTTTTTAATTAGTGATTTTCAGGCTACTGATATTTCTCAATCATTAAAACTTTGTAATAATAAACATGATTTAATAGCTGTTTCTATAACTGATCCAAGAGAAATATCTTTACCTGATGTTGGATTTATCGAGTTAGAGGATGCTGAAACTGGTGAAGTAATATTGGTTGATACTTCAGATCTTTCCTTACGTAAACAGTTTAATAGGTCAGCAAAAGAAGATGAACAAAATTTAGAACAATTATTTAAGCAATGCGATATAGATCATATACCGATTAGGACCGATAAACCCTTTATTGATCCAATTCAAAGATTTTTTATATATCGTAATCAGAAAATATTATAAATATAGTTTAGTTTAGTTTAGTTAAGTTAAGTTAAGTTTCTGGAGATTTTTTGATGAATATATTGAACGAGGAAAAGAGAACTAAGAAAGCAGTCAAACGTCCACAATCTAAAACGCTATTATATATCTCTTTAATTAATCTGATTCTGTTGATTGTGGTTTTATGGTTTTCGGTAAAACAAAATACTGAATCAAATAGAGTAGTAGCGAGTAATGACGACATAGTTAAGAAGGTTGCTCTTAAGTTGGCAGGTAATGGAGTAGAACTGGAATCAGCTCGGTGGTTAGAAAAATATCTGGAAAAAAATTCTTTAGATGATGTTGAAAAAGTTAAAATTGCTTTTAAATTAGCCAATATATTTTTTAATCGTTCAAATTATGAGAAGGCTCTTGCTTGGTTGTATTTTGGTGAACATTTGAATAAAGATGATCAGTTGAAAGCAGATCTATCTAAAAAAATTATCGCTACTTTAGAAAATCTCAAGAAATTTGCCGATGCTAGGTATGCTCTTACTAAAAGAACTCAATTAGGTAACAAAGCCCAAGACAGTAATAATTCTGGCTCTACTGATAAAGGTATAAGTAGTGGTGATGCTGTTGTTGCTCAGATAGGAAATCAGAAAATCACTAAAAATGAGATAAACCGAGCTATATCCAAACTTCCCGATCAGATAGCTAAGAACTTCAGTACTGAACAGGGGCGCGAGAATTTTTTAAGGCAATATGTAGCGGAAACAGTTCTTTTTAGGAAGGCTGTTAGACAGGGAATGGATGATCGTCCAGAATTTAGGGAAAAAATTAAGGATTTAAAAAGAGGCCTACTGTTACAAGAAATGATTCAGAAAAAGATGGCGGATTTTAAGCCAACTCCCATGGATTTAAAAAACTTTTATGAAGCTAATAAGCAGAGTTTTGGCAATAAACCTTTTAAAGAAGTTCAAAAAGAAGTTAGTGAAAAATATTCGGGACAGAAGTTATCTGAAATTTATCAAGCCCTGATTATTGAGGCAGCTCAAACCGAAAAGGTGGAGTTTTTTCCGGAAAATGTACAGGTACAATCTAAATGATAATAAGTATAAGTAATAGGTATTAGGTAATAGCATAAATAGATAGTATTATAAGTAATACGGTGTATATAAGATCAATGGCTAAATATATTTTAATTTATCTGATAAATTTGGTTTTTTTAATAAAATTTTCTTCGATGGTTTTGGCAGAGTTACAAGATAACTCTGATGCCGCTATCAAATCTCAACCTAGTACTCAATCTGAACTTAGTACTACTAATGACACCCGACTTCAACCTGGGGTTACTAGTCAATTTCAATCCAATATTAGTAGTACTACTACTAATAATACTAATGCAACTATTACCAATACTATTTTACCTAAATCTAACGCTGCAGCCGTCAAAGATGACAAGATTTTTAATATTGCGTCTACGGATCAAATTCTATTCGAAATGCATGCTGATAAGGTTCAGATGACCACTAAAGATACATTGGAATTGACCTACTCTCTAACTTATCCAACTAACAAAGGTATAAATTTAGAGTTACCAGAGATAGGTGAAATATTTAATAAATCTGGGTTTAGAATCACTAATGTGACTGATCTTAGTCAAAATGAGATAGATGATAAATTAGTTTTGAAAAAAACCTACTTTCTTCGAGCAGATATCGAAGGTAGTTATATAATACCTCCCATAAAGATGGAATTTAAAAGCAGTGTTGATGAAAAAAAATCAATTACCAAAGAAACTACTCAGCTTTTTATTGAGGTAAAATCTTTTTTAAGCACTGAAGATGCTCCTAAAGATATTAGAGATATCAAGGATATATTGGCTCAACCGTTTCCCACCCAATTTGTAATTATTGTAAGTACGGTTTTATTGTTTATTGTTATAACTATAATTATGACAATTTGGTTGGTTCGTAAAAGACGTCAAATTGAAGAAGTAGAAGTGATTAGTTTGTATAATAGAGCTAAAGATATCTTACAAGAAATTAGAAGTAGAGAACTAACAACTTTAGAGGAAATTCGAGAGTTTTATTTTGCTCTTAGTGAACTTTTTAAATCATATCTAGAAGAAAGGTTTAATTTCCAAGCTACCGATCTAACCGCCGAAGAGTTGGCCGTTGATATTAGAGGTTTGAGAAATTTAGATTCACCGTTGAAAAAAGAGGTTGTTTCTTTTTTCTTTGATTCTGATTTGGTGAAATTTGCCAAAGAGAAACCTGCCGCTGATAATATTATCCAATCAGGACAGTTTTTAGATAAATTTATTGAGCAGACATCTCCTTTGGAAGAGAAACAGGAGGAGCAAGAAGAGTTGGAGGAGCAAGAAGAGTTGGAGGAGTAAGAAGAGTTGGAGGAGTAAGAAGAGTTGGGGGAACAACATGAGGAATTGGACAAAGTAAAAGAATCAAAAGAATTAGAGGTGTGTTTTTGAGTTTTGAATTTGGAAATTTATACTTTCTTTTATTATTATTGCTGGCGCCGTTAATAGCCTATCAATATTACTTTAGAAAGCCGCTTACTCGGATCCGGTTTTCTACTATTAAAAATTTAAAAAATATTCCTAAATCCAAAGCTACTTTATTAAGAAATCTTATACCCTTACTTCGTATAGGCGCGTTTATGTTACTAGTTGTAGCGCTTGCCAGACCTCAGTTTGGGCGTAAATCGGTTGAGGTTATTAGTGAGGGTGTCGATATTATTGTCGCGATTGATACATCTGGGAGTATGAAGGCTCTGGATTTTATTTTCGATGGCGATCGACAAACGAGATTGTACGTTGTTAAGAAAGTAGTTGCTGATTTTATCAGCAAAAGACAAGCTGATAGGCTGGGTATGGTAGTGTTTGGAGAGCAAGCATTTACTCAATGCCCTTTGACTCTCGATCATGGTGTCGTGTTGTCCTTTTTAAAGGAAGTAGAGATCGGTAGCGCTGGTGAGGGAGGGACAGCGATCGGATCAGCGCTTGCTACCAGTGTAGCTAGATTAAAAGATATAAAAGCCAAGAGTAAGATAGTCATACTTTTGACTGATGGTCGCAATAACGCGGGTAAAATTGATCCTGAGACCAGCGCTGAATTGGCAGCTAAATATAATATCAAGGTATATACAATTGGAGCAGGTTCTAGGGGAAAAGCTCCTTTTTTAGTGAATACGCCTTTTGGTAGAAATTTAATGTATCAACAGGTGGATATAGATGAAGACCTATTATTAAAAATTGCTAATATGACCGGAGGGAAGTATTATAGGGCAACGGCTACCGAGGAGTTGTCTAAAATTTATGAAGAAATTGATCGTCTAGAAAAAACAGAAATTAAAATGAAGGAACATGTAGAGTACAATGAGCTTTATATGCCCTTTGTGATAGCGGCGCTGATATTATTATTATTTGAACTAGTATTGTTAAATACCCGATTTAGAACTTTACCTTAAGTGAGGGAGCATAGATAGGTTAAGATGTATGGTAAGTGAGAGTGTATAGATAAGTGAAGTCGTATGATAAGTGAGAGTGTATAGTACAGATAAATGAAGGTGGTATAGATAAGTGAGAGTATTATAGATGAAATTTGTCAATATAGAATATTTTTTATTACTATGGATCATTCCCTTAATAATTCTATTCTTATATTGGTCCGCCCGAAAAAAAAGGCTCCTAATTAAAAAATTTGCCGATCAGGAGATATTTAAAAGGCTTACAGGTGGTTACAATTTAAGAAGAAGAAGGCTCAAAGTAATCTGCCTGATTCACGTTTTCTTATTTGCCATTTTAGCCATGACCAGACCCAGATGGGGATTTAAATGGGAAGAAATTCAACGGAAAGGTATTGATATTATAGTTGCCTTGGATGTTTCAGATAGTATGTTAGCTCAAGATATTAAGCCCAATCGTTTGGAAAGGGCTAAAAGGAAAATTAAAGATTTGCTGCAAATAGTTGAAGGAGATAGGGTCGGTTTGGTTGCTTTTGCTGGGGTGCCTTTTTTGCAATGTCCGGTAACTCTTGATTATGGGGCCGTATCAATTTTCTTAGATCATTTGGAGCCTGATTTAATTCCGGTCAAGGGTACAGCGATCGGTGAAGCTATTCGTTTAGCCACCAAGTCATTTGATCATAAAAAGAATTATTCTAAGGCTATAATTTTGATAACTGATGGAGAGGATCATCTTTCTGAGCCTATAGAAGCCGCTAAAGAAGCAAAGAAGCTGGGTATAACCATATATACCATTGGTATAGGAAGGGAAGAAGGGGCACCGATCCCAGATTCTTCAGGAAATGGCGGGTTTCGTAAAGATAGTAAAGGAAATATGATTTTGACCACTATTGATGAAACCACTTTGCAAAAAATAGCTTTGGAGACCGGTGGTGTATATGTTAGGTCGGTTACAGGTGATCTGGATCTGGAAAAAATATATCAAATGGAAATTCAAAAAAAATTAACCGAGGGAGAGCTTAAGAGTACTCGTCGTAAGCGATGGGAGGAAAGATTTCAGTGGTTCGTTATGTTGGCTATTTTATTCCTCTTGTTAGAAACCTTTATTAGCGAACGATCTTCAGAGAAAAATGGCTTATTTTCTTTTAATCGAGTAGGACCATCTGTGATTTTGATGATATGGATATGTTTTATTTTATTTTATAACTCCAACAATATATATGCTTGGGAGATTCCCTTTTTTGAAACTTCCCGAAATGCTGACGATAATTATAAACAGGGTGATTATGATGCTGCGTTACAAAATTATTTAGATGCCGGTATTGATAATCCGAAAGACTTTAAGATAAAGTTTAATTTGGGTAACACTTATTTTAAAAAACAGAATTATGCTGAAGCTCAAAAAATGTTTTTATCAGCTGCCGAGAGTCCGGATCCACAGTTGAAAGAACAGTCTTATTATAATTTGGGTAATACCAGTTATCGGCAAGGTCAATTAAATGATGCTTTAAAATGGTACGAGAAAGCATTAGAATTAAATCCCAATGATGATGATGCTCGCTTTAATTATGAGTATGTGAAAGAAGAAATCAAACGTAGAATTAAAGAAAATGCTAAAAGGCAAAAAAAACAGCAGGGACAGCAAGGACAGCAAGGACAGCAGGGACAACAAGGGCAAAAGCAAGAACAACAGGGGCAAAAGCAACAAGAAGGACAACAGCAGGGTGAACAACAGCAGCAACAAAAGCCCCAGCAAGCTCAAAAACAGGACCAATATAAGTCTGGTGAAGGTAAGAAAGATGAGCAAAAGAAAGATAAAAAAGAAGAGGGAGCCGCCGCTGCTATGAAAAAGGATCAAAAGGATCTAGATAAAAAAGATGGTCAAGGAAAGGCAGCCAAGGTTAAAAAACTTTCTGATGCTGAGGCACAGAAATTGTTGAATGCAATTAAAGAGGATAGAAAGAAGTATACTAAACAAAAATTGCGAAAAATTTACGGAGATCGATATCAATCAGGTAAAGATTGGTGATATATATGATTAAGATGGTTATGTTATTTTTTGTTAGAGTATTTTTATATCAGCCTGATGTCTGGGCCGAGAATGTTAGTATTGTAAGCAGTATCGATAAAACAAGAGGAACAACTGATGATTATTTTCAATTGACTGTCGAAATATCTGGGATAAGTGGGAGTGCAGAACTTGATCTTAACACCATAAAAGATTTTGAAATTATTTCTCAAAATCAATCTACTCAAGTAAAAATAATCAATGGGGCCGTTCAGCGCAGTAAAAATATTATTTTAACTTTGTCACCTCTAAAGGAGGGTAAGTCAAAGGTTCCATCCTTAAAAATGAGGTATCAAGGTAGAATATATAATACTCAACCCATACTAGTTAATGTAGATAAGGCCATCATCAGAAAACAACCAGGAACGCAAAAAGATATCTATTTAACAGCTAAGGCATCTAATCCTTCACCATATATAGGGCAACAAATTGTTTATACCGTGTCATTATTTTCGGTAATCAGATTTAGTGATGCTGAATTAAAGGAACCCAGTTATAACGGCTTTAAAAAACAAGACATCAAGAAAAATAAAAACTTCACCAAGGTTATTAATGGCAGAAGATATAATGTTATTGAGGTCAATCGCATTTTGATTCCTCAAAAGAGTGGTAAAATAGCTCTAGATTCTGCTGAAATTACCACCTATATTATGGAAAAGCAAAAAGGACAGAGAAAACGGGGCAGATCTGGTTTTGGTGGTTTTTTCAATGATCCATTTTTTAATGACTCTTTTTTTGCTCAGAGAAAAAAAATACGTTTACGTGCAGAAAAGTTAAATCTTAATGTTAGAGAACTTCCATTGTCTGGTAAACCTAAAGGCTTTTTGAATCTGGTAGGTAAAGTTTCTTTGAGAGCCAAATTTGATCGGAATGTTATAAGGGTTGGAGATTCATTGACAATTACAATAACTGCTACTGCTAATACCGATCTAGAGGGTATCTTACTACCGTCATTACCTTCTTCAATTAATTATAAAATTTATGAAGATAAACCCAGTTATGACATGACAGTCAATAATAATCAGATATATTCCCAAAAGATATTCAAATTAGCAATTGTACCTACCAAACAAGGGATGATTAATATTCCTCCTTTTGGCATTGACTATTTCGATACTGATTCTCGATCATATAGAAGGGCCAAAACGCAGCAGGTTACCTTGCAAGTTAACCCTGGAGATAAGGAGGATCTTGCTGTGGTTGAAGGGGGAAGAAGTACTGGACTAAAAAGAAAGATTAAATTGATCCAAGATGATATCTTACCAATATACGAAAGAAGTGATGCTTTATCTGATCAGAAATTGACAATCAGTGTAGCTCTTTTGCAGGCTTCTTTGCCTTTATCATTGTTTTTATTGTATTTAGGATTATTTTTCTATCAAAGAAGAATGCGGTTTTTACATGATAATGAAAAGGGAATAATCAGCAATAAAGCATATAAAAAGTGGTTCAAAGCGTTAAATGATTTGAAAAATTTAAAGGGTAGCGATAGCAAGGATAGTATAAAAAGTAAGAAGAGCAAGAAGAGCAAGAAGGGCGAGAAGGGTGAGGATAAGGAGAAAGATGTATTAGCTCGTATAGCGGATATATTTCGTTCTTTCTTGGGTGAAAGACTTGGAGAACATGTTTCGGCACAAACATCAAGTGAAATTAAAGTCGTTCTGGAGCAAAAAGGTGTATCGCCTGAGGTGGTTAGAGGAACAATTGATATTTTGCAAAAAGCTGAGATGGCGTTGTATGGAGCATCTAATTCAATAGAAGATGTGGATCAAATTATTGATCGCAGTTTACAACTTTTAACTGATTTAAACCGAGTTAAATCTTTAAAAATGGAAAAATAATTTTTTATTTTTCATAGATATGGCTCATTAGGTTGAGAGAGTTTGGGGAGTATGGTTAGTAGATATTTTGGATCTATTAGATGTATTAGATATACTAGATTTATTAAATATATTTGGATTATTTTTTATTTAATATTTTTTGTTACTAAATCATTGATGAGCAATGAGTCCTTATTTTATAAGGCCAATGAGTTGGCAAAAAATGCTCAGTATGATGAAGCTATTAAGCAATATAATCAGCTATTACAAACAGATACTCATAATGGTTATCTTTATTATAATTTGGGCTATTGTTATTATCGAAAGGGAGAGATAGGAAAAGCCATTTTAAATTTTAAGAGGGCATTATACTATCAACCGCGTAATGCTGATGCTTTAGCTAACTTAAATAACGCTCGAAAAAAAGTTGAAGATCAACTTTCCTATACTGATCCACCTTCAATTTGGCAATATATATTTTTCTGGTTAAAATGGTTTAATTCCAAGGAGCTGTTATGGGGGGGGTCTCTGATTTTAAGCGTGTTGTTTATTTTTCTATTATTACGTAAGGTTTTTGTTCGAAATAGAGAATATTTTGCTATACCAGTAGCTCTATCCTTGATAGTAACCACCTTTTACCTTGTTGGATTATTTTTATTTTATGGTCCCTTAGCTAAACCAATAGAGGGTGTAGTTATTAATCCCGAGGTTTCGGTTCAGTCTGGTCTTGGAGTTGATAGTGTAACGCTGTTTTCTTTGCATGAAGGGGCTGAATTTATTGTAAAAGATCGTTTGAACGGTGGGGTAAGGATCGAATTGCGAAATAAAGATGGAAAAGGTTGGGTTCGTAAGAGTTTTGTGGAGATTGTTACTCCTTAATCATATAAATAGCTGGGTATATTCATATAAGTCTTTGGTTAACTCGGGTACTCTAATTTTACAAATGATTGAAAAATTATAGACATAGTGAAAGAATTATGTCATCATTCTTTCAGGTTATCTTAGTAGATTAATTTATTTGCGTTTATTGCTAACTAAAAAGGAGAATTAGGTATGAACAAAGCAGAATTAGTAGAAGCTATTGCCAAAAGTACAAAAACAACAAA
>CAZJDM010000045.1:0-28374 GCA_964544765.1 uncultured bacterium
GCTAAGGTGAATGAAGGTCCTGAAAATATTAAGCCCTTTACACTAGTTGGTGGCTTATAATTGACAGCGTAGAATAAATTTATTAGAGCTCCCATACTATGGCCTACTAAAAACAAGTCGACAGATGGGTGTTTTTCAGAAACTTGCTCCACAATTTGATTTAGATCTTCAGCATACTGATCAAAAACTTCAATATGTCCCCTTTTACCTCCCGATTGGCCGTGACCCCTTAAATCGTATACCTGAAAGGAATAACCCAGAGGTAAGAAGTATTGAATTAAATCATTGTATCTGCCACTATGTTCCAATAGACCGTGAGATATAATGACAATGGCTTTTTCTTTCGGTGAATTATAATAATGAGAAAAAATATTGATTTCTTCATTCATTAAAACTCTATCGGCTTAAAATAGAAAAAATTAAGTATTTTTTTCTTTGCCCAATATTATGCTGATAAGCTTGAACTTAAATATAGATTGCGCTGAAAAACCAATTTCGGCGCAATCTATTATGATTGGTAAATACCTGCTAATTGAGTGTCTCAAGTTGATTAATCATCATCATCTCTGAAGGCAGTTGGACTTCTAATAGAGGACTTAGTAAGTACTATGTTTCCGTTGACGTAACAGGTTCCTTGATTATTGCTCAATCTCCAGGAAAAGGATCCTCGCCCAGAATCTTTAGAAGATAAAGTGAATGATCCTCGCATAACGTGGTTTACACCTTGATAGTGTTGATTTGTTTGGAAGCTATAAGTACTACCAGAAACTCTGCCATTAGTGGTGATTCCATTAATACTAATTGAGGCATCATTACCACCCCATTGGCTGATCTCCACCAATAGACGCATGTTTTTTTGAACTTGGCAATCGGGTCTGCTTATTCTAAGATCGGGAGACGATCCGTGCCAGCGACCGTTAGCATTATACGTTGCGGCAAAAACATTAACCGCGGTAAATAAAATAGTAATTGTTAAAATAGAAAACATTGCCTTTTTCATAGCGGAACTCCTTTTTAAAAATTTTCGTTCATTTTTTGGCATTTCTATGGGCGTATATATGCATAAAAATTATAATTAATCAATATATTTTTTATTATGTAAAAATATTGATTCAATCATAGTTAATCTTTGGAAATATATTAATGTTTGTATTTATATAACTAGTTTTATGGGCGATTAACTATTGTGCGCTGGGAACTATAACAAGGGATGTCTTTACTTGTATGCCTTGTTCAGGTATTGCCGCCAGTTGATGCCAGAAGTTTTGACTAACAGGTTAGTTATTTTCTCGACAGCTAAGTCATGTATGCCCATAAGGTATTGAAATAAAAGGGTGAAAATGTCTTTATTGCAATGATTTTTTTGATATTTAGCATAAATATTAATTTATTTCTATATTATTTGTAACTTTGTTATAAGATAGCCTAGATGTTCGTGTTGTTAGCATTGTTCTTGAGAAAACAGTGCGACCACAACTGTGGAATAAGATGTTATGAAATACGTCAAATTAGCTATTCAATATTTAGAGCAAAACCAGTTAGAACAACTGGAATTACGATTAGGTCGTTTTGGTAAACAAATGCGATTAGGAAGTTCTGGATTAAGAGATATTAAGGAACTGTTGTACCATATTACTCGTAACAATCTTTATTATGAATGGATCATTACCCAGAGTTTAGAGCAATTGGGTGTTAAAGAAGGTGTTTTAAAAACAGAAAAAACCTGGATTTATAAAGTTGCTATATATTTATTAGGTAATGGAGAAAAAATTTCTGATACTATCTATTGGTTTAAAAGCTTAGAGTTGTTGCCATCTCATGATATCAAGATGCAAAAGAATTTTAGTCTTCTTTTATCTGTTTTTGATAAATTACTTTCTGTTCAATCAGAAAGTAATCAACCCATTCAACCTGGGCTTGAACAGATAAAATCTTATAGGCAGAGAATTAGTATAAATTATTCAATGCCGGACGTTATGTACGAATCGTTAAATCCAAAGTATTCCGATCGGGAGATTGAGTCAATTTATCGTGCTTTTAATCAAAAAGCTAAAGTGGTTGTTCGTTTACCTAAGAATAAAGAAAAACAACTTCAGGTGGAAAAAGAGTTAATTAGAAAAAGATCAAAATCGACTTCTCTTCCTGTTATCTCTGAAGATACTTCAACTTCTTTTAAAAAAGGTAAAATTTCTAGTTTAGCCAGATGTTTTGATACTAATGTGGATATTTATTCTCTAAAGTCTTTTCGTGATGGTTGGTTAGATATTCAGGATGAGGCTAGCCAGATAGTATGCATGATATTGGATCCCCAACCGGGAGAACTTGTTTTAGATGCTTGCACTGGATCAGGTGGTAAGACACTAGTTATGGCTGACCTGATGGATAATAAGGGGCAAATTGTAGCGGTTGATAAAAGAACAAAAACTAAAAATGAATTTCTGAGACGTTGTAATAAACAAGGAGTTGAGATTGCCACCTATTACGATTTAAAACAATTTAAGAAACTTGAGATGGTAGCAAAATTTGATCGAGTATTGGTTGATGCTCCATGTTCCCTGAGTGGAACGATTAGAAGGCGGCCTGATCTCCGTTATACTTTTTCCCTTTCCGAAATAAAAAAAATAGCTGATGAACAAAAGACTATACTACAAGAATATAGTCAATACGTGAAACCTGGTGGTTTGTTGGCCTACGTAACTTGTAGTATATTTCCCGTGGAAAATGAGGAAGTAGCATGCAGTTTTTTAGAACAACAAAAAATGTTTCAACCTGAACTCATCAAGCAAGAACATCCTCTTTGGATCGAATCGTTACAAGCTATAACTGGTCATCAAGTTCAATTAATGCCCCATATTCATGGGACCGATGGATTATTTTTAGCGCTTTTTACAAGAAATATCTAAAAGTATTTCCTTATCATTATTTTTTATAGTCAAATTAGTCATATCGTGAGATAATACAATTGGGGTAGGTATAATTAGGTTTCAAAATGAGTCCTGATAAGCAACCAAAAAAAATTATCAACGAGAGTAATTCAGAAGAACAATATTTTTCTGAAAATAAGGAACTAGTTTCTTATTTTAAATCTTCGGCCAAAACGGCTAGTTTTATTCCCGAAAATTTAATTAAAAATCTTTTACCAGTAGCTAAGAAGATCTCCTGTAAACCAGGAGAGGAGATATTGGTTCAAGGGCAAAAGAACAAGGACATATATATATTAATAAAAGGAACTCTCTTAGTTTATGCTGATGGAGAGTATATTGCTACTTTAAAACAAAAAGGTGACCTCATCGGTGAAATGAGTGTCATTACTAATAAGCCATGTTCAGCTACGGTCAAAGCTGATAAGGATGTTGAGTTAATCTGTATTGATGTTACCGAATTTGATGCGGATGATGATATCAAAATAAGCCCGGTTCAACACACTCTTTATCGGATTTTTAATAAAGTATTATCCGAAAAACTAGCCTCGACTAACGAAAAAGCCAAACAATTTGAAATTGTGAATAGGGAACTCATAAAGGCCCAAAAGGATTTAGAGGATTTGGTTGAAAAGTTAGAGATGTTAGTTGATGAACGAACTAAAGCCATTAGGGCCATTCTTGACAATGTTCAATCGGGATTTCTAATTTGTAATGGGGAAACGGTTATTCAACCAGCATATACTAAATCCTGTCATGACATCTTTAAGCGGGATGATCTTGAAGGTATGAAATTAACAGAAGCAATGCAGTTAGGACCTGAGGAAGCAGATCATTTTATGATTATGTATGGACAGGTATTTGAGGGTTTCTTGCCGGTAGATACAGCATTGAGTCAGGTGCCTGAAAGGTTTTCTATTGGAGAAAGAACCTTTAGCATTAAAGGAAGCGCCTTACATGATGAAAAGGATACCACCCATCACATTATGTTTACTATTATCGATATTACTCTACAAGAAAAGATACAAAGAGAAAATGAGTTAAATTTACGACTTTTGGATATTCTAAGAAACAAAGATTATTTTGTCCATTTTATTAATGATTCCCGTCATAATATTGAGCTGGCTAAAAGAAATCTGGCACAAGGAGATCAGAATAATGTCAGATCAGAAATTCACACTATAAAAGGTAATGCCGGTGGTTATAAACTGGATGATATTGTAAATTTAATACATGATATTGAGGAAAAGGATAAAATAGAACTTGTTGACCTGGATAAAATTAAAGAAAAATTTATTGAATATTTATCGCATAATTATAGTATGCTCAAAATGAGTTTTGCCCAAGAAGAAGAGAAAGATATTATCCTTCGGGAATCGGAACTACTTGAACTAAAGTATCAGCTTGATCAATGTGATAGTTTGCAAGAAATGAGTAAATTAGTTTATCAATTTATTGATGAGGCAGATAATATCGAAATTGCCAATCTGGTTGGATCTTTACCGACTATGGTAGAGAGATTGGCCCAAAACTCTGCTAAATTGGCGGAAATGGTAATTACCGGTGGTCACATTCGGGTAGATCCAGAAAAAATGAGTCCGGTATTACGAAATTTGTCTCATCTGGTACGAAATTCCATCGATCATGGGATCGAACCTTTTGATAAGAGGGGTGGTAAGCCAGAGAAGGCCATGATTTCCCTCGAATTTCATAAAAAACAGTATGGTTTATATATAAAATATTCTGATGATGGTGAAGGTATCGATGCTGAACAAATAGCCGTTAAAGCAGTGGAAAAAGGTATTGTTACTGAATCTGAAATAAAAAACTATAGCGATAAGAAGAAATTAGAATTAATTTTTCATCCTGGATTCTCAACTAGTCAGAGTGTTTCTACCGTATCTGGTCGGGGAGTGGGTATGGCTGCTGTAAAAAATTGTGTTGATGAGTTAGGAGGTACTATCTCGATTGTAACTATTTTAAACCAAGGAACTACTTTTACTATCTTTATACCTCAGATTTATGGTCAGCAGCGTAAAGCCAGCTAAAAGAAGCAACAATATTCATTTTGATATCATTTTAGTATAGTCTTAAAATCATCTTAATTTCGTCTTAATTTCATCTTGTTTGTATTTAATTTCACTGCTATAAGTAAATTTACGCAAAGAGGTTTCAACGGTTGAAGCGAGGTGTTTTTGATGAAAACAGTATTGGGAGTTAAGCCTTATAAAGGGGCTCGAGATTTTTATCCAAAAGAGATGGCTCTTCACAAATGGATTTTTGCCACTATGACTGCTGTAGTGGAACAGTTTGGTTATGAGCAATACAATGGACCGATGTTAGAGACTTTTGAAGTTTATGCCGCCAAAAGTGGTGAAGAACTGGTAAATGAACAATTATACCATTTTATAGATCGCGGAGGACGAAAAGTAGTAATTCGACCTGAGATGACTCCAACTTTAGCCAGGATGGTTGCGGGTCGAATACAGGAGATTCCCAAACCTATCCGTTGGTATTCTACCCCTAATTTGTGGCGTTATGAAAGACCCCAGAGAGGGAGACTTAGAGAACATTGGCAATTGAATGTGGATCACTTAGGTACGGATTCTTTATCGGCTGAAGTGGAAATATTAGATATAGCGGTATCTGTGATGCGAGCTTTAGGAGCCGATGAATCCATGTTTGTAATTTATATTAATAATCGGCATTTAATGAATGATTTTTTGGTCTATGAATTGCAATTAACTTCTGATCAGATAGCGGGTGCGGCCAGGATTATTGATAAACATCTTAAAATCAATCAACAAGAATTTGATCGTGAATTGCAAGAAGTCGGTTTAAATAGTGAACAAATTGATGGGTTAAATAAGTTTTTAACTAGTAAAATAGATGACCTAAAAAATTGCTTTTCGTCCGGAGAATCTGAATCTGAATTTGAATCTAAATCTAAAGGATTAAAGCAATTGCAGGATCTTTTTGCTCGCCTAGAGGAAAGAGGTTTAACTCCTTACTGTGAATTAAACTTGGGAGTAATGCGTGGATTGGATTATTATACCGGCACGGTATTTGAAATATTTGATAAGCATCCCGATAATAATCGAGCTTTATTTGGTGGTGGACGTTATGATGAGTTAATTTCTTTATTTCAAAAAACATCACTTTCCGGAGTAGGGTTTGGAGCTGGGGATGTGACCTTGACCCATTTTTTAGAAACACATTCTTTGATACCAGATATAGATCCTGTAACTGAGGTATTGGTGTGTTTTGCCGACCAGGAGGTTCGCCAATATGGCCATGATATTGCTAATTCTTTACGCAAGGAATCTCTTAAGGTTGAAGTTTATTTGCCTGAGGAAGATAAGTTAAAAAAACAATTGAAATACGCTAATCAAAAAAATATTCCTTATGTTTTGGTGGTAGGTACTGATGAGATGAACGAAAATGTTGTTCAACTGAAAGATATGAAAACCAGCCAGCAAAAAAAGTGTACCTTACAAGAAGTTGTATCTCTAATAAGCTAATAAGCTAATAAGTTAAAAAGCAAAAAACTTAAGGTCTGTTTTATAAATGAGTCAACAAATTGATTCTAAAATAGATGATCAAATCAATAATCAGAATCAGATTGATAATCATATAGATAATCAGTTTAACCGTGAGATTTACAATTGCCATAAATTTCACATTCGATTAAATAGAATATGGTGTCTCATTGAGAGAATAGGTAATAAATTACCTGTACCTTTTTTTCTTTTTATCTATTTAACTATTAGCGTAATTTTTTTATCCGTAATTTTTAATCATTTTGAAGCCAGTGTATTACATCCTAGAACGGGAAATTTAATTTTGGTTAAAAGTTTATTATCACGAGATGGTATTGCTTATATGCTGACATCTATGGTTAGTAATTTTACTAAATTTGCTCCTTTGGGCTTGGTTTTAGTAATTTCGTTGGGTATTGGTCTAGCTAATGAAGTTGGATTATTTAGTGCTTTGATTAAAAAAACGATTTTAAAGGCACCGGCTAGTTTAGTCACTTACACCGTAATGTGAGTATTTGTTAAGCTCTGAACATGCTTTGAAAGTAGCTCTGGATCTGCATAATGGAAATACAAAAAGCTATGGCGCCAAAGAAAGTCAGGCCAACTTACGAAGTACTACTACTCACGTAAATAGATCAAAAGGGCGGTAAAAAAATATCGCCCTTTTGATCGTTTCAAAAATAAAATTAATCATAATAATAACGTGTGAAATTTATTTTCAAATTATTATTTCTTTAGTTATTATTTAATTTATCTTTATTTAATTGCATTTATATGGTTAATAAGCGCTTATATGATTTATTTTGCGAGGTTTACGAGTCTTTATTTATTTATACCTACTATAGGTATATTTACGCCTTTATTTGCCGAAATTTGCCATGAAGTTGATGACAGGGCAAATGCTCAAGAATTGTTGGCACTGTTGGTACAAAATACTTTTATGGTTAGAACCGCTTTACAAAGTGATGAAGCTAGGTTAGCCGGGCGTGAAAATATACTAACCAGATATGAATATAGATTTGCCAGACATGAAGATACATCAGCTAAGCGTGAAGCTCGATTATCCAGACGTGAAGTTAGATTAGCTAAACGTATTAATCAAAGAACTAAAAAGCGTCTTCTTAGAATCACTGAAGCTTTTCATCGATTTGAAAACCTGGATGGTGAGAAAAAATCACGATTAATTTCTGATGCTCAACGGATGGATCTAATTCAAACTTTAATGGATACTACAGATATGCCTTTAAAACAGGCATATAGTTTAGTCTATAGAATTACCGAACGACCTAATCTGTTTGTGCGTTATTGGCGAAAAACCACTATTGCGGTATTAAAAAAGGCTGACTTTTTTACGGTTCCCTTATTAAAACAAGGATTCGCTCCTATAGTAGCACGATGTGTAGCCTTAACATCAGCTTTTTTATTTGCAACACCTTTTTCGTTTACCACTTTAGCGTCTGGGTTTGGAATTATAGGTCCATGGGGACTTACTCCAGGATTGGGTCAATTGCAGGCAGTTTTACTTTATTCTTCATTTCTTTATGGTGTTAAAGGTATTAACGCAGCAAGAGCTGCTATCGGTCAATTTACTGGTTCCCAAGCAAAACATGAGAAGCAAAAATCTCAGTGGCCTTTTAAGGAGGATTTGCCTCCGAGTTTAAATCCAGAGGAAAAAGCAATCTGGATTTCAGGTTTTATGAAAAAAGAATGGAGCGTGGATCGACAATTAGCTTTTCCAGTTATATTAACTCTTCTGGCTACTAGTAATAAAAAAGGACTGGTATTACTACCCAATCAAGCCAAAAAAATTATCGAATCACTTGGCGAAGAAGAAATACAAGATATATTATTAGGGATTAAGGTAGATTTTAATACGGATTAACATTTTTTGGTTAACCTTGGTTAACCTTGGTTAACATGGTAGCATGGTTAATATGGTTAACATCAACTTTCCTTTTAAGGAAATTCCCTACTATAAAACCAGGGTTTCCCCTATTTGTTTAATCTCAATGATATTGTATCTAATCTTTAGTTTTAAAATGAATTGTGCGCTGGAAAGTGAAAGGAGATTAGATATGCACTTAATTAAGGGCTTACGAGTATTATATGTAGAAGATGATCCCGATGTAAGGTTTGTAACTTGTGAGATGTTATGTGAGTTATTTAGTTCGGTTGATGTAGCCGCAGATGGTGAACAAGGACTAGAAAAATATAAATCTACTCAGTATGATTTAGTAATAACTGATATTAAAATGCCCAAAATGAATGGGATAGAGATGATCAGTAAAATAAAATCTATTAATAAGAATCAGAAGTTTGTAGTAATTTCTGGCTATGATGAATCCAGCCAGCATTTGTTTTTCATTAGTCATGGCGTCAGCAATTTTATTTTAAAACCTTTTGATTTTCAGAAATTGGTTGAGGGATTATCACCTGTTTGTCAGGATATTTGTAATGCCAAAAGTATCAATCAATTACATAAAGAACTATTTTCCAAGATGAATCCGTTGAATGAATCTAATACTTTGATAGATGAAAAAGGGAGTTCTTTAAAAGCATTTATTAAAGGACAGTATTTGCCAATGTATAGCTTGTCTTGATCCTATTAAAACCTAACTCTTGATTCTTTTAAAACTGAACATGGAAACGAAGGGTTTGCTGTTACTACTTCTTCAGACGCAACAGCCATGGCAACTATCTTCTTTCTTTTTAATAGCAAAATGGCATCGCCAAAACGAGCAAATGAATGTCCCTTAAATGAATTATTTATAATTACATCTATATCAGAACCAGGATCTATAACTTGCCAAACTCCTGTTTTATAATTTTTAATAAAACTATTTGCTAGTCTTTTACCTTCTATAGGACTAGGTTGTTGCCTATTCGAAATAGCATCTCGATAATCCTGAGAGGAGTACAGATCTGCTAAACGTTTCTTGGTTACTTGTCTATGAATGCGATTGACAGCTCTTCTCAAAAACCGTCCAGCTCCTAAAAATTTGTCTTCTACTGCTTTTCCTCTCCTTTCAATTATAATTGTTATTGCAAAACCAAGAGAAGGTTCTTTTAATAGTATCTCATATAATTCTTTTAAAAGTATTAATCTTTTTTTTAAATTCAATAGCCTTTGTTTTACTTTATAAAAGATTCGTTCAGTTCGGCTGACTTTTACGTTTACTCCGGTTAATTCTTTTGTTCTGGCTGCATAAGCATCTAAAAATGCTAGTACAAT
This sequence comes from uncultured bacterium, assembly GCA_964544765.1. Taxonomy (GTDB): domain Bacteria; phylum Bdellovibrionota_B; class Oligoflexia; order CAYFLR01; family CAYFLR01; genus CAZJDM01. The sequence goes on from CAZJDM010000045.1 coordinate 9,693, forward strand.
ATCTGATGAGTATATACCTGAGATATCAAAAAATAATAATTGTCCGAAATATCTCATCATAAAACCGCCAGGAGTAATTATCATAGGATCATCGATACTTTCTTGGTTGTAAGTATTGATTATTTTGGCTGGTCTTTCTCCTGTTAGCCATTCAGGAAAAAGAGGTTTCCTTGTTGCCAATCTAATAACAAAATCGAACATATGATCATGAGCATCTCTGGCTAAGGTAGTCCTAATGTGGTTATTATCATCTATGCCTAATAATAAGTTTTGTGTGTGATATCCACCATGTATTCCCGCTTTATAATGTAAATCGGCTTGTATTCTTGCCAGTCTTGGTATTAGTTCTGTAAGAAACCAAGCTAACGGCGTCAATCCGTTACTCGCAGCTGCTTGTATTACTGGTTTACTAAAGACACAATTTTGTAATGCAATATGGTCCGGTGTATCTTGAGCTAAATACGCATCTATAAGCTGGATTTTTTCTGTCATTTCATCTCTTGAAAGACCCAAAAAAGCATGCATTGGCCATAATTGAAGTCCTTCTTGAGTTAGTTTTGAGGGGGTTTGAAAATCTCTAATAATATTTCCAACAGTTTTTTCACCAAACCCAACAAAACCTGTTCTTTCAGGTAGAAAGTGAAATTCTGGGTTTTGTGGAAATTCACCTTCCAATGCAGCCGTTATCCAATGACTTCTTTTTAATGAATTGGTTGTTTTATTTTGAACAGAAGAATCGCCATTTACTTTTACAACAAAGGCTTTGTCTGGAGATGCTTTGTGCCATACTAAATAGGAGTTATGACCACTGATTTTAACGCCTTGCCAATCAGATGTATTAGGGGAACCTAAAACTCCTCTAAGTTCTTCAATAACATTGTTGTATTCATCTATGTTAGGAACAAATAGCCTTGAGTGAGCGATTTGTCTCGGCAGATTATTATGTTCTTGGCTTACAGAAAACACAATCATATCAACTATAGGATGATCATCTCTTGGAGTAGCCGTATGTCTGGATACTAAATTTCTTCTATTTTCATGAGATATAAAAGAACTCCATAAAGCAGGAGCTTGAGTGGGTTGGCTATTTAACCAAGTACCTCTTAACCCAAATAAAAAAATGATCACAATTAACAATGATTGAATATATTTCTCAGTTTTCATATATTCAATCTTTTACATAATTTGAACTTAAATGGGAAGCTTATTGTTATATTAACGCGATGTGCGGATTTCGCCCATCGCGTGTTATATTATATATTTAATATTGAGTATTATTTGTTGGTTTAGTTTTGGTGTAGGTGTCTTCGTAATTACCTCTGATCCCACAATCGATTCCACTGTTGATTCGATCTCCGGTGAGCGAAATATTAATAGTTTCAGAGTCTGCATTGGACTTTTGTTTTATAATGATAATTGTAGATATTTGATCTGTTTGTCCATTCTTAGCGTCAGTTTTAGATAGTGTGGACCAGTATAAATTTGGATCCTCTGATGCAAGGTGTTTGATTTCAAAATTGCCCTCACATAAATCACCATTCATCCCGCTTGCTGTGTTTAAGGACAATATGAGTTTATTATCTTTTCGAACAATTTCGATTGTACCAGTAATATATTCGGTGTCAATTTCATATGAGCCTGTAATTTCAGGGGAATCAGCTTTTATAATTCCTGAAAAATACAGAATTGTTGTGCTAAATATCAAAACACTCATTACTCTAAATAGCTCCATTGCTCTAAATAATTTCATTACTACCTCCTTTTTACTTCTTTTTTAAAATCAAAAACAGATAGCTTTTTATCAGGTAAATTGGGGGAGGTGAAAGAAATTCAATCTTTTTTTAATATTACTATCCGCATAATGCGTATAGTAGGTTGTGTTATATTAATAACTTGCTCTAAAAAAATTCATATTTAAGAAGGCAATAAGAGATTTTGGTCCTTTTCTTTTAACTAACTCGGCAATTTTACCTTTTGTCTCGGTTAGGATTTGTTTAATGGCTTTTAACTCGGTTTCAGAAAGGATAAGGCAAAATGAGTCAAAATAAGATGATTGCTTATCAAAGTTATAACGAAGATGTTCACCTGCTCTGTCAAGTGCGATAGAGTACACATATTTAACATCATCTCCATCTTCTAAAATAAGGTCATTGGCAATATAGTTATTATCGGGCAACTTTTTTATCAAACCTTTTGATTTAAGATTTTGAAGACAGTTGGCTACTCTTGTTTTGTTTAAACCTTTTCTGTGTAATTTTTCACAAATCCACTCAGGATCGTCATTAAATTCTTCAACTCCTACTAAACTAAATATTTCCCATGATAATATATCTTGGAATATTGAAATGTTCTCCTGCTGTTTGTGGGTGTAGTTAATGGACATGCTTTTATAATTCAACAGAATATTTTGATAATAATGCTTCATAGACTCAGATTTGGCATTTTCAAGCATAATTAATGTTAAAAAATAAGAAGTCTCAATTGATTTTAATTTGAATTTTTCTGCTAATTGGTTAGCTTTATCTATATTTAAAGAACGTTTACCATTTACTACCAGCTTTAAATAACTGTCAGAGACTTTAATGGCTCGGGAAAAATATATCAGTGAGTATTTTGAATTGTTATTTTTATTAGAAGTAATGTAATCTCTGATATATTCTCGGTAATTTATATAGTCAAAGATGGTTAAAGAGGTATCCATCAAAAACAATTCCTTGTGATTATTCAATGCTACTTATTTAATACTACTGATACTACCAAATGGGTTCAATTTGTACCCAAGAAGTTTGTTAAAATGGATATATATCTTTTGTTGAGGTTAATTGCGACTATATAATTGAAAAATCAACAAGCGCTTCTTGAGTAAACTTGAGTAATAAAAAACAAAAATTTTCACAGGGAGGAAGTAAGATGAAATACACTATACTTACAATTATTGCCTTTTTAGGATTGGTATCGACGGTCTATTGTTCGGATGATTTTGAAAGTGATGTGATGCCGTGTATTAATTGTTCCGCAGTTGTTGTATTAGAGAAAGAATTTGTGGAGAAGTTATCTGATTTGGTTTCAATAATATCTTCCATGCCACTGCATGTAATTGTTGTTACTATGCCTGTGTCTGAACCTGAACCTGAACCTGAGTCTAAGCTTTATAGTAATTTCGTTTTGGCGGAAGTGGAAATTGGGATCTTTCCAGAATATGCTAAGCAAAATGATTTGAATTCTTTTGATGTTGCTCAAACCCTTAAACGGCTTTTAATGAGTAAAGTTGAGCATTGGGGGGTTAGATCAATTTTTGCCAAATATAGTTTTTTATCAATAGAAGAAAAATTGCTAAAAAATGTTGGAACAATTGGTCATGATGGTGAAAGTGAAGGTTATAGTGATGGGAACTTGAGTCGATATCAATAGTCGAAACTATACACATATATACATACATACGTGCCGTTAGAATAAGTAACTCTATTAGAATAAGTAATTGAATTCTATGGAGGCGTATTCTGACGGCGCATTTAAAGTGTTATTAAATTTTTCGGTTTTTAAAATGCCCACACGACCAGTGAATCTATAGGATGAATAGCGAGCTGATATTCCAATGCCCAGTTTTAACCATCCACCAGTGCTTGAGTACCAACCATTAACCGTGTTAGGATGAATTGTTTTCCAAAAATCTGAATGAGTAATTTTAGTTTTAAATGCTCTTTCATAACCTAGGTTGAAGTCAAGGTTCCAGCTAATTTCCCTATATTTTATGTTAATTACTCCGATCATTAACATGGATGAAACGCCAAAAGAAAGAGCTGACCGAAGTATATCGTTTAATACAATAATTTGTGGACATACAGATAGTGAGACATCGATAATACCATTATTATATAGTGATGTTTCGGCTCCTAATCTAAAACGATAGTCATCAAAATTAACTGAAAGATAAGGTATGGCAAATTCTGCTCTGGCTATGGTAGAAGAGAATCCTCTTTGGTAATTGAAAATGAGAGGAAACATTGATTGGTCTGTTGCTGTTGTAAAACCGATGGACTGTTGACCTGACTTTAGTGATCTCAAAGCATTGGCATTGATGGTAAATGAAAAATAAGTGAAATTAAAAAAAATTAAAACAAATAAAAGTTTGTTTTTCATTCAAATAACCCCTCCCTATAATCCCTGATGCCAATTTTAGGCGATGTGTAAGATCTGTCTATCACGCAAATATTGATTATTTAATATATTGTTACCGTCTGTAATAACATTTTTTAAAACTTCATCAAGAGATTTTTTCCTGAGAATAGTATATTGTTAAATACGTCTATACCACCGCTGCCATCAGAGATAAGGGCAAAATGGCCTTTAATAGCTATGCAATATGCGGGTTTAGAGATTTACAAACCTACTTGTAACAATACAATTCTATTGAAAAATAAATTAAGGATTTATTTTTATAAAATTATTAATGCTGTTTTCGAAGATTGTGCGCTGGAAAGTGTGGTGAGATATATTATAATGCTAGATTTCACTTTCTTACTTTCATTTGTAAGCATATTTGCGATATAATGCGCTATTGAATGAATTGTCCTTGTGGAGTAGTGGTTGACTATTTGATTAAGGGATTTTAGATATGGGAATGCGATCGTTTTCTGAAGCCATTGTCATGGTAATAGTACTTTTGTTAAGCTTAACCGTTCATGAGTATGCCCATGCTCTTGTAGCTAGTTGGAAGGGTGATAATACTGCTAAAAGTTTGGGACGCTTAACTTTAAATCCTTTTCCTCATATAGACATATTTGGTACTATAGTTTTCCCTTTGATAGCTCTTTTAACTCATTTGCCAATATTGGGTTGGGCCAAACCTGTTCCGGTGGATCCTCGAAATTTAAAGGAACCGGTTAAGGATATGATGTGGATATCTTTAGCTGGTCCGGTCTCCAATTTCTCCTTAGCTATTTTGATGGTACTGATTTATTATATTTTAATTTTTACCCCTCTTTATAGTAGTGGTACACATATTTTTTTATTCTTCAGAAGTATAATATTTATTAATTTAATTTTAGGAACTTTCAATCTTCTTCCTTTAGCGCCATTGGATGGCTGGAGTGTCTTAATGGGTATTCTCCCACCCAAACATCGTGAATCCTTGGGATGGTTGGAACAATATGGATTTGTAATATTAATGTTATTATTAATTACTGGATTAATCAGGTTTATTTTTATAATACCTCAGTTTCTTTATGTATTTCTGATGCAAATGGGAAAGGTAGTTTTTTTATAAAGTATGACTGTTTTTAACGTTAGATGTGAGAACTTTGAAGGTCCTATGGATCTTCTTTTATATCTGATAAAAATCAATGAGATTGATATCTTTAATATTCCTATTGTTAGATTAACGGGTCAATACTTAGATTATTTAAGAACCTTAAGAAATATAAATCTGGATAATTGGGCCGATTTTTTATCCATGGCCTCGAATTTAATTTACATTAAATCGAAAATGCTATTGCCTAAAGCTACAGTTGATCTTGAGTCCGAAGACGAAATGGAAGATCCTAGGCAAGAGTTAGCCAGAAAATTGAGTGAATATAAACAATATAAAGAGGCGGCGCATATTTTAGATCAACTACCTCTTTTAAGAAGAGATGTCTTTACTAATCCCTTAAGTGGTCATTTAAAAGAGATAGTACTAGATGAATTAAATTCAGAAGTGGTTGGTGATATTGATAATCTTGCTAGGGCTTTTTATAAGGTTTTATCTAGTTTTGATAAAGAACCTGCCAAGCACCGGATTTCTGCGGATGAAGTGACGGTAGAGCAAAAAGCTCAGCAGATTAAACAGCTAGTAAAGGAGAAAACCAATTTGACTTTTGAAATGTTGGTTGATTTGTGTGATACTCGTTTGGAGGTAGTTACTCTATTTTTGGCTCTATTGGAACTAGTGAAATCTAAGCAGATTAATATATATCAGAATCGCAATTATGCCGTGATTTATATATTAGAACCAGGTAAGAAAATGGAAGATAATTACCGGGGATAAGATAAAAAGAGTTTAAACCAGGATACTGGAGGTGTTGCAGTCAATGGAAACTAGTAATAATTCAATTTTAGATTCAACCTCAACTTCAAAAGCAAGCACTGATTCATCCTCAGTTTCAACTTTAAATGCAAGTACTGATTCAATTTCAGCTTCGGATTTAAATGTAAGTACAGAAACCTATGAAGAGAAAAGTTCCAATTCAGATGTCATGAAAAGTGCCAATATTGAAGTAATTCTAGAAGCCATTATTTTTTCTAGTCCGGTACCAATTAGAAAAGAGCAACTTTACAAGATTTTAGAAGAATATTCTAAAGAAGATATTTCGCTGGCCGTATACACTTTATTAAATAAATATAATGCTAAAAATTCTCTGTATGGTTTTTGTTTGGTAGTGATTGATGGTGGTTATCAGTTTCGTACTAAGGTAGAGTATCGTGATTATGTATTGAGAATGTTTAAAAGAAAACCGCGTGTTCTTTCACCGACGACTTTGGAGGTTTTAGCTATAATTGCTTATAAACAACCTATTACCCGAGCTGAAATTGAGCAATTACGGGGAGTAGATTGCGCTTCTCAGATCAAGACTCTTTTTACCAAGAATCTTATTCGGATTGATGGTAAGAAGGATGAAGCTGGTAAACCCAATTTATATGGGACCACTAAGGAATTTTTAGAGGTTTTTGGTTTGCCTAACCTCAAAAACCTGCCTTCTTTAGATGAGATTATTTCTGAAAATCCTTAGCCATTCTTACTTATGTTACCAAAAAGGAGTTGCCTTGTGGCAAAAAAAGAACGTATTCAAAAAGTTATTGCCCGAAGTGGAACAGTTTCCAGGCGGGAAGCGGAGAAATTGTTGCTGGCGGGTGAAGTACAGGTTAATGGAAAGGTCATAACTGAGTTAGGAACTAAGGTTGATCCAGAAAAAGACAGTATTAAGGTGAGAGGTAAGTTATTAAAGAAAAAACCTCCTTTGTTATATTTAATATTTCATAAACCGCCTAAAATCATGACAACTAAAAAGGATCCGGAAGGGAGGCCAACGGTATACGATTATTTTAAAAAGGGTAAGAATTTATTAAATACGGTTGGTCGGTTGGATTATTATACTGAGGGATTATTATTATTCACCAATGATGGTGATTTACATCATAAATTATTACACCCTTCTTTCGAGGTAGAGAAAGAATATATGGTCCTTATAAAGGGCAAACTATCTCAAGAAGATATCAATAAAGTTGGCAGAGGCGCCAAATTAGAGGATGGATTTACCAAGCCCAAAAAGGTTATATATATGAATTCCTTTAATATGGGGAATAAAAACAAAGCTACCTGGATAAAACTTACCATAACCATAGGAAAAAATCGTGTTATCAGGAGACTGATGGAGTCTATGGACTATGAGATCATCAGGCTAGTTAGAAGCGGTTTCGCCGGTATTTACCTAGACGATTTAAAAATGGGGAAATCACGATATTTAACCGATGAAGAGATAAAAGATCTTAAAGCTGTTATTAAAAATTAAAATTGCGAATAAGTATAATTAATGGGCATGATAATTATTATAAGAATTATCATAACTATAGGTGTTTATTGACAACTTACCTTATTGCTAACTTACGATTATTCGTTAGAATCTTTATAAATAACAATAGCTCTTTCTTTATCTTCGCCTTCGCTACGACTGAAAAAGCCCAAATCCATAATGAATTGATGTTGTAAACGTCTTAAATAGCTGTTAACCGGGCTTAATTGGATATGGGTCATATCATCAGATTTTTTTAGGATATCTATTTTCTTTTTGGCTTCTAAAATGGCCATTTCTTCTTTTTTACGATTACTGATGCGCGATGAACCAGATTCGCCATCCCGATCACGAGGACGACGACTTCGACCACGTTTATCACCGTAACCACCACGTTCACCACGATCTTGGAAACTTCTACTTCTAGAAGTGGATCTATGTGAGGAGCCTTTTCTTTTAGAATCTGTTCGGTATTGTCCTGTTTGGCGGGACTGACCGGAGGAGTCTGATCGATGTTGACGGGAACTTCCACGATGTTGGCTGGAATCTCCCCGATAATTTCTAGAGCTGCCACGGGATTGGTGGGTACTACTTCCACGATATTGATCGGTATTACCAAAATTTTCTGCTGGGTCATCTTGATATTGCTGCCTAGGTGCTTCCTCTTTGACTTGTTTTTTATAGCACCAGGTAAAATAAGTCATTAAGTATGGAAATAGTTCTTTGAAATTTTCATCCAAGGCTCGAATGACATCTTTCCAGAGATCTGGCATAGGAACATCATCTTGAGTGGGGTAATCAGGTAATTCAATACTATAACATTTCTGTAAAAGAATCCTCGCGCCGGTTACCAGATCGACTACAAACTCAGTGTGTTTGGAAATATTACTGGCGTCAATCTCTTCTTCTTTGATGTTTTCAAAGTATTTATTTTTAAACAGACGAATATGATGATCTAACCCTTCGGTAAAATTTGCAAACTTACCTGAGTCATCATCATAACACTTAATTTCTTGGGCCTTAATTTCGTTTTCTCGTTCATAACAATCGAAAAGAAAATGATCCATTAAGATAGGTGCATCCTTAGAACGTTCCATCAGCATTATTCCTTTTTCAAAGCTAATTGTATTTTAATATATGTTTTTAATATATGTATATATTCCAAATAGTATATTTAATACAATGTTTTAAAGAAAATCAATTCAATGCGCAATTGAATTGCTTATAAACAAATCAAAAACTGACATAATTTCTCTAACATAATTTTGATCGCCTACACAATCTAATTATATATTTTTTTACTTTCTTAAGGGGTTATAATTATATATTAAATTATAAAAATTAAATTTGCATAAAAATATAAAAAAAATTGACTAAACGTAAAATAAATGTTAAGATTGAGCGTGATTAAGGGATTAAATAACTAAATATAATAATATCATATGGTTATATCAACAGATTTGGAAATTAATAGTACTTATAAAATCAATAATACTTATATCTGTAATGTATGGGCAAAATTAAGGTTATTTTGGATTAAAATAATTCTATTATTTTTGTTTTTATGGATATTGATGAATTACTCCATTTATGCCGCTGTATTTGGTAAAGATGATAGAAATCCAATGTTGTCAGATGGTTATCCATGGTCAGCTATTGGAAAAATCATTACCGACCAAGGTGATTGTACAGGTAGTTTGGTGGGACCGAATTTGGTATTGACTGTGGGTCATTGTATATATGATAAAAATGGTCAACCAAAAACAAATATCAAGTTTTACCCTAATTATAAAAATGGTAAAGGTCACTTTTATAGTGGTGTAAGTAAGGTTTGGAGTGGAACGGTTAAATCTGGTTGGAAAGGTAGAATTGGAGATTATAAAGTAAATGGTAGGATTGATTACTCAATAATACGCTTAAAATCTCCTCTAGGTCAAAAGTACGGATGGCTGGACTGGGCCATTGAAACCCCAACTATCTTAAATGATGTAACAATGGTTGGTTATTCTAAGGATTTTATGAATGGACAGATAGCTGGAATTCAGGAAAATTGTAGAATCCGTGGGCAGAGACTTGGAACCTTTACTAATGATTGTGACGCCGGTGTTGGCGCATCAGGTGGTCCTTTATTAGTAAAACATGGAGATAGATATGTTATAGTTGGAGTTTATGTTGCGGGATATGAGCAGATTTTTTCTGAGTTTGGACACCAAAACGCTAATTTAGCAATTAAAATATCAGCCTTATCATCTCTACTACAAAGTCTACATAGAAATATTAAATATGAATTACAAACCCATATCCTCCTTTGTAATAAAACTGAAACCAAGCTTTTTTCCACTGTAGCTTTTTATGATAAGTATTGGTTGACTAAAGGTTGGATGGAGATTTTGCCTTCGTCCTGTTTAGAGGTGAATTTAGAAAATCAGATAAACAATACCTATTATATATATACCGAAAATGATTTTGGCTTGGATTGGGTAGGTAACGGTAAGAAATCATTTTGTATTAATAATCGTGAACCATTTAGGATAAAAAATGCAAGTAAAGTATCTTGTAATGGTAAAAATCAAGTGAAATTAAACTTTGCTGGTCCGTTTACTTTATCTGAACAAGGATTAAACCATCGGAATTTTTTACCTTAAGCCGCGCTTGATCCTCTTTTCCATCTATGAATACGATCACATGCGTCTCTGGCAGCTTTTAGCAGTATAGACATATCGGCAGGTTTAAAAAAATAATCGTCAAACCCAGCCATTCGGGCATGAGATAGTTCAAAAAGGGAATGGTGAGCAGTTATTGCAAAGATGTTAACCAATGGGAACTTAGTTCGGATAATTTCACATAACTCAATTCCACTAATTCCCGGTAATTGGAGATCGAGAAAAATTACCGGACAATTATGAGTATCTACTAAACTTAGAGCCGCTTCACCATTTTTAGCGGTAAGTACATTAAAGCCATCATTCATAAAAACTTCTTCGATAATGTGGAGTACATCTTCGTCATCTTCTACAATTAAAATCTGTTCATTAAATTCATTATTCATTGGTACCCCTTCAATGTTGAGCGCTTTTAATTTTTGCTCGCTGGATCCTTATTCTACATCCTTAATAACTTTATGGGTAAAACCTACACATCATGTTAATTTATTCTTAACTAATTACTGCTCGTCATATAGGCAAATTTCTTTATAAAGAGGTGAACGGAGTAACTTAACATGTTAAATATTATGTATTAATTTATGTGTTGAATGCCAAGATGAATATATGTATGTTAGAGAAGGAAGTTGGTGTATAAAATTTGACTAGGAAAATCAGGTGGATAAACGAGAAGAATCATTACTGATAGAATGTAAGAATTGTCAGGAATATATTTATGAACGTGAATACATAGCTAACTTACGGGTTTGTTCTAAGTGTGATTTTCACGATTCTTTGTCGGTCGAAGAACGTATCGATTCATTATTTGATAAAAATTCCTTCCATGAATTGGATCAGGGTTTATCATCGGTGGATCCCTTAGAATTCAAAGATATTAAACCTTATAAAGAAAGGTTAAAACAATATGAGGAAAAAACTTCTCGTAAATCGGCAGTTGTGGCTGGAACGGCTCGAATAAATAGTATCCCGATTCAAGTGGCGCTGATGGATTTTTCTTTTGCCGGTGGAAGTATGGGATCGGCTGAGGGAGAAAAGATTGTTAGGACTTTTGAACGATCGTTAGAGACCAAACAACCAGCCTTTGTTTTGTCCGCTTCTGGAGGAGCCAGAATGCAGGAGAGTATTTATTCGTTAATGCAGATGGCTAAAACTTCGGGAGCTATTGCTAAACTGAATCAAGCCGGTATACCATACATTTCCTTACTGACTAATCCCACTAGTGGTGGTGTAACAGCTAGTTTTTCTATGTTGGGTGATGTTAATCTTGCTGAGCCTGGTGCTTTAATTTGTTTTGCCGGTCCAAGAGTGATTAAACAAACAATTGGAGTAGATATTCCTAAAAATTTTCAACGATCCGAATATTTACTCGAACACGGTATGATTGATAAGGTGTGTCATAGAAAAGAACTTCGTGGTGTTATTGGTGATTTATTACAGTTAACAGTTAACAATTAGCGGTTAGTGGTAATAAACTTAATAATAAATAAACTTAATGGTAAATAAACAATGATTAAAACTAACCTTTTATCACAATGTTCCGCTTCTCCACTCGGAGTTAAAGGTGTCAAAATCATTTGTGAGCTGTTAGAACTTAATTTAGCGGTTCCGTCTATTATAGTTAGTGGCACTAAAGGCAGAGGTTCTGTTGCTTTTAGAATTGCTAATATTTTAAAGTATCATGATTTTCATGTTGGATTATTTACCTTTCCTAATAGTATCAATAACAGAAATAGAAATATTAGTACTAATATAAGAAACATGGCATTTATTGACTCTAAGTTAAATCAGTTAATTAAAATCAATGGTTCAAATATTCAAGATCAAGATTTAGAACATCGAATAGAAAAAATATTAGAATTAGCAAGCCAAAATAATTTGCAGCCAACATTTCATGAAATGATGGTGATATTATCATTATGGTATTTTGAAGATCATCAAGTGGACATGATGATCCTGGAAGCTGGTCTAGATGGCAAAGAGGAACCAACAAGTATTTTGTGGCCAATATGTTCGGTAATTTCTACTATAAATAATAGACACATCGATGGTAGTGGAGATGAAGGTGGAGATGAATATGGTGATAAAAGTGTATATGGAGGTGGATGTGGAGATGAGGATACTGATTTATCTTCAATTGTTAACCATAAGACTCAAATGATAAAGAAACATACACCGGTTTTTGTCGGTGAAACGGATGAAGAAGTATTTGACCTCATAAAGGCAAAGGTTATAGATAAATCCGCACCTTTGGTTCGATACAAACACGATTATAATGTACAATTAAAACAAAATAGAAACTTTTATTTTATTCATCAGAACACCAAAGTAATGGTAAAATTTTCCCGGATTTTAGCACCTTTTGAAATGAGAAATATGGCTCTGGCTTTACGCGTAATTTGTTATTTGAAGAGATTAGAATTTATAACGCCGGAATATAATCCTATTAAACTAGCTTTATTGGAGCAACGGTAGACTAGTGTTCTAGTGTTATTGTGAGTGTATACCGTATATACTGTTCTTGGGGAATTTTTTGATAATCTGGAAAAGCTTGCGATTCTTAATCGTCCCAATTCTATTATTGTTTTTATTTAAATATCAACTTAAATACCAACTCAACGCTTCCGAACTTCCTTCCTTTTTTAATGAAGCGGACATACCAGTGTATCTGGATGCCAAACAAGGAGAGTATGATGAAACCAAAGGAACATATAAGTTAGAAGGTGGTGTAGCTCTTATTTATAAAGATTATTTTTTATATGCTAGTTCCATTAATTGGTCAGTTAAGAAAAACTCTGTTGAAGCCATCGGAAATGTGGTTCTTATTTATCAAAATAATTTATTCGTGGGTGAGAAACTACGTTTTGATCTATCAACTAGAGCAATTGATATTTGGAAGGCTCATTTATACTTAAACTCTATCGATACCAAGATTTTTAAAGAAGAAGTGTTTTTTTTAATTCCTAGAGAAATAAAAAAACTTCAGAAAATAAACGCAATAGCAGTTAGTAAAAAAAGAAGTTACTTGCTTGATAAAAAAGATAACATATTTCAATATTATGATGATCATGGTTTTGATTCAAAATTGGAAGAATTATTTGAGGAATATCTAATTCTCAAAGAAGAAATTGATAAAATTTCTAAACATCGATATTCAATATCAGATCAACAAAGTGAGGAAGAAAGAAAACAAATCCTTCAGAGGATTACTTATTTACGCTCTGTAAAGGAAAAACAATTTGCCGGTAAACCACCGAGGTTATCTTCTCAGGGTTACTTATATTTAAAGGGAAAACATATTCAAAATGTTGCTGAACATGAATATATAATTCGTGATGGTTATTTAACAACATGTGTATGCGGTGCAAATGAGGTTCCAGCTTGGCAGTTTTCTGGTAAGGAAATAAAAATTCGAGTTGAGGGATATGCTACTTTTAAACATTCTGTTTTGTTGGTAAATAATGTTCCTACCGTTTATTTTCCTTGGATGAAGTTGCCGGTAAAAACCCAAAGACAGTCGGGATTGTTAGCACCAGTGTTTAAAAGTCATCGTAAACATACTGGTTTTGCTTATGGCATGAATTATTATTGGGCCATTAATGAATACCAGGATGCTACTTTTGGTTATGAATATTTTCAACGGTTGGGTCATAGATTCTCAGGGGAATATCGATATTCTGTACCCGGAGGAAGGGGCGGTCTTTTTATGCAAGGGATAAAGGATCGTTATATGGGAAATACTTATCAGGAATTGTTGACTGAACATAAAGAAAGTTTATTAGATTCTTTTTTAAGTAAATCTAAATCTCATACGGATCTAGAAATTGAAGAATTTAAACAATCGCAAGATAATAAATATCCCGATCTTTCTGAAAACAGGTATTTTGTCTTATATGACCATAATCAAATGTTCGATCCACATTTTACCTTAAAATCAAGAGTGCGTATGGTGAGTGATCATTTATATTTTTATCATTTGGAAGGCATGGAACGTGAACAATTGAGATTTTTGCCAACTTATGTATCTTTGGGAAAATCATTCACTAATGTTTACACCGGTCTTCAGTATAAAGTGTTGGATGATTTAAATATGTTGAATACTAGAGATATTGAGCAAAAATTACCGGATATCCAAATTGAATCCTTATATCAACCCATAGTTGTTCCTGGAACTTCTTTTACATTGCCTTTTTATTATGCTTATAAAGTTAGAGGAACACGATTTAATCGCTTAGGTGGTACAGCTTTTAATGATAGTAATGGTAAGTATTATGAAGCTGATCGATTAGATGGAGGATTAGAACTTTATTTTCCTTTACCAAAAAATGATTATGTTACCGGTAATATCTTTATACAAGGTAATAGTCGAACCTATAATTTACCCTTTAAAAAAGGGCAAGCGAGGCAATCATACTTATCTGAGGGTATTAAAATTAAGGTACCGTTAGATAAGAGATTTAAATTACCAATTGGTGATGTAAATTATCATTTTGAGCATACTGTTGTTCCTGGTATATCGTGGACGTATATTCCTAAGGTAAATAGAGATGATAATTACTCCATATCAATGGATCCTATCGATTCTGTTACTAAGAAAAATTTGCTAACCCTTTCTTTGTCAACCGGATTAAGTTTAAAAAAAGAACAATGGATCAGAAGAGCGCAAAGAATTACTGAAAAAAAGATTCGTAAAAAGCGTAAGTTGGGGAAAACTATTTTTGACTTTATGGAAGACGAAAATGACAAACTTTCTGGACTGAAAGGTGAAAACTACCCAACATCTGACAATCCAACTTCTAACTACCCAATTTCTATAGTGGGAAAAGAGAATGATGTCATTGAATTTGATAAAGTTGATAATGTTAATAAAGTTGATGGAGTCAATGTAGTAAATGAAGAAGATGAAGAAGATGAAGGCAAAAATAAAGAAACATCTAATATTGATCCGTCTATTAAATTGGCTCAGGAGTATCATAATTTGTTAAATGAGGAGGAAAAGGGAGTGATTTCGGTAGTTAGAAATAATGAAATCAGTCAAAGGAAAAGTCTTAAGAAGCAAAAGCAATTATTTGTTCAAGAAGATTATAGTGAAGATATATTTCGGGATTATTTTTACAAAGAATTTCCAGAAAAAGAACATCCTAAGCTAAATACTTTCGATGAGGCTTATTTGGATGCTGGATCATGGGGACTATCTTCTTACCAACAGAAAACTTATGGTTCTTTTCGTCCTATTTTGTTGGATATATCACAGCCGATTAATGTAGATAAAATTCTCAATAGAAAAGAAAAGAAAGCCGAGGAAGATAAAAAAGACCTAAGTACAGATAAAGCAGATGGAAAAGATGAGATAGATGAAGATAGTATTTTATATTATCTGGAAAAGGCTAAAATTCGTTTGTGGGTTAATATGCCATCAACCCGGATCTATATTATCAGTTATTATGATCATAATCCTAAATTTAATAATCCCTTTTCAGAAACCACCGCTACTTTTAAATTCTTATCTCCTTATTTTACGGCTCTTAATTTTGCTTATACTGATCATCGTACCATGTTTACCAAGACAGATAGTTCAAGTGATGTTAATGAGGAGGTTGAAGGTCGAATTCAAAATATCACTATTAATTTGGGATTTAATTTATTGCGAACCCTTAATTTACATAGTACAGTAAAACGGCAGTTGCGAAATGAATTTGTTGCCTCTGATCAATCTTTAAAATTTTCTTTCAAATATTCACCAGCCACTGCTTGTTGGGGTATTATGGGATATGTTGAAAAACACCAGATAGGATCGATGGACTTAAGCTACGAATTAAAATTTCTTCTTAATTTCAATAAAGATTATCAACACTCTTATACTATTACTAAGGCTCTTAATAAATTATTTGTTTTACAATAAAAAATATTATGTACATTTTTATTTAATTATTGGTACAATATAACATAAGGGTGTCATTAATTTGATTTGGAGGTACTATGTCAGATAATAATAATATGCCTAAAGATGAGAATCTTAAAGAGATAAAAAAGAAACGCCAATTGAAAAACTTTTTACTGGATCCATCTTTTCAGTTACGTTTTTGTACCATCGTGATAGGGCTGACCTTTTTATTTACGGTTTTTATTACCACCTATTTTTACTTTAGTATGCGTGATGCTGTAGCTATTCTTTTGGAGATATTTGAAAGCTTTGATGTGCCTTCAGAGCAAGTTACCTCCTTCATTATAGAAAAAGTAAGTCCGATTGTGAAAACCATGCTCGGTCTTTTAGCTGGATTCTTTGTAATTGTATCTTGTGTAATAATTGTTGAAACCCATAAAGTGGTGGGTGCTGAATTTGCAATTAAAAGATATATTAGAGAAAAATTAAAAAATTTGTATTTTTCAGAAAAACTACATTTACGTAAAAAAGATTATTTAACGGATATTTCTTCCGAATTAAATAATTTAGCCGATAAGTTAAAAGAGACCTATGGTGGAAGTGAGTATCATGAGGAAGAACAATATAAGAAAACTAGTTAGTCTTCTCAACTCAATATTCGAATTATCATTTTTTCTTCTTTGAACTCTTCTTAAGTAGAGCTTTTATTCCGTTCTTTTTAAATTGTCTGACCAAAATTTTTAAATGATTGATCTTAATACCATATTTTTTCTTTATATATTGAGGTGTTTTTCCTTTATTAGCGGCTAATATAGATCGTAGCCGGTCTCTGGCATGTTGGTATTTAGTATTTAATATCAGCATGGCGATTCTTTTCTTTTCTTTTTTAGTTAAAGCTAGGCCATATGGGTTTTTGGCAATTTTACTGTACTTACAATACAATTTTTTCCCGACGCTACCAACAATTTGCCATTGTACGGTATCTACTATTTTACGATGGTAAATGCATGCCTTTTTATCGTTATTTGTAATGGAATATAAAAAAGCTTTGGCTTTCTTCTTACAATCTGTTTCGGTGGTTGATGGAAATACTTCCTTCTTGATCTCTTTACCGTTGGATAATATGGTGCGTACACATTGACCATTTTTAGCTCCTTTTCCAAGGGAAACAGTTGCTAAGGGCAATGTTAAAAGGATGGCCGTTGTTGCGGTTTTAAAAATTATTTTTTCCATCGTGTAACCTCAAAATAGATAAAGTATAACTAACCAACTTGTAAATACACAATTAATCTTATGATATGCTACCACTTTTTAGTGTAGGTTGTCTATAAGTGCTGTTAACAAAAAACACGGTAAACCCATTTTATATCTCGTGAGAAATAGAAAAGACACTTAACGGCTTTTCTTACTTTTTTTACTTTTTTTACTTTTTTTACTAGGTCGATTCTTTCCTAATTTTCTAATTTCTTTACGAGCTTTTGGTACTTTCATATTTAGAGAGAATGCTTTGTTAATGGCCCCAGCAATTTGTGTGTCTTTTTGAGTTATCAGGGAAGTAATGACACCTTTTTTGTCTGCTCTAGCAGTGCGGCCGGCTCGATGAAGAAATAACGTTTCTAATTTGGGCATGTCATAATTGATTACGTGATCGCAAGTTGATATGTCTAGTCCTCTAGCTGCTATATCAGTACAGACTAATATCTGCATCGCTTTATTATTTAAGAATTGATTGATTAGTTCTTTTCGTAGTAAGGGCGGTATTTTACCATGAAGCATTGATATAGGAAACCCAGATTCCTTAAGAGCAGATTCAACTCTCCTACATCGATCGACTGAATTACAAAAAATAAGAATTTTTTGGTAAGTAGTTTCCTCTAGTATTCGTTTTAAAAATATCAACTTTTGTCTTGGTTTTACCTCGTAAAATTGCTGTTTTAATCCGGATACAAATTTATGGGTTTCTTTAGCTGAAATATTTCGAATATGAGGAGAAAAATCACGAATTTGTTTCTCAATTCTATTTGATATTACCGCTCCAAAAGCTAGAATTTGGATAGAATTATAATTTACGGGCTTTAAGATTCTTTTAATATCGTCATAAAATCCCATGTCAAACATGGTATCTGCCTCATCAATAACCATGGTCTCCAGTTGGGTTAAATTTATTACCTTGAATTTAATCAGATTTATTAATCTTCCTGGGGTTGTTACCAGAATATCGATTGGTTTATGATAGATTTTTTTTTCAGAAATGATTTTTTTGCCCGCAACGGCTGGAGCAGTACTCAATTTGATATTATGACCCATAATATTAACAGTCGAATATACCTGAAGAGTTAATTCTCTGGTTGGGCACAGTATGATTGCTTTCGGACAACCTATTAATGTTCCTTGGTTTTTTTCGTTAGCTTTGATCCGTAAAGCCAAAGGAAAAGTAAAAGCAAAGGTTTTTCCTGAGCCAGTCTGTGAACAAGCTATGATTGAATTTCCCTTGAAAATAGTTTGGAAAGTGAGTTGTTGGATTTCGGTAGGTGATTCGTAACCTAGCTCAAGAATTACATTTTTAGCCTGAGGTGATAAATTTTTCCATA
>CAZJDM010000046.1:0-19472 GCA_964544765.1 uncultured bacterium
CTCAGAATTGAGCCAGCGGGGATCCTTATGTTTTTTCGTTATGGGGTAATTCCAGGTGAGTTATCTTATTGACAATATAATATTCAAGTGCTAGTAGTTCTAATTCTGAGAGAGTTGATTAATTTATGGAGAAATAGATGGCAAATCACAAATCAGCTAAAAAAAGAGCTAGACAAGATATTAAAAGAAACGCCCGTAATACGGCCTTAAAATCAAAAACTAAGTCAGCAATTAAGAACCTAAACAGTGCTTTAGAAAAAAAAGATACTGAAAAATCAGCTAGTTTATTTAAAATTGCCCAAAAGGAGCTTGCTAAACTTGGTCAAAAAAACATTATTCACCGAAACTCCGCAGCTCGCAAAATTTCTCGCCTAGCTAAGTTAGTAAATTCGCTTAGCTCTTAGGTTTTTTATAGTCAAACTCAAACAATTCCTTAAAACTCTTAAATTAGTTTTGATAATAATATTTCCGCACTGATGATGACAAATTCCCTACCATTAATTTTATGTATTTTGTAAATATTATTAATAAAAACAACTTGGTAGGATCTCTTTATATTAAGAGAATTTGCAAATTTAATAAGTTGTGATGAGGGATTTAAGTCAGACATTTTGCATTCTATTAATGTTATAGGTATTTCATCTTCAACAATTAAGAAGTCAACCTCTTTACCATTTTTATCTCGTATATAAAATAACTCTCCATTGGAAATCCCTAAGTCATTATTAAGAGTAATTAATTTATACAAATGTAATGCTATTATGTTTTCAAATCGATTCGATTCATCTTTTATTGATGAATATTCGAATAAATAAATTTTAGGTTCTTTCTTAAGAACTTTAATAACATTCTTTGAATATGGTTTAATCTCAAAAAAGAAAAAAAGAGCTTTTAAATGTTTTAACCAGTTTTTGATTGTATTATATGAAACATTCATATCCTCTCGGAGAGAATTGGCTGAGAATGGTGATCCAATCTTGGTATCAAGCATTCTGACCAGCTGTTCAACACCCAATATATCAGCTATTCTGGTAGTATCTCTAATATCCTCATTGATGAATCGTTCTATTCTTAAACGTCTCCATCGATTTAAATGAGCTTTATTCTGAGCTAAAAAAGGCTCCGGATAACCGGAAAATTGAAATAAAACTTCAAATATTTCTCTAGATTGAGGTTGATGATCTTCAATCTTCAATAAATCAACAATTGTCTTACCAATTTTGTTTTTTAATATTTCGCCCACACTGAAAGGAAACATATTATAAAGAAAATATCTTCCCTGTAAACTATCTCCGCCCTTTCTAAAAAGATCTAACCTTCCACTGCCTGTTATTAAAAATCGATATTTGTTAGCATATTTATCATACAAACCTTTGAGAATATTTTTCCATTTAGGATATTTATGTATCTCGTCTAAGATATAATATTGTGGAGCAGGAGACATTTTATCTTCAATGGCAAATTCCTCATGTAGGTTGCCTATCCTTCTTCTGTCTACGTAATTATCCCAGTTTAAGTATTCAAAAGATATATTATGATTTATTAAATATTGTTTGGAAAACGTTGTTTTTCCAGACTGACGAGAACCGGTAATAAAAATCATTTTGTCTTCTGGCAAATGAAATTCATCTAAGGCTCTTGCTAAGTTCCTTTCAAAAATTCGAGTACTAGACATATATGAGTTCCGGAAAACGTTACCCTCTATTAGAAATTTTTGCATAAATATATAAAAACTTCTAGTCTTTTTTTCATAATCATGCAAAATTTTCGGGACTTTTTTGCATGATTATGAAAAAAATACGGCACCTAAATTGTTTGAACGATTTTAACGCCAGAACTAGTGCCAAGTCTACTGGCACCGGCTTCAATCATTTTTTTAGCATCATCAATAGTACGAATTCCACCAGATGCTTTTACACCCATTCTATAGCCAACTATTTGCCTCATCAATTTTACAGCCTCAACGGTAGCTCCACCACTAGCAAATCCAGTGGAAGTTTTAACAAAATGAGCTTTAGCCTCTAAAGCAATCTGACAAGCACGTACTATTTCATCATCAGTCAATAAGCAAGTTTCCAAGATCACCTTAACCGTTTTACCCGCGGCAGCTTCCACAACAGCATTTATATCCTGCTCTACCCATCTTTCATCACCCGATTTAAAAGCACCAATATTCATTACCATATCAATTTCGTCAGCGCCTTTTTGTATAGCCATTTTAGTTTCAAAAGCTTTTACTTCGATTAGAGCCGCTCCTAAAGGAAATCCAACAACAGTGCATACTAAGGGGGTTTGGTTGATCAATAACTTAGCAGCAAACTCAACCCAACAAGGATTAACACAGACAGAAAAAAAATTATGATCAATTGCTTCTTTACATAAAGCTTCTATTTGTTCCATAGAGGTTACAGGCTTTAATAGGGTGTGATCAATAAACGATGAATTCATAAGAACCTGTTAAAAACTGTCATACATTCTGGTGTCTATCAAGTTCGCTTATCTTTGGCAATAAAAAGTTCGACAATTAGTTTTAGTTTGAGAAACGTTGTGTATAGAAAAATTATTTAAAGAAGATTCTATAAAGATTTCTGATTCCTTTATAAAAATTTTACCTTCACCCTTAACCACCTTCTTTAGCCGGCTCTTGAATACGACACTTAGCCGCACTCGACGGTTGATTTTTTACATCATCGTAATATCCTGATATACACTTATTTGCGCCGATATGCCACTCATCGCCTCCATCATCATTTTCTCCATCAATAATACCAGGACTTCTTGCTCTTGAAGCAGCAGCCCAATCTCCATAATAATCATCCGGAGATGCGTATGCACCATTCGCCCCACCATAAAATTTTACCCAATAAGTATATCTGGCAGTACCTGATATTACAAATCCCAATGTATTTTCTTTTGGGCCTGAACGCGCATGAACAGTAGAATTGAAATTAGCATCGACAAACGCTGGCACATCATCTGCTGCTTCAATTTGCTTTCCATGATCATTGGCGGAAAACGCTGTTCCAGTAGTAGCGCAGGCAGAAGTACCTCCTGCGCCGTCCTCGCTTTCGGTCTCACCATACGCACCGGGCCAATAACAATCTTCCTCAATCACATACGTATTTTGCAGTGTATAGATCATACTCAAATTAGTTTTAGCTTCTGTCTGTTTAGCTTTGGCCTGAAAGTCCAAAAACCGTGGTATAGCTATCGATGCTAATAACGCAATAATCGTTACCACCACCATCAATTCTACTAATGAGAATCCATGCTTAAATATCCTTTTCACAAGACCTCCTTAAAAATGTCTTTGCATGTATGTTCCATCGAAAGAATTAGGAGTTTCTTGAGAAAAAATATTTATCCTATTGATATTAGGATACAAATTAGAGTGTGCGTGTTATATAAACTATATATAGAAAATATGAAAAATAAAAATTTAGAGTCATACAAAAACCAAAACCTAAATAATACGATGACATAGAATAAAGAACCTACCATCGCTGACAGTTGGCCGGTGCAGCTAAATTATTTGCAATATTAGGCAAAATCCCATTTTTAAATGTCAAATAATTCCCACTTGTCCAACTACTCTTTGCACAAAGATCTACTCTCCGCTTGATGGTATCAACATATGCACATACCTCCCCCGCAGTATTATTGAGCCAAATATCAAGGACATTAACATTATTCCTTACATAGCGACCTATACTGGAAGTATTTACAGCTCTAGCCTGAGCCGCAAACATCAATTTACCTCCAGCATCCAAGGCATCTGTACTATATCTGTAATGGTCCCCATCTCTAATAAACCCTAATCCATTAACAGGACAAAAAGAATTCTTAGAAGTTCGAGCACTCTCAACACCATATGCCATCGTAATTGATATCCCCGAATCCTGATCAACATCATAAAACCTTCGAAATTGAGCAGCATAAACAAATTGTTGGGTTCTTATTATCCTTAAGTTCAAGGAAGCCTCGGCCTGTCTGGATTTTCGCATCATACTTTGAACCGAGGTAACAGCAATAGAGCTTAAAATAGCTATTAATGTAACCACTACCATCAGCTCTACCAATGAAAACCCATTCTTCTTTTGTGTATTACAATCAAGCTTGCTGCAGCAAATACGCTTTAATAAATCCATCTAACTCTCCGTCTAAGACTCCTTGAGTATTACCGGTTTCATATCCGGTTCGATGATCCTTTACTAAATTATAGGGATGAAGAACATAAGATCTGATTTGAGAACCCCAGGCAATGTCTTTTTTTTCCGATTCAGAACTAGCCTTGTCTTTTTGCTTTTTTTCCAATTCCAACTCATACAATTTTGATCGCAACAACTGCATCGCCACTTCCCTATTTTGATGTTGAGATCTTTCCTTTTGACACTGCACTACAATTCCCGTTGGAAAGTGGGTGATTCTTATAGCAGAATCGGTCTTGTTTACATGCTGCCCACCGGCTCCACTAGATCGATATGTATCGATTCGCAAATCTTTCTCGTTAACTTCTACATCAATTGTATCATCAATTATGGGACTAGCATAGACCGAAGCAAAACTAGTATGCCTCCTGGCATTAGAATCAAATGGTGAGATTCGTACTAATCTATGAATGCCTGACTCAGCTTTCAAATATCCATAAGCGTACAGTCCTTGAACCGTCAACATCACATTCTTAATACCTGCCTCTTCACCCGCCAATATGTCAACTATCTCAACTTTATAGCCCTTATCTTCTGCCCAACGGGTAAACATCCTCAAGATCATTTCAACCCAATCACAAGACTCTGTACCCCCCGCTCCCGCATTAATCGACAAGAAAGTATCATTGCTATCTGTCTCACCACTTAAAATACATTTAAGCTCTAAAGCGTCAGCCTCCTTGCTAATAACCTCCAACAATTCTTTGGCCTCTTTAAAAGAATCCTGATCGTTTTCTTCAGCCACAAAATCCAATAAAACACCACAATCATCAATCTTGGTTTGTAAATTTTGAATTTGATCGATCAATTCTTCTAAAACTCTTTTTTCTTTGAGGATTCCTACGGCAGCGCTTTGATCTCTCCATATATCCGGAGAGGCTTCTAAACGGGCATTAATCTCATCCAACCTTTTTTGTTTAATTGGTAAGTCAAAGCAACCTCCGCATTTGCTCTAACTTCTTTTCTTGTTCTAAAGATTTATTTCGGTATATACCTAATTCATTTTTGTCCATACATTTTCTCCGCATCTTGACCTAAGCGCTTTAAGTCCTCTTTAGGATCCCCCTGCTTAGGAGCATTTAACATCGCATTAGTGACCATATTTATAACTTTTTTCTGCTCTCCCTTGGTAATTTTATCCAGATAATCCACCCGATAATGATATATTCCGCCAAAAATTCGATAAAAAGCCTTGGCTACCTTATGCAAATCTCGCAAAGTCAAATCGCATTCATCCAATTGACCAGAGGTAAAAGCCTTATTAATTACTTTTTGAATTAATCCCTGCAACCTGGCTGGAGACTTTTCGGAGATAGACTGAGCTGAAGCCTGCACCATATCCGCTAAATGTACCAACCCCGCTTCTCTTGTTTGAGGCTTGGGTCCAGGATAACGAAAATCATTTTCTATAACATTGGCCTCATTCTCGCCTTTTTGAATTGCTTTCTTAAAGAAATAATCCATACGACTAGTACCATGGTGTTGCTTAATAATGTCCAGTATAGGCTTACATAAACCGATTGACTTAGCTATCTCCACCCCATCCTTAACATGAGCGGTTATAATTAAAGAACTCAAGCGAGGAGATAACTTATCGTGCTTATTAACCCCAACCTGATTTTCTACAAAGTACTGGGGCTTTTTGATCTTACCTATATCATGATAATAAGAAGCTACTCGACACAGCAAAGGATTAGCTCCGATATCTTCAGCCGCTGCTTCTACCAGACTTCCAACAATAATGGAATGAGCATAAGTACCCGGAGCGTGAATAATCAATTCTTTCATCACCGGATGATTCATATTTGATAGTTCCAATAATTGGAAATCAGTTACATAATCAAACACAGTCTCTACAATGGGAGTTAAGCCTGTAACTATTACGCCCGCCAAAACTCCCCCCAACAGAGCCGCTACAAAATGATAAATTATCGATAACTCCGCTAAAGCAGCTGAATCGGTGATCAATGTAATTGCTAAGACTAAAAACACATTCGCTAGGCCGATCTTTAATCCGGCTACCGTTAAGGTACTACGTTTTAAACACTTAGCAACACCACTGGAACCAATAAGACTTCCTACAAAGGCATAAAAAGCAAAATAAAAATCCGCATCCATTACCAAACCAGCTAAAATAGAAACCAGCACACTAAATATCATTGCTACTACCGAATTTTTAACACTGCGTACCAGCATACCGCCAAAGGCGAACGGAATGCAGTAGTAATAGGCTTTTAACGGGATCAACAGCATTTCGGCGTTAATTACGGAGGCAACATATTTCCATAAACTAAAAGTAATACAGCTAAGTAATAAAACACTGGTTAGAAATATCAAATCCCGATTATCTACATGAAATCGTACTAAATGAAATTGGGCGTATACTAGGGTAGTATAAAGAAGAATAAATAAAAAGGCGCTTATCCCTAGAAAAATCAAAACACTAATTATGTTACTTTTGGCCTTTTTTATTTGTTCAAGAATTTGAATGGTTTTAGCATTAATACGTTCACCATCACGTATTATCATTTCCCCATTCTTTATATTAAACTTCAAAGCTTTTACTTCATCACGAGCCTTCTTTTTACGTAAATTGGTCTCAATGGCATTGTAAACCAAGTTGACAGTTATCAATGCTTTTATCAGGCTTTTTAAGGCAGCTAATCGCTTTTTACTAAACTTAGAGGCTCGATCAAACTGCATTAAAGTATCATAAATTTGTTTATCAATTTCACTTACCGATTTAATGTGCCCAAACTCACTAAAATCCGACTCAACAATATTTTTTTGATCTAATACTTTTCGTACAGTAATTTGTGCTTCTTGTTTTATAGTAGGAAGGACATTATCTAGTACAATTAGTTTAGAAACATGATCAGACAAGACATCTAGAAAATATGGGAAAAAATCCTGATATTCACCAAAGAATATTTGCTTGATCCTAGCTAGAATATTATCTTCTAAGTTAATATTTAATATCTTACGAAACTGATCAAAATTTTGTTTGATTATCTTTTGAGACCCTTGGTTTGCAACTTCTTCTTGTTTTTCTCCAATTAAATTAAAGGCCGTTTTTACTCTATTAGTTAATAAAATTCCCGCATTCTCATCATAATCATAAACCGGTTTAACAGCTTTTTCGGCTTTTTGCCTTTCAATCTCGGTGGCAATATTATCGATAATAATATAATCTCTGGAAGCCTTTATGTTTTCACGAGCAATATCCCCCTCTTGATACAACTCTTCCATAATGTTCCATTTGGGAGTAGCAATATAAGCAACAAGGACACTTATTAGGAGAACAAACCCCGTTTGTTTGCTCAAATTGGTCCGTAACCAATTAGACAGTTGCTTTGTAACCTTAATATCTTCGGTGAATTTATCTTCCATACAGAGTCCCACTTAGTTCTTAGGTGCCAATAAAACATACCCTTGTTCTTTTTTTTGATAAAAATAATCCATGTTCCATAGATACTTCAAATCTATATTTTTTAAGATTTTGTATTTTCCCTCGTTCAATTTGTCTAAAGTATCAGGGTATTCATTTTCATTTAAATAATATACATATAATGCAAACTTGATCTTTTCTTTTTGATAATTTGATAGAAAACTTTTAATAGTTTGCTCAGCTTTCGTTTCAGGAATAATTCCACTTAAAAAATCATATGGTTTTGGATCTAACAAATAGATCATAATTAGTATAAACAAAACCAACACTACATTAAATAAAACCACCGGGACGGTTTCAATAGAAATATTTACTAAAGAAGGTTTATTATCAACAACCTTCTTATTAAAAAAACGTAAAGACGCTTTTTTCTTGATAAGCCCTCTTTTATATAGATTAAACAAGGCTCCTTTAGTACGATATTCCCCTAAAAATGTGTGAAAATAAAGGGATTCCACGGAACGTTTCCCATCTATATAGAATAATAATTGTTTTTCTTCTTCAGAAAGTTCTTTGGCTATCTTTTTTAAGAGCTTTTCATTATCGTTCACTTTTTGAAAAACCAACTGTTCGTTCTTAATAAGCTCATTTAACTCTATAATATTTTTGCGAATCTCTTTTCCTTGTTTTATCAATGAAAGAAGATCCACATCTAAAATAAAACTTTTAATTAATCTTCTCGGTTTAGTCTTTTTAAACTCAAAATTACATTCCAGATTTAAAAAAATATGGACCAATAAATCCCATGCCTGAAATTCAAGAAATTTTTCTAATTTTTCTTTAGAGATTTTCCCTCTTTCTATTAAGATATTTCCTATTTTTTTATAATTTTTTTGCTGACTAGCAAGGGCTTCATTTAATTCCTGAGGAGAGATAGACGAGGCTTTTATTAACATCGAGCCTAAAAATCTTTCGATCCCGGAAGATTGAATAGCAGTAACTTTACCATTTACTATTTCAATTACTACCGCAAAACTTTTGCCAGAAACAATAATCTCTCCTGTGCGCTTTTGTTTAGCTAGTGGCAGTATAAATTCATCAAACAAACTTTTAGAGGTCTCAACGTTCATTATGTATCTTTACCTCATAAAAAATATTTTGCACAATTAATATATAAAAGAATAACAATAAAGAATAAAATACAACATATCTACGAGTTATAGATATTAGACTTAGATCAAAGGCATCGATTATTATTCCATTAAAGAAAAAGGTTTTTAAAAGAAAAACCCAAAAAACCATTGTAATAAACAAACCGATAAAGCTTCTCCCTAACAAATAATGCCCCGTCCCTGGTATTAAAAAGGAAGTGGTAATTGATAGATATGAAGTTCTTTTATGTTTATTAGAAATACATATAGATTGATATATATGAGAAAAAGGGTCAGAAATTTTTTCTTCATTTATAGCTTTACAGGCCAGACAACCCTCTTCACTTTCAGTTTTCCCTTCACTTTTCTCTTCATTTTTCCTATTCCTTTTATTAGCTTCAATCAGACCACAATTATAACAGACTCTCGAAAGCCCATAATAATTCCCCAAAAAATAGAAAATCAAGATCCCTATCAAACAGATAGCTCCTATCTGATAATTAAAGAAAAAGGGGTATACACGAAAAGCCTTATGAATTGATCTAGAAATTAGCTCTCTTTTGTCCTTGGTATTGGTAAACAAAGTTGAAAAGATTTCTTTTGTAGATAAAGAGTCTATAATTAAATAATGAGCCCCTTCTATTTTTTCTCTCTCAATATGCTCGGCAACTAATTCAGGGTCTAACTCCTTAGATCTATTAAGAAAATACCTTTGATCATCAATCTGTTGTTTAGTGGTAAAATACAACCTACTTAAATTAAAATAATTAGAAGCGGACCTGTTATTAAGCTCCAAAGATCGCATATAAGCTAATTTGGCATTTTCATACTTACCAGCATAAAAGTAGGCGTTACCTAAATTGTTATAAGCTTTTGAATATTCCGGATCTAAATTAATTAAATGCTCAAAATAAGTAATGGCTTTAGAATAATTAGCGCTTTTTAAATAGTAATTACCCATGGTAAATAATAAACTTCTGTTTTTTAGCACTTCCTTACTGTGTTGCTGATCCAGTTTAGCTAAATGCTCAACTTCATATACTCCCAATTCAACATTTATAATGTCCCTAGTTATAGAAGAGGAATATGTCAGAAAAGAAAACGCAACGTTCAGCAATATCGGAGATATAATCAAAAAAAGAGTAAAGGCAACTGATAAAATTAAGTCCTTACGTCTAAAATAAGGTGAAAAAATTAGAAGAAAAATAAATAGATACTCCCACTTATAACCATCTATAAATAGGGGAAAGATAAAAACGGTTATTATCAGAAAGCCAGCTATAATCTTGCCATTACGAGCCGTAGTAAAAGAAAATACCCGGCATAAATCGTAAAAAACGGGCCTTATGTAGGTTATTATGACCAGGGGTATATAAATGAAGATACATATAATAAGAGCAAAAAATAAAAATAGAAAAATATTTCCAAAATCAATAATTAAGCCATGTAAATTACTAAAGTAACTTTTTATCCCACGTGCTAAATATAAAAAACCTTTACCAATATCCACTATTCTAAAAAAATAGATCGATGAAAGTTTAAAATAAGATTCAGGAACAAGCGGAGAAATCTGAATCGCATACTCTAATAATTTAATGGCTTCAACATTCTTATCATTATTCAGGGCATAATGAGCTTCCATAAACAAATTTGCGGAAATGGAAAATATATTATTTCGTCCTTCTCTATATTTTTGTATCTCTATAGTTTTCAAATACTCGAAACTTTGATAACTCCATTCTTTGAGTAATTCTCCCGGTTTATTTCCAGGTAATAGGGATAAATGTTTTTGTCTTTCAAACCAAATTTTCTCAACACTAGTTAAGGTCTTTTGTGACCAATTAGCGGTTTTCAAAGTTGAACCTAGCTCACCAGAAGCATGTAAAAAGGTTGAAAAAAGCATTAAAAGACAGTATAGAAAGGCCAAGCGTTTGCTGAGGTTAATTATAATTGAGAGAAACATATGTCTATTCACCACCTATTAAAAACCGTACAAAAATTGCGTAGTAAGAACGGTTGTCCTTGGGATCTCGAGCAAACCCATGAATCTTTATTTCCTTATTTAATTGAAGAAGCTTACGAAGTTATTGAGTCTTATAACCAAGATCCTCATAATTTTAAAGAAGAATTAGGAGATTTACTCCTACAAATAGTCCTTCATTGCCAAATATCCTCCGAAGCTCAACTCTTTAATTTTAACGATGTAGCGAATTCAGTCAATAAGAAAATGATCCGAAGACACCCTCACGTTTTCGCCGATAAAAAAGTATGCGGATCATCAGATGTATTGGAAAACTGGGAAAATATAAAACTAAATGAAGAAACATCTTCAAAAGCTCCAAAGTCATTATTATCGGGAGTACCTAAACAACTTCCAGCCCTTCTAAAAGCCTACAGAATAGGAGAAAAAGTTGCCAATATCGGCTTTGATTGGAACAAACCTTCAGAAGTATTTGGAAAAATTAAAGAAGAAATATTTGAATTAGAAGAAGCACTAAAAAAAGGCTCATTAAAAGAAATCGAAATGGAATTTGGGGATCTACTGTTTAGTTTAGTTAATTTAGGTCGCCATCTAGACGTAAATGCTGAAATTGCCTGTGATAAATCTAACCAAAAATTTATTAAAAGATTTACTAAAATGATCGAAATAGCTAAAAAAACGGATCTTCACTCCTATTCTTTAGCTGAATTAGAAGACCTTTGGAGTAAGGCTAAAAGTGAATTAGATCAAAGTTCTTCACCAACATCAACTATGCAGTCATCTGAGAAATTACGCTCACCTGAGAAATAATTCACCGCGTTTATCTGAGAAGTTGCGTTCATCTGAGAAATAAAGCACTGTCAATTTATTATACAAAAAACCCCTCAATATCGCTGGTTTTGTCTTAATTTTGATCAACCAATTTTAATTTAGAAATATTTGATTACGATGATCTCCGAATACCCTATAAAATAGGGCCGTTTTTTAAAGAAGTTATTAGTTTTTATTAAAATACATAAACATTAATAACTTTTTGGTAATAATCTTGCATGTAACACGCAATTAGCTAGCAATTAGCTTTATGAGTGTTAACTTTTTAGGAGGTATTTCATGTCAAAATCATTAATTCTAAGTCTAAGTTTATGTATTGTAACCTTTTTTGCTGCTTGTACCAGCCAAGAAGAAGTTGATCCCATAGCACCTGTTGAGACTACAGATGTGACAGATGTGGATGTAGAGGGTGTTGACAATGAAATCCTTCCAGAAGAAGCAATAAGTGAAGTAACTGAAACAGAAGTAAAGGAAACTCTTGATCAAACAGCAGTAAATTTTGGGTTTGATCGATTTGTCCTAACCAGTGAAGCTAAAACTCAATTAAGGATCAAAGCAGAATTCTTGCTAAAAAACCATGATGTACGTCTTAGGATCGAAGGACATTGCGATAATAGAGGTTCTGATCAATACAATATGAATCTTGGTCTAAAAAGAGCCCAAGCTACGAAAGACTTTTTGATGGAACTGGGTGTAAAAGATGATCAATTAACTGTTATTAGCTTAGGAGAAAAACAACCTATTGACCCTTCTGACAATGATGAGGCATGGGCAGCTAACAGAAGAACAGAATTTATAATTGAAGATCTAACAGCTCAAAACTAATATAATAACCTGTATACATTAGATATTCTAAACTAGATAAGGTATAAACGCGTTGGTTTCTTATTAAACTAGGTAAACTAGGTAGTTCAACGCGTTTATATTTTATATGATTATCTAAATTTCAAACCCATAAAGACTCTTTACATCCAGATCAGAAATAGAATTATTATTTAATTTCAATAACTAATAAAAAAAATCGGATTTGGAACAACTCTTGCTTCCTAAGAAAATATGAAGCAGAATGCACTTGAAACAATTCTATCCTTTGATCGAGGAACATTAGTATTTAAAAACACTGAACAATCATCATCCGAAATAGAACAATTAAATAGCGTGTTGTGGGATCCAAGAGTAAATGTATACCGAGCCCCAGCCATACTGTACCAATCCTTAATTGAAGAACTACAAACAAAACAAATTAATTTTATTGATCAAGTAAAACCTTCTCTTTCAGTTTCAAATTCTTCAGTTTCAAATTCTCTACCCACTACTTGGTTAAAATTCGATCTAAGACCCTACCAGGAAACGGCAATCGATTCTTTGTCTCTAGCTAATTGGCGCGGAATTCTTAGCTTACCTACAGGAAGCGGAAAAACTTTGGTAGCTATTGGTGCTATGAAAAAGCTGAACGTTAATACCATTTGTTTGGTACCTACACGAGTACTACTGGAACAATGGGTTAAGCAAATTAAGGTATACTATACCGGAAAAGTAGGAGTTTTAGGTGATGGAAAATACAATATTCAAAACATAACAGTGGCGACTTTTGAAAGCGCCTATAGATATATGTCACGCATCGGAAACCTATTTGAATTCCTTATAGTAGATGAAGTTCATCATTTTGGCTCTAATATGCGTGATGAAGCGCTAGAAATGTCTATAGCTCCATATAGATTAGGATTAACCGCTACTCTTCCCAATGATCAAGTCAAATTAGGCAACTTACATCGATTTATTGGACCGTTACTTTATCAGATCAATGTATCAGATTTAGCAGGAAATTATCTGGCTAATTTTGAGATTTGTTATCTTAATTTACCATTAACCCCTTCTGAAAGAGCAATATATGATACCAACATGAAAATATTTAGAATTTTTTTTGCCTGGTTTCGCAATTATTATCCCGACGGAGATTGGCCCTTATTAGTTAAAATTGCCTATAGACAAAATGAAGGACGAAAAGCTTTAGCTGCCTTGCGCTATTGCCAGAAACTGGTCCGATTAACTAAACGAAAAAAATCGGTTCTATCTTCCCTCTTGAGACAGCACTTTGGTCAAAAAATTTTAATATTTACCACAGACACCGCATCCGTTTACAGTATTTCCAGGTTGTTTCTTATACAGCCTATAACAGCTGATATAAAAAAGAAAGAAAGGGTGGAAATAATAAATAGATTTCGTGAAGGCAATATAAAAGTATTGGTCTCTTGCCAAGTATTAAATGAAGGTTTTGATGTACCTGAAGCAGAAATTGGTATCATAGTAGGTGGGAAGTTGGGTAGTCGAGAATACATTCAAAGAATTGGACGACTACTTAGGCCAGCCATAGGCAAAAAAGCAATTATATATGAACTGGTCGCCGATAATACAGTTGAAACTCGCCAAGCACAAAAAAGGAGAAAAGCTATTGCTTCCTAGCAATTTATTAAGTTACCGGCAAAAACAAGGCCAGATCTTTCCAACTTTCCTTGATCAATCAGATTATCCATGGATAGAAGAAATTATAGAAACCTATATTAGCTTTCATGGAGAATCAAAAAGACGCGCTCAAGAAAAACTATATTATTTCCTCCAATCCGATTCACTTCCCACAATGAAAGTTAAAATGTTTTTGTTTGTAGTAGATCGTATTTGGTTAGATCAATGCAGAGCAAAAATTTCTCCTCAGCTTATACGTAAGCAAGTATTTTTAAATTCAGCACAACAACAAATGGAACCAACAACAAACTATCCTCAATGGCGGAATATGATTTTTCACAAAGTAGCTAAAGAACTTCAAATTAATCCAAAACAAGTTGAGGAGTTGTTATTTAGCGACTTACCAAACGAAAGAGTACTGGTAACTCCCCAAGCACTCCCGTCATCAGCTGATCTAGCGCTAAAAACCAATTTGGCTCTAGTACAAGGAATTCTCCTACATACAGAAGAAATAGGTATACAAATACTGGGAAATGCACGCGCAGTGGTTAGACACGCAAAACTCAAAGGCCTTATTTGTACAATTGAACCATCCACAAACTATCAATCTTACCATGATACTGCCGTAATGTTAAAAATTTCCGGGCCCTTTTCTCTGTTTCGTAAAACGCGTTTATATGGTCGAATTTTGGGAGAAATTATTCCAATGCTAGGTTGGTGTAAAGCTTATGAATTAAAAGCAAATTGTTTTATGAAAAATCCATGTGGAGAATTGATCCTTCGTTCTGGATCTCCAATTATACCCAGTAAATTACCTAAAAAATATGATAGCAAATTAGAACAAAAATTCTCTCGCTCTTTTATAAAAATCGCTCCTGATTGGGAAATAATAAGGGAACCAAAGCCCCTGACTATTGGAAATAGCTTTATTTTCCCAGATTTTGCTTTAAACCACAAACTTAACCCCAACAGACAGTGGCTCTTAGAAATCATTGGATTCTGGACAGCTGAATATTTAGAACAAAAACTACTAAAACTACAAACTCTCAACATTAAAAACTTGATTATCTGTCTAAATGATAAATTAAATTGTAAAGATGAAGAATTACCAAATAACAGTAGAATTATTCGTTATAAATATACTATCGATCCACGAAAAGTACTATCAATTATTAATGAGGACAGACCATGAAAATTCCATGTTGTCAAGAATTCGAAAAAATTGCCAACGCCTATCTGGATGCATCAGAGAGCTATGATAGACGCTTAGTATTAATCAGTAGATTAATTTCCAAATTAGATCCTGAATGGGAAGAGGATTATTTCTTATATGAGATCTTTCTTATCCTAAAGGAAATACTTGATAAAAAAACTGTACTAGAACATATTTTTTTCAACAAAAACCTTGATTCAATAATCACTGATAAAACAACGCTTAAGGAAATGATTGATAAAACTAAACGAGATTTATTGATTAACATTGACCTAACAGGATCTGAAGTATAACTGCAAACTACTATATTTGTTAGAACAGAAATTTCAACTTACCTCTTATTACTTTCACCATTCTCTGAACCAGATTTCTCCTTTTTTAATACATAGTTTTCACTCTCATTAAGAATGGTAAAAATATCTGTTAAGTTTGAACACCCATCTAAGCCGGATTTTCTACCAAGAAACCTAACAAATCCTGGTAGACGATCCAAAATCTTAGTTGGTAAAATGGTGATAATTACCAATGATCCGATTAACCAAAATCGTTGAATAAGTTGGTTCAATTTGACTTTCATCAAAATATCTCCAAGAAATCTTGCCTGTTAATTTGCTCTTTAGGGCGAAATAATTGACCTCTTGTCGCTTTAACAAAATAATTCACTCACTTTACATCGTTTCCATATCTGTCAACTAATTCTTTTCTGGCATCCATATCAAGAGATCGAAAAAATTGCATACAGGACCTCATATGAGCTTCATGTACTGTTGCGCTAAATTTTTGAATAAGTTCAAAGGACCTTTTTTCTAATTCTTTCTCTGTATCTTCTTCATATCTTGGAGCAATAATGATAAAAACCCCAGTACCAAATGACGTTCTAAGCCGATATCTTTTTAGATCACTTCGAAAGTCTACTCTTATTTCATTAATAATAAATCCACTAAAATCACCCGATAACTCATCATCATCACCTGAACACTCAGATTTTAAAAACCTCGCAACAGCTTTAATTGCTTTAGAAGCACCCTCCACAGAACCAAACATACCATCTTGATATGTAATATCCGGCTTGCCTGCCATAAACGAATTACTTTTTTCATTCTGATTATTTTTACCATTAGATTTCATTGAATACACTTTATCTATTTTTTAGAGATATGTAAAGATAATATCTCGCTAAAAGAGAGATATTGCTATTTTTTAACTATCATTTTTTAATGATTAGACTCGTACTTAAGTTCGTGGTATTTTTAGTATCAATGACAATAAAAGATATTACATACAAAACCTCAGCAAAGAAAAGAGCAAAGCCTATCAAAGAG
Source organism: uncultured bacterium (assembly GCA_964544765.1). Taxonomy (GTDB): domain Bacteria; phylum Bdellovibrionota_B; class Oligoflexia; order CAYFLR01; family CAYFLR01; genus CAZJDM01. The sequence goes on from CAZJDM010000046.1 coordinate 16,558, forward strand.
GCTTTTCAAGAACTAGCAAAAGAATTTGCCAAACAAAAAGAGGGAAATAAAAAAATACTCGAAGAATTCCTTGAGCTAAAACTAAACTCTCTTCTTTATGAAGGAAAAATGAGCTCTGATAGCTTAATCAATCTTTTCGTTTTATACTTTGATATTGATCCCAATGATATAATAAAAAATATCAATAATATAACTCAAAACTTAAGAAAAACCAAGCCCTTAAGACCCTCCGATAAATTGTGGTTTGAGCTAGATAACACCCTTAACGAAGAAGAAAAATTTTACTTAGCTAGTTTAGCTAAATGTCATGCCAAACTAAAAAACAAGTTAAAATGTAAATAAATAATAAAGCCTATTTTCGACAAGTGATTACTTGAGCAGGCCGAAGAACTCTATCTTCCAATTGAAAACCTCTTTTTAAAGTAGATATTATTTCGCCCTCTTCATGTTGATCAGATACTTGAGTTTCAATCACTTCACACAAACCAATTTGGGCTATTTTATCAAATAACTCAATGGACTTAATGCCGTGCTTATTTAAAATTTTTTCTAATTTATTCCCTATTTTTTTATAGCTTTTTAAATACTTAACAGACTTAGCATCGAAATGTTCTTGCAGTCCTTCCACTCGTTCTTTTAAATTATCAAAAACATCGACAATTTCAATTAATTCAGAAAAGAGTTCCTTATGCTTTTCCTCCCAACTTTGTTTCAATTTCCTTAAATCATTATCACTTTTTAAAGCATCTCTTTGCAATTGAACAATAAATTTAAAAAGGCTTTCTTTCACCATACAAACCAAATCATTATTATCACTATCATTTGAAAATCAATATAAAACTAAGCAATTAGCGAAATACTAAATCAATATTCCAATAGAATCAATACTCCACAAGAATTAATATTTCACTAAAGGAGAAATAAACGTTTTCTTTATTTCAGAATAGGATTCTGTCTTCGTATTGCACTCTTCCACATTTGGTGCTCCAAAAAGAAAAGTAACAAACACATTTTTGTCCATATCAAACAATAACCGTTGAGCTCCCATAATCTTTCTACTCTCACCACGACCAACTAACAGCCGTTTAGCAACTTTCTGTAATATTTCCTGTTTGGAAGCGCCCGGCTTAACATCTAGCCATTTAAAAGGATCTAATTCTATTATATCAGCCAAGTTTCTATTACTTGATGAATGGCTATCATCATTTCCAATGTTGTCACCAAAATTTACATGATCATCCTCAAAAACCATATTATGAATATGATTGTTATAATCCGAGAAATAAAGAGATAACGATGAAAACTCCTTTTTTAGTTTATTATCTCCAATCTGACCCTTAACTTGATTTAATTGTTTTGCAAACTGAGAAATATATTTATATTTATTAACCAGGTAAGGAGTGCTTAACGAAATATTTAATTTTTCGAAATGCTCTCCGGCTATTTTTGCCATACAAAACAAAAGGTTTTTATTCAACTCAAAATGCTTGCGCAGTTCTCTATTTTTTTCTATGTGGTCCACCTTTCTAATTAGGTAATAACCACATTGAAAAAAATCTTCCTGAAAAGTTTTAGTACACTTTCCTCCCGATAATGTTTCTAATTCTCGTAACAATGGGTAATCATAGGCAGCAGTCAGCAGATAATGCAGCGCCTCACTAATTACAGTTTTATCCTCTATAGCACGATGTATAAATATTTTAGATATTAACCAAACAATTTTATGGCAAGAAAAGTAATCAGCGTTTTTAATAAAACTCTTAATAAATTTCACACCATCACTCCACCTATCCTGCTGGCTAAATAACAATAACTGGTTTCTGATAAAAACTAACATTTCTTCTGCATTAAACTTACTCTCTAACCACTGAAACCCTCTTTGATTTAATTGAGTAATTATATCTCTTGTTCCCAACAATTGTGCTTTAATAGACAGCCAAATTTCATCTAAATACTTTACTACTTTATTACTGTTATCCTGTTCATCTAAATTGTGTTGCCATAATAAAAACGATTTTAAATAATTTCCCTTATTAGCATGCGCATAAGCAAAATAATATGTATGACTTCTTTCCAAGTGAGTTAAAGAACTAAAAATCTCGATAGCTTCCTGACATCTTCCCTCCAAGACAAAACAAACCGCCATTTGCCTTTGAATAAATAAGCTACTCCTATTTCCATTTTTTAAAGCTTCTTCACACTTTTTCGAATTAAATGAGCTACTATCAATGCAAATCAACTCTTGATATAGTTTAGGGTTCTGTTGCTCCAGTAATTTTTGCTCTATCTTAAAAATTTCTTGCTCAATACCAGAATCAGGCTGCACAGCCAAAGCCTCATAATACATTTGTACAGCCATTGAAAATTTTCTTTTTTTCTTGGCTTTCAAGGCTTTTTCTATAAAGAGCTTACGTTTCTCCACTACATTATGATGATTCGAATTTTTTAACAATTCATCACACTGCGACTTATTTTTCCTTACCTTACATCGTTTTATTTGTGATGAATGTAGTTTTTTTGTTCTATTATTCTTTAATTTCCTCACCAAAACTCCATCAAATCTATTAACTCTTTTTACTACTTTAACTCTTTTACCTATTTATATTCTACTTAAACAAAAAACTATTCCCTTAAAGCTAACAAAATTCTCTTATTGGGAATTAATCGTTTATATTTTTTTTTCATAGAATTGGAATATTTAATATCTCCATAAAAACGTAACGATAATATATCCCAATTATCCTCCTCCTTGATATTATATCGCATATAACGTTTTTGATTTGCTTTAACAATCACCTTTTTATATATACGTTGCACTTTCTTTTTATTCTTTAAAATTTTTATCTTTTGACCTATTCGATTAGAATGGATGTTTAAAAATCCATTTGTTTCTAAAAGTACAGGATATAATTTCC
>CAZJDM010000046.1:19506-28366 GCA_964544765.1 uncultured bacterium
TTTAGCTACCCCCCATAAAGTATCTTTTTCTTGCCAACGATAAATAATAAAATCTTCTTGTTGCTTAGATTTTGAGGACACCTCTAATTTTGAATAAAGTTTATTCAAACTACTTAGATCGTTTTGTAACTGTTCAATTCGATGTTCAATTTTGACAATTTCATTTTGTTTCTTTTTTAATGGCTCTACAGAAAAAGTATTCAGAACTTTGCTTAAAATTATTTTTTCTTTTAATTCATCAGTAGACATCGTCTTTTGTTGAAAAACTAAGTATATTAATACTGCACTTTGAGACATGATTACTAAAGAAAATAATAGGAAAACTCCCATAAAAACCATCGCTACATAACGAAAGGTGGAAGAATCCTTACTATGAATATCATTATAAACAATTTTTTCCTTTGGCTTACTTAGCTCCTTTTGCTCCTTTTCTTGTTTGAGATCTAAATCATCCAACATTCTATATCCTTCTAAGTTTGATTTACATTGCGAACACTTGTTCATCTTATGATAATCAACATCTTTCTTTTGGCAAACAGGACATATTGACGTCATACTATCTTGTCTCAAATATATTTCATGTCACTTACTTACTCTCTTATTCTTACTCTCTTATAACTAAATTGTTGGAGATACAGTAATTCCCGTGTTTATTTGATATCCTTTGACTTCAACCTGATTTTCAATATTCTGCATTAATTTGAAAGCTCGTTCATAAAAACTTTTACGAATTTTATCATCTATAGAATCATTCATAATTCGATCAATAATTGATCTCATTTCTTCAGCCTGGTCAAGATTATGTTCGCATGCCAAGGAATACGCATACATCAATCTATCAATCCCTTCATAGTCTTTAAATACACGTGAAACTTCTTTTGAAAGATTATTATTAAATTCTATCAACTTTTCTGCAGAGACTTCACCAGATGAGTTCATCTGTCTTAACTTCTTTAACTGGCTGCGCATACTTTTTACAGCTTCCGGATCCACCATAGATGCAAATTGATCTATCATATGTTCATAGTACCAAATATTGGAATATACCGGCTCATTACGCTCTACAAGCTCCTGCGCATTTTTTTGTAATTTTTGAGTTTTCTGCAGCAAATCATGATCTACATTTTCATTTTCTTTATCTAAAACCTGATTAATATTTGAAATAATATTTACCATTCTCATTTCATAATCTTGAGCTAAATAATATTCACCCATCTCATTTACATGCTTCAACCCCTTTTCTATATTTAGATATAATTGCTCATCCACATGACCACGCGAGAGCTTTCTAGTCACATTCTTATAACTCAAATCTTGCTTATTGGCTGATATTTCGATCAGATTGTCTTCGGAGATTTTAAACTTAAGATTTACTCCTTTAACAACAGACTTTTCTTCTGTCTCCATGGAAAAAGACAACCATAAATCTCCGATAGATTCAAATTGATTGTTCACTTGATTATAAAAGGGAAAATGAGCTAAATGTTGATTCTCAGCTAAAAGATTTACCTTAAAATCTGTTTCAAAAGGTAAAGGTGTATATCTGGGCACTAGAAGATGATAATCTCCTTCTGCTGTTTTAATAAAATAATCATGCGCGCTAGTATGTATAATTTCTCCAAAGCCTGATACCTTGGCTTCTTCGGCCTCATTTGTTACATCCACTTTATGAGCCGCTATAGCTGCCCCCTCAGCAATAGCTAACATAGGTCGCGTATGAAGTTTAACTTTTTCAATACCAAAAACATCTGCTAATTTTTTCTGGACTAAAGGAATCTGTGAAGATCCCCCAACCAACAAAACTTGATCTATCAATTCTATAGAAAAATTAATTCCTTCTAAAATGCCATGCATAATACTAATCGAATTTTCAACAAACGAAGAGATGCATTTTTCAAATTCCGCACGTTCAATAGAAATATCTATATCCAACGGATCTCCTTCTTGATCTTGAATCAAACCAAAAACCTCGACACTAACTTCGTCACTCTTACTCAATTCAATCTTAGCTGCTTCAGCTTTTCTGATTAGCTCAAGTTTTAGCTTTTTTTGTTCCAAATCCGACATATTCTCTATAATTGGTAACAAAGGAACATCCAAATCTTCACTAGCTTTCTGTATAATCAGTTGCAACAATGACTGGTCAATGTCATTACCCCCCAACCACATATCTCCACCTTTTCCCTGCTCAATAATGTTACCACCTCCAATGGTCAGAATTGAAATATCTAATGTTCCACCACCAAAATCGTATACCATTATTGTTTGTGAGCCCTCGCCTTTTAGTTCGTCCATTCCAAACGAAATAGCCGCCGAAGTTGGTTCAGGTAGCAGCCTAGGAACCTTAATACCCGCTTTAGCAGCAGCTATCCGAGTTGCATGCTTCTGGCGATCATTAAAATAAGCAGGTACAGTTATAATTGCACTTTCAATTTGATCATCTATACTTTTTTGAGCGTCATTAATCAGTTTTTTTAAAATTAAAGCTGAAATCTCCTCAGGAGTTAATTCGAATTTATTATGTTCTTCTTTATTATACTCTTTATTGTCTTTACCTAATTCTTTAGCATCTTTGTCAAATTCTTTAGCGTCTTTATCTAATTCTATCGTATCTTTGTCTAACAAAGAAATAGCAATGCTATTAGATGATCCCAAACTTAAAGGAGTAATATTATAGCTCACCAATTTCTCTTTGATTATTTTTTGGATATATTGATCATTGATATTACGCCCCATCAGCCTTTTGACGGAACTTATCGTATTTTCAGGAGATTGCTTTTGCCAATTTCGAGCTGCATCTCCTACAATAGAGGAGCCTTCTTCCCAAATATCATTTATCCCTTTTTTTATAAATACTACCGAAGGAGTTAAAGCTTTTCCTTCTTGATTATACAAAATCTGAGTATCAATTTTTTTTAAGGCAACCGCTGAATTTGAGGTTCCTAAATCTATTCCCACTGTTGTAGCCATAACTTTCCCCTTTTATACTTACATTTATAAATTCAAAATAGAATTCATACCTCATAATCAAACAAATGCCAAGTGGTATTGGACAACAATTACCGGCCAACCTAACTGCCACCTCAAACCACCGAAATGCAGCCACATTTTCCCAACCCAAATCCATGATAGTGATAATGATTTTGATAACGATATTAAAAACCCTACAAAAGTGATCCTAATAAAGTCACCTTATCTTGAAAGAGATCCTATTAAAACCACCTCTATCTTAATTAGATATCAATGATATTTGTGAGGACAAAATATTTTTTAAAATGCTATTGATTTCTTTTGCAAAATGGAGGATAGTTAATGGCAAGCGAGATTCAAGAAAGCGACAACTTTCAAGAACCTCTAAACACAACACCCTTAAAACACACGGAGGATGTCATGTCTGCTAAAAATCATAGCTTATTATTCACCCAAAATCTATTACAAATAACCAAAAACCGGCAAACTAAAGTCAGTTTTATCTACTTTTATTGTTATGTAATTCTTCTTAGTCCAGCTAACTGTCCAACTAACTATCTCACAAAAGCGGTGATTGTAATTAACTAGAATAATCCTATTACTAGGAGATAGTCCTATTGCTAGGAAATCAATCGTTTTAGTAGGAAGTTTTTTTATAAACAATCACCCTATTAAAATCATTCCTATTCTGGACTTATGAATGGGATTGTGAATGGGCCTGAAATTTGAAAGGAATTAATCAATCATGGAAGATAGAGCAGTAAATATAAGATTACTATCAGCCGGTAACACCACTACTAATGTTGATGAATTTAAAACCAAATTAAAAGATGAAAGACTAAAACTAGAAAGGATGTGTCAGCAATTCAACGATAAGCTTGGTTGTGTAGTACCATTCAGGCTATTACCAGATGAGTTAAAAGAAGAATACCGAAATTTACGAAAATCTAAAGAAGTCAATATGCGATTATTTGCCATCTTATTACTAGGTATAGCTACGAAATGCCGAGATACTTTTCTACTATCGCGCCGAATTATGAATAACCTGATTACTAATGCTCCTGTTAGAGATAATGGTGTTGGACAGCAAACCTATAATGGTTTTATTTCAATGCTTCTTACCTACGGTATATTGGTTTGCTTGGAAAGGCCAACTCGAAACAAAGCCGGTCGATATAAGTTAGTTAATGAAATTTATGCTAATCTAGTAATTGATGAAAGCCAGTTGATTGAGAAGATGGTAGTTCAGGGAGATACTTTTGAAAAATCTGATTGTAAGAAGGATGAACAAATAAAGTTAGGTGTACAGGAAGAAGTATTTATTCCTAATAATAAGGACAAAAGTTCTATCTCAACTTAAAGATGTAGCTTCACCTTTGGATGCTAATCTTTTCAATCATGGTGTTATAGATGATCTTGATATGACCAAGTATTTTAATGGGATCGTTGTCGATTGGTTTGAGAAGATTAATGGTGAAGATAATCCTGAGACTAAATTCTCTTTATATAAAACCTTTGCTAGTGTGATAGTCGGTGAGTTACAAAGTTATGAGGGATTGAAAGCTAAGGAATGGGAAGCAAAATGGATTTTTAAAGGGATCTGTGAGTTTTGGAACCATGATGTTGGATGGTTTGCCACACCTAAAGGAGATCGTTTAAACAGACCAGTAACTTATCTGTACGCTATTGTAAAAGCGAATTGGAAGGAATAAGGTTTTATATTACCAACTTATCTTACCGCAATATAGTGGCCAGCAATTTACAGGTAATAGGGTATGTTGCCATAGGTATGCTTTCTCGAGCAATCCCCAATGCTTTTAAAAGCTCATTAGTAACAGCAAATTGGTTAATATTTACTTTCCTTAATACTCTTCGTGATTTGCTATAAAGTAAAATATTACCTTCCCATGATGAAATTGATAAATTAAGGTAGTGTAAATAATTCTGTGTATGATTGAAATTTCCTTAGATTAAGTGTAATAAATTTTTATAAAAAAAACAACATCTTGTAATCTATGCAGTAAAATGAAAGGGGCAAAATCGAAAATAAGGTTTGATTCTATTTTCATTTAATGCCAAAATCGAAAATAGTGAGCTTTTTTATTTTCACTTTAATAATTAGGTTTTTCATAAATGAAGATATCTCATCAAATGTCTGGAAAGAAAATTAAAGGAATTGAAGGCTATGAAGCATTTATTCCCAATCCGCTACCTCCTAATATAAAGTGGTCAGATAAAATTCTTAGAGTCCTCTCAGAAGCAGATAGAGCCATTGGAAATCTTGCAGGAGAAGGCAGGCAACTATCAAATCCCCATTTATTAATTAGACCATTTATCAAAAGGGAAGCTGTCCTTTCAAGTAGAATTGAAGGTACTCAATCCACCTTAGGTGAAGTTTTAGCTGTTGAAGTAGGCTCTAAGATTGATAGAAGTCCTGATGATTTGCGTGAAGTAGCAAATTATGTCAGATCTTTAGAGTATGGTATTGAACGATTGAAGTCACTTCCACTTTCTCTTCGATTAATTAGAGAGATACATGAAAAATTGATGGATGGTGTAAGGGGTAATCAAGCAACACCAGGAGAATTTCGTAGGTCACAAAACTGGATTGGTCCTCCAGGCTGCACTCTACAAAATGCTTCTTATATACCACCTCCACCACATGAAATGACAGAATGCCTAGGGCAGCTAGAGAAATTTCTACATGATCGATCATTACCTCCTTTAATTCAGATTGCTTTAGCTCACTATCAGTTTGAGGCTATACACCCATTCTTGGATGGAAATGGTCGAATTGGAAGATTATTGATCATTTTATTTTTAATTGAAAGAAGGATCTTACCAACACCGCTACTGTATCTGAGTGCCTTTTTTGAAGCTTCTCGGACTGAATATTATAATCATTTGAAAGCAGTTAGTGAAATTAGTGCCTTTGAGTCCTGGATAGAATATTTCCTAACTGGAATTACTCGACAAGCAGAAGATGCTTCTTTTAGAGCTCAAGCAGTAAATAACTTGATAATGCAATGGAAGAAAGAGTTAATAGGCTCTGTTTCAAAGGTGCCAATATTGATTATTGAGCAACTTTCGGGAAATCCATATTGTACTACCAAGAGTATTTCAAAAAAACTTAATATTGCTTTTACCACTGCAGGACGTTCTATTGATCGACTTGTATCAAAGAATATCCTAGTAGAAGTCTCAAAAAATAAACGAGATCGTGTTTATTGTGCCACAGAGTTATTAACAATACTAGAAGCACCTGTTCATCTAACATGAGTAGAGCATACTGTTGAAAAAGCTGTGTTCAAACCCGGTCTTAGATGGTACAACCATCTGTTATAACTTAAGAAAACCATTTAAATTATTGTCTGAAATAAAGAAAAGAGAAGTTTGGTCGGGGTGACAGGATTTGAACCTGTGACCCCCTGCTCCCAAAGCAGGTATGTAAGGAATATTTTAATTACGATTTCAACCATTTATAAATTAAATTAAGGACTTATCCGATTTGGATTGAGATCTATTTAGACTATTTTTGATGGTTTTTTACTCCTTATGTTCCACAAATGTTCCACAAAAAGAAGTATTTACTTTATTAATATCATTAACTATGTTAATGATGAATTAGAGGATTGTGTATGGATAATATGAAACGGCTAAAGCAGAAATTGTCACAAGGTGAATTTAGGTTATCTTCTCATGCAACAGTGCGGTCTTTAGAAAGAGTAGTCACAGAAAATGACATTAAAACTTGCGGTAAAACAGCCAAAGAAATTATTTACCAACCAGATAATGATACATGGAAAGTAAAAGGAAAGGATCTTGATGGCCATAAATTAACGGTTATTTGCTCCATTTATAACGGAGTATTAATTGTGACAGTTTATTAATAAGGAAATTATATGTCTAGAAAAACAATTCATTACCAAATATGCGGTTTAGATTATATTTATTTGAGAGTACCAGTTGCAAAGACCAAAGATGGAGAAGAGTATATTGATTTACCAATGGATACTATTGACAAAACTATCGCCAAACATCTTATTGAAAATAAGATTCCTATAAGGGGAGCTGAAGTTATCTTTTTACGTAAATCCTTAGGAATGTCTTTAAATGATTGGGCCAAAAAATTTGGAATGTCTGCTGCTGGGGTATTAAAATGGGAAAAAAGCAAAGATAACCGTTTGTCAAGAGTTAATGAAGCTGCTGTCAGAGCTTTATGTGCAGAACTACTGAAAGTGAATTTAAAGGGTACTTGGTCTGAATTAGTTGCTGATTCTTTTACTCCGAAAAAACTATCATTAAAAATAGATGATGCAGCTTAAATTTTAGCGGTGGAGCTAGAACCCGATCAGTATTTTTCTATGTCTATAAATTCAATTACTTTTACGTTTATTTAGAGGTTTTGATTTCTTTACGCAAACACCAGATAAATACCAGTTTCCTTCAAATACCTTTACTATAAATCTGGGGTCTTCTTTTAAGGCTTCAAAGATATCGTAATCCATAAAGCTAAAGGCGTTTTTGCGAAGATAATCACAGATATTATGTACAGTTCTGAGTTTTCTCTTACGTCTTAAGTAGTGGTAACAGCTCTCTAATATTTCAGGATCAAGCTGTTTAGCGGAATATGTATCATTTTGATTTTTTATAATTTTCTTTTTTGATTCATGTTCTTCTGTGAACATTGTTCTTTTCAAGTCCGAAAATAATTCAAACCATTCTTTTTCACTTTGAATAGAAAAAAAATTAAATCTTTGAGAGAATATCTTAAAAGGTGAAGTTATAAAAACAATTACTGGTGTTATGAGAATAAACCCAAACACTTTACTAAAAGTAGCTTCACATTCCATTGATTGGGAACCCGCTCTAGTTACCGCTGATAATTGAGCATATATTAATAAGGTTTTCATGGCTGCAAGTAGTAACCACAGCTTAAAAGCAAATTCAATATATCCCATAATATTTTATCCTTTTTTCAATTCTCTTCTTCCAATTAAAATATGTTAAATCGTTCTGAGAGACTGCCCCTATACATGTTTTTCTAAATCACTAAATTTGATTAACCTTATCATTGTTTCATTGCCATGATTTGATTCAATTTATTTTCCAACTGATCTATTCCATCTTCATAATAGAAGAATTGATTAATCGTTTTGTAAGAGCTGCTTTTTGAAAGCACAGTACTCGTCTGTTTTATAGCCAAGTGATTTATAAAACTGTTGAGCACTTAATCGATCAATATCAGTGATGAGCATTATGTAAGAACAGTTCTGTTCTTTAGCATATTTTTCTATTTCTTGCATAAGTAATTTCCCGACACCTAATTTTCGGTGTTGTTTTTCCACCACAACGTCTTCGACAACCATGAAAGACTTGCATTGCCCAAAAAGCATTTCACAAATCACAGCCAAGAGAGAACCAACTAATCTCCCGTTTTTTCTTGCAGTAAGAACCATATGGTTCGGATTATTCTTATTTTTTATCAACACATTTCTCATTTTTGAAATAGAGATGTTATTTGGAATGAGTTGCTGATACAAAGCAGCCAGTTCTTCAAGGTCTTTTTCTATTAAAGGTATAATTTCCATAGCTGTGTTTATTTTTGGTTAACTAATTTTAAATTAATTACCCCTTTTATTAGGACTAGGATCATTTCTTCTTATCTTCCGTCTCCTCCGTATTAAAAGAGGGATTATAAAAGATCCACATACTCTAAATAACAAATTGAAATTAGAGAAGAAAGGGGAAAAATGAAAAAGTGGCTTCCAATTAAATTGGATTATAATTCATTAAAAACTCCCGATCCTTCAAGGAAAAACCTTTAAAATCAATCTAACTCAACTACTGCGTACTGAAGTATGCAGGTTGATTTATCTTGCTCCTTACG
>CAZJDM010000047.1:0-28284 GCA_964544765.1 uncultured bacterium
ATTGGTACAAAGTATCTGTAGATCAAGGTCAAACTCTACAAGTTACTTTGAATGCTGGCTCAAACGCTTTGCGTAGTTTGGGAGTTTCTATTTATGATCCACAAGGATCATTTGTAGTAGCAAGTCGTAATGTTAACAGTGGTAAAGTAGCTACTGTTGAAAACACATCAGATGGAGAATATTTTATTCGAACTCGTAAAGTAGATAGTTCTACTGGAAGAGTTTCTTACAGTTTAAATGTTAACGTTAATGACAGTGTTTCTGGTGATGGCAACACGGATGGTGACAACACTGGCGGTAGCACCGTGGGTAATGATAATCCTTGTGAGGGAGCGGATACCTTCCAAAGACCGAGAGTAGTACGATCTTATCGAAGAGAATTAAGATCTTTTGTTGATGGAGACGGTGATCCGCAGGAAATGAGAACCATTGATTCTATTGATGCCATATTTAGTTTTCCATCGATAAATGAATTTCCAAATCGTTTAGAGATAAATTCTTTTAGTGATTTTAATTTTATCAGTACTCCAGGAAACAGAATAAGAAACAGGGAACGAAGAGACTTAAGAATAGCAATTGGATATAAGTTTGCTGTTACCAGTAATAGTTGTGAGTTAAATGTATCGCCATATACTTATGAATTTGCTCGGACTCGAGGTAGAAACTTCCATCACCAAATTTTGACCGGCGGTAGGGAATGTATTGACAGTCCGAATAACGACGCGTGTAATATCTCACATATAGCAGGCGCGATCTTCTTCTTCCATAATGGTAGTCAAGTTGAAAAAGTTTTTGTGACCAATCGCTCGGTGCGATTCTGTCCTTCCAGACAATCATTAGAAGTTGTTAGACGCATTTTACGCAAGGCTGGACTTAATGATTCTCAGATTCAATTACATCATAATCCTAATGACAATTGTCCATAAATTAGTGTAAGGATTATGAGGAGAAGATGGGCGAATCTTTTTCGTTCTCGTCCATTATATTACGCTTATTGAAGCTGGTGCGTAATGTATTAGCGATTAAGCAAGACAAATGTTAAATTCCGCTCCATCAAATTACGGTGGAGCGGAATTTTTTTTATCTACTAAAACACTACAGAGATTCAATCCATTGCGGTGTTAAACCACCAGTAGCTTTACGTAGGTTATACCGCGCTCTTACTACATTGTAGGTGCTTATAACCCGATCGGATTGGAGACCAAATAACTCATGTTGAGCATCTAAGACATTAAGCGCCGTACTAATTCCATTATCGAATTCGGTTTGGACACTATTTAAAGCGGTTTTAGCAGATTTAATACTAGAATTTAGAGCCTTATTTTGGGCTATCGCGCTATGAAGATTATTATGGGCAAATTCAATTTCTCTTTTTATCATCCGTAAAGCATCATCTAGTTGAGCTAAAATAGCTTCACGATTAGCTATTGCTTCTCTAACTTTAGAAGATGTTGCTCCCCCGTTGTATAGTGACAAATTAAATACAGCGCCGGCATAATGTTCCTGATTTTGTTCTATTCCTCCCATCATTTCTGTACCCCAATTACGTGATGTGGAAGCTACTAGATCAAAAGTAGGATAATGTCCTGCTCTCATTTGGCTTACATTAATTTCAGCAGCTCGTAGGCCCTTTTTTGCCGCTTTTACATCAGGACGTTTATTGATAAGGGCTATTATATTGTTTATTCTAAGACTATCCATCTCAGCAATCGGAGGAACGGTAAACGCAGTTTCTATGGGGTATCCGATTAATAGTCTTAAGGTAACTTGAGCGTTAGTAACATTGTTGTTAGCTACAGCCAGGCTAGCTTGATAAGAAGCTACTCTGGCTTTGGATTGATGAATGCCTGTAGGAGTTGTAAGTCCCGCCTCTAATTTGTCTTTTAATGATTCCAAGTGTGTTTGTACTCGCTTTAAATTCTTTCTAGCTAAACGGGCTAACTCTTGAGCTTGCAATAAAGAAATGGCCGCGTCAATTACATCTAAAATTAGTGTTTGTTTTGCCATTTCTAAGTTGTGTACAAAAGATTCTACATAGGGTCCGGTTTTTTTATGCGCCAAGCTGTTTTGTTGATTAAATATCGATTGCCTAAGTTCAAGTGTTGCGCTGCCAGGACTGCTGCTAAGATTGATTCTATTGCCGAATGGATCTTTTAGACCTATTCGGGAAAATCCCTGTTGAACTCTCAAACCTACTTGAGGTAGCATAGCGGACCTGGCTTGAACAGGTTTTTCTCTGGCACCAGTTAACTGTGCTCTTGAATCAGTAATTCGAGGATGATTTTTTAATGCCTTTTTTATACCTTGAATAACTGGAGCAAAAGAGTGTACGGAAGTTGAACGTTTGTGAGCTGATTGAATCATGCTCATATTACCGTTTTGTAGAGATTGAGGAGGGCGCCCACAATTAGTTAAACTCAAAAATAGTAATGAAGCTGTAAGAGATGTTATTAGAAATGGTAATTTCATGATTTTTCCTTTCTATTCTTTTCTATTCTTTCTGTTTGAATTTTAAATTATATTCTATGATCATCTTGATTGAAGTTTAATTTATAATATTCTTTGTTCTTTTAAATATCTAAAATCGTTCTAAGCCGGTTTGGTTAATTACTCATCTGATTCTGACCAGCTGTTTCTTCTCTTAGAAGAAAGCGTCCCCTTGCATTTGGCATAGGTATTGTTTGGTCGACAAATGTGAACCTCGCCTCTTGGAATCGATGTTGTTGGTCTCGCGATAATACCGGTAGTAATTTACGTAGATGTACTGTATAACGTGCATGCTCGATCCCTCCAGTAACATGTAAAAAGGTATATTCTTTATTTGGATCTAAGATTTGGCTGTCAACATGATTTATCTTTACCGATAGTTCTAGATTTTCAGTGTCTGTTAACCTGATGATTTGGGAGCCTGGCATCACATAACTTCCAATTTGAGCTTTGCGATCAGTGATAATACCGGAAAATCGGGCTCGAATTTGGCATTTTTCTATTTTAATTCTGGTAGTCTTAATTTGTTGTTCTTGAGTTTTCTTTTGAGCTCGTAATACATTTAATTGACTTTTGACTTTATCGAAATTACTAATCGAAACAACATTCTTTTTCTTTAAATTACTATATCTTTTAAATTCTGTTTGAGCGTATTCTATTTGAACGTTGATTTGGTTAAGGGTTAATATGTGAGTTTGTAATTCTGCTTCATATTGCCAAGGATCTAGACTTATTAACAGATCTCCTTCATTAACAGTGTCACCAACTTGAACGTGAATTTCTTTTATAACCGCAGAAACCTCAGCACTAATATAACTATCATCTAAGCTCACAACAACGGCGGGGATATCGGTGGGAATATATCGGGTATGAGTTGCAGGATCATCGCGAACACGAGAGATAGGTCTACTTTCAAGAAATCTGCGAGTAATTGTTACCTTAGAATCGGCAAATAAAATAGTGTTGGAAAAAACTCCTACTATTGCACTTAAAATTATCCATAAGAAACAGTGATTACTTTTGGTCATAATACGAATTAACATAATTGCCTCCGACAAAAAAGTTTGATCGTTAAAGAAAAAATATTTCTTAAAAAATTTAAGAAATATTGAAAAAATTGTAATAGTTTAATTTTGGATGTTTAAGAAAAACATTATATTCTAATGTTACGAACTACTAACATAATGGAGATTTTATGCAACTTTTTTCTTTTTAGAAAATTGTAAGTAGTGAAGAGTACGGTGTATAAAATTTTATATTATTCTTAAATAAACTGTGTGTTGGAAAATTACTATTTCACCACACTTTCCAGCGTACAATTTATTCTTGACTAGTATTAAGGGATAAAATAAAGATTGATGAATAGATAAAGGAAAATGATTATATATGATAATTTTTAAAAAAATATTTTCATTTAAATTAATCAGAATAATAAGTATTTGCTTGTTTTGGACAATAATACTGGGTTTAGGTGTTTATTCCTATGTTACTTCTAGAAGTTTGGTTGATTCAGTCATTAACTCAATTAAAGTAAACAGATATCGTATTGTTGAAATAAGTGAGTTGAAAGAATTCATTTATCGAGCTCAGATTAAATGGAACAAAATGGTTAATGATGTCGATCACAATATTAAAGCCTTAAATAAGGATATAGAATCTGCACAGGATATTGTAAAACATTTGATTGATAATTTAGAAGAAAATAATCGAGAGCAAGTGGAAGCGTTACTTAAGCAATTACAGAAATTTAAAACTATTGCCAGGGCATACCATTATATTCATAATGTAGAGTCCGGATCCATGGTTGAAGATTTAGAAAATACTTGTATTTTGGTTATAAGTGACATGAGAACAGTGCTTAATAATGTAACTACCAATATCAGAATGAAAATCGAATCGACTGAAAATCAGTTTGTAAAAAATATAGAAAATCAGCTTAGAAATAAGGTTTTTATTATAATTGGATCACTCTTAATTGCTATTTTGATTTCAATTATTATGACTAAGGCCTTAGCTAAACCAATTGCGGTACTTGTTGAAGGAACAAATAAGATTTCTAGGGGAGATTATACTTTCCGCATTAACCCTTTAGGAAAAGATGAAATTGGCGAGTTGGGTCTGGCATTTAATCTAATGGCCGTAGATTTAGAAAGATCCAAAAATGAGATAATGAATGCGAAAGACTATGCTGACAGTATAATCAAATCTTTGATGGATATGCTTTTTGTTCTTAACCCCGATGGAACCATAAGGACAATCAATAATACTACTTTTAGGATCCTGGGTTATACTGAAAAAGAATTAATAAATAAATCAATTGCAGATTTAATTGCCGAAGAAGAGGAAGGAGATGAAGAGCTGCAACAACAATTGATTAGAGACATTGTCAAGTTTAACTCATCTATCCAGGAGGGATTAATAAAGGAACTTAAGACCTATGTTAAGATCAAATCTGGAGAAAGAATTCCTGTAATTCTGTCAGGTAGTGTTTTGCGTGATAAGAATCAACAATTAATAGGAGTAATCTTATCCTTAAAAGACGCAAGGGATTCCAAACTTATTAAAGAACTTAAAGATACTCAATTTCAGTTAATTCAATCGGGAAAATTAGCTGCCCTTGGTGAAATGAGTTCGGGTTTGGCTCATGAAATCAATAATCCCTTGTTTTTAATCAAGGGATTTAATAATCGGATCAAAGCTGAACTGAGTGATTATAATAAAGATGCCTATGAAAAAATACGTGATTATGTAGAGGAAATAAATGGAAACAGCCAACGGATAATGAAAATTATCAATCATTTTAGAGAATTTTCCAGGCAAGCAGAACATGATTTTACCCCAATATCAATCAATGATGTAGTTTCTAGGTCTTTTATATTGCTAAACGAACAATTAAAGCTTCGATCTATTAATATCAAACAGAACTTGATTGCGGAAGATATCAAAATCATGGGTAGTGGTAATCAATTAGAGCAGGTCTTTATCAATATTATTACTAATGCCAAAGACGCTATTGAAAATGTACATGGAGCTAATGGCGGTGAACTCATCGTTTGTACCAGAAGAGAAGGAAAGTCTGCTATTATAGAGTTTACGGATAATGGAACCGGTGTTGATGAAGAAAAACAACAAAGAATATTTGATCCTTTTTATACTACTAAGGAAGTTGGTAAAGGTACAGGATTAGGACTTTCAATATCTCATGGTATTGTTACCAACCATAAAGGGCAAATTAGCTGTAAGTCTAAACTAGGTGAAGGGACCAGTTTTATAGTTACACTTCCTCTTTGTCGACTTTGTCAAGATAAAATAGCTCAACAGAAGGTTTGGCCCAAATATTATTCTTGACTTGGATAAAGTGATGAAATAAAAACAAATGGATAGATAGGGATAATAGTGTTATTTGGTTAGAAATATTAAGTAAAACAGTAAAGCTTGCTGTAATATGTAAAATATTTATATTGAATCTAATTTTTTACTCTAACTCTAACTCTAACTCTAACTCTAACTTTTGCTTTAGTTTTTGCGATTACATTTATATTAACTTTAACCATTATTATTAGGAAATTGCTTATGAGTAAAGCATTGTTTGCACTAATATTAATATTAGATTGGTCATTTTTAAATATACTTTTAGCAGATCAAAATGTGGTTGCTGTTAAAGTGAAAAAATCTCCACGTGTTGACGGTATTGGAGATGATGCGGTATGGACCAAAGCTAAAGAAGTAACAACCTATAACCAAAATGATAAAGTAAAATTCAGACTTAGAGCTGTTTATACTAATACACATATTTATTTTCTGGCTAAATATGAGGATAAAGATGAATCTAGAACACATAAAACATGGGTTTGGAACAAAAAAGATGAAATATACGAAATTGGGAATGATCGGGAAGATGCAATGGTTTTTAAATGGAACTTAGGTTCTCCAAAAATAGATTTGAGGTTAAGCACCGGTCAGCCTCATGAGGCTGATATCTGGTTTTGGAAGGCTAATAGAACTGATCCTGTGTCTTTTGCTGATGATAAGAAACAAATTTACACTACCCAGAAAATAAAAAAATCTGATGTGACCGATATTTCAGGACGAACCATGTATTTATTACGACTAGGTGATGAGGGACAATCTTCTTATAAACCAGATGTTCCGAGCGAATTTCAGGGACCAAAATTATTAAATTTTAAAAATAGAGTTCCCACTGCTAGTAGAGCGGATGTTATAGCTAAAGGTAATTGGCAAAACGGTACCTGGACCATAGAGTTTGGCCGGAAATTAGATACTGGCCATGTTGATGACATTCAATTTACAGATTTGAAAAAAAGGTATCATTTTGGTGTTTCCAGAAATGAAATTGCGGGTAGAAAAGTTAATCCCAAGTTATCTAATCCTTATTATGGAACCGGTGATGTAGATGAATCATTATATCTAACGTTTTAATACTTTTTTCAACAATTGTGGCCGCACAATTAAAGTTGAGAATATAGGTAATTATGAAATTTTTAAAAGGTATTCTTTCATTTAAATCAATCAGGATAATGAGTATTAGCGTACTTTGGGTAATAATACTAGGTTTGGGTGTTTATTCCTATATCACTTCCAGGAGTTTGGTTGATTCAGTCACCAACTCGATCAAAGTAAACAGACATCGTATTGTTGAATTAAGTGAATTAGAAGAATTTGTTCGTCAGGCTGATACTCAAATGAGTAAATTGATTAAAGAGATTGATGTTGATGTAAAGATGTTGTTTAGAAATATAGAGTCTGCCAGGAGTATCGCGAAACATCTATATGGTCAATTAGATGATAACAATCAAAAGCAAATGGAGGTATTACTTAAACAATTACAAAAATTTAAAACGATTGTAAGAGCATATCATCATCTTAGAACAGAAGAGTCAGGAGGATCGATAGTAGAGGATCTAGAAAGTACTTCTATGTCAATTATAAGTGACACAATAACCCTACTCAATAATGTTATTGTCAATATCAGAAAGAAAATAGAATTGACTGAAAATCAGTTCATACTAGATATAGAAAATCAGCTTAGAAATAAAGTTTTCATCATTATTTGGTCACTCTTAATTGCTATTTTGATTTCAATTATTATGACCAAAGCTCTAGCCAAACCGATTGCGGTACTTGTTGAAGGGACAAATAGGATTTCTAGTGGAGATTATACTTTTCGTATTAAATCTTTGGGGAAAGATGAAATTGGTGAGTTGGGCCACGCCTTTAATAAAATGGCCGTAGATATTGAAAGATCCAAAAACGAGATAATGAACGCGAAAGAATACGTAGACAGCATAATCAAATCTTTGATGGATATGCTTATTATTCTTAACCCCGATGGAACCATAAGGACAATCAATAATGCTACTTTAAGGATCCTAGATTATACCGAAAAAGAACTAATAAATAAACCAATTGCAGATTTAATTGCGGAAGAAGAATTGTTCGGAGACATTGCCAAGTTTAATGCACATATCCAGGAGGGTTTAGTAAAGGAATTTAATGCCTTTATTAACAACAAATCTGGAGAAAGAATTCCTGTAATTCTGTCAGGTAGTGTTTTACGTATATAAGAAACAACAATTAATAGGAGTAATCTTATCTTTAAAAGACGCAAGGGATTCTAAATTAATCAAAGAGCTAAAGGATATCCAATATCAATTAATTCAATCGGGAAAATTAGCTGCCCTTGGTGAAATGAGTTCTGGTTTGGCTCATGAAATCAATAATCCCTTGTTTTTAATCAAGGGGTTTAATAATCGGATCAAGGTCGAGCTGAGTGATTATAATAAAGATGCCTATGAAAAAATACGTGACTATGTAGAGGAAATAAATGAAAACAGCCAACGGATAATGAAAATTGTTGATTATTTTAGGGAATTTTCGAGACAAGCAGAACATGATTTTACACCCATATCAATTAATGATGTAGTCTCCAGGTCCTTTATCTTGCTAAATGAACAATTAAAGCTTCGCTCTATTAATATCAAACAGAACTTGATTACGGAAGATATCAAAATCATGGGTAGTGGTAATCAATTAGAGCAGGTCTTTATCAATATTATTACTAATGCCAGAGACGCTATTGAAAATGTACATGGAACTAATGGCGGTGAACTTGTTGTTTGTACCAGAAGAGAAGGAAAGTCTGCTATTGTAGAGTTTACGGATAATGGAACCGGTGTTGATGAGGAAAAACAGCAAAGAATATTTGATCCTTTTTATACTACTAAGGAAGTTGGTAAAGGTACAGGGTTGGGATTATCAATATCTCATGGTATTGTTACCAATCATAAAGGGCAAATTAGCTGTAAGTCTAAACTAGGTGAAGGAACCAGTTTTAAGGTCGAGTTCCCTCTTTACCGGGAAAGAATTGCATAGTAAAGGGTGTACGACATGATTTATATAACCAGTTTATCGTTTGCGTAAGGTTTGAAAAGGAGTTTTTGGTGGGATTTGACAGAGTCTTGATCGTAGATGATGAGTATGGTGTAAGAAAACTGTTATCATCAATATTAACCGAATTCCGGGTGCAATCAGTTGACTGTGTAGAAGAAGCTATCAAGATCATCAGTCGATCAGAATGCGATGTTGTGGTTTCTGATATAAAAATGCCCAAACATTCAGGACTCGAGTTACTGAATATTGTAAAAAAATTGAAAGTCGATATTCCTGTAATTATGATTACAGGGCATGGGAATAAGCAAAATGTCATTGAATCCATAAGAGGTGGTGCCTATGATTTTTTGGAAAAACCCTTTGAAGAAGAGGAGTTGGTACATACTGTAAAAAGGGCTCTCGAAACCTCGAGAGTTAAACTAGAAAAAGATCAAATACAATCTCAATTGATTCAATCAGCCAAACTGGCTTCTATTGGAATTCTTGCTTCTGGAGTGGCTCACGAATTAAATAATCCTTTGACCGTTGTTATGGGAAATACGCAGTTAATAAAAAAATTAAAAGATGATCCCGCTAAAATAGATGAGAAAGTCGATAAAATAAATCATGCTGCTGTAAGGATGAAATCTATTATAGATCATTTGCGTACTTTTTCCCGAGAAAGCAGACTAAGTGAGCGACAGCAATTTGAAATTTTAGAACCTATAAATTATGTACTTGGATTCTTAAGAAAACAGCTGGAATTGCAGGAAATTACAATAAATTTATCCATGACCAATTCACAAGCCTTAGTCAATGGAGACATCGTTCAGTTTGAAAGTGTTTTTCAGAATTTACTAATTAATAGTCGGGATGCTTTTGATGAGATCAAAGATAATAGGAAAAAACAAATAACTATAAAAACTTTAGTCGAAGATGATAATTTGAAAATTATTTTTCAAGACAATGCCACAGGAATACCTAAAAATATTCAAGATAGTATTTTTGATCCATTTTTTACCACCAAAGAAACTGGAAGAGGGACCGGACTAGGCTTATCAATTGCCAGAAATATTATTGAGGATCACAAGGGAACAATGCTGGTTGAGAGTGAAGATGGCAAAGGAACAATATTTTTAATTAAAATTCCGTTAGCAAAAAATGTAACAAATGTGAAAGAGTTAGGAAAAGTAAAAAAGGTTAAAAAACAAAATGAATCTGTTCTTTCAGGCGCCAGCCAAACCTCAAATACTGCCAAAACAGGCGCTTCATGTAGTTATAAAAATTTTGAAGATAATTCAGTTACTAATATTACTATTGTTGATAATAGTAATAATGGTAATAGTGATAATAAATCAAGCGCTGATATAAGTTCCAAAGTACTAATAATTGATGATGAGACAGATGTTTTAGAAATAGTAAGCCAGAGTATTGAAAGATCTTTTGACGTTAGAACTGCTATCGATCCATACGAAGCGCTGAAAACTATTGAAAACCAAAAATTTGATTTAATTCTGACAGATTTGAAAATGCCTAAAGTATCGGGAATTGATATTTTAGCTCACTCAAAAAAATGTCAACCGGAAACTCCAGTTATTATTATGTCGGGCTTTAGTAAATATGATGAAGACATACAATATGCTTTATCCCAGGGAGCCAAAGGTTATTTTTCTAAGCCCTTTGAAGACGCGAATAAATTAATCAATTCTATTCAAAGTTATATTGATTCATAAGTAGTCAATATTTGCCGGTCATAAATCATCATATAACGGTATCAATTTGGAAATAATTGTAAAGACAATAAAAGGCATTAGTATAATGATTGTTCCGACTAATAAACCCTCACGACCGAGCCACTCGATATCAAATTTAGTAAATCCCCGCATACTTTTTGAGACTAATTGTCCACCAATTACAACGTTCCAACGCATTAGTAAAACTTGAATCAGCAGGGCCAGAGAGCTGAGAGTTGTCAGAAATATATAGATTCCTCGTGATATAAATTTCTTAAAAAATATGGCGATAAATAACAATATTAGAGGGCCAACCGAAAAAGCCAGAATTTGACCATATATCATCGTTTCCATTAGGCGGTGAGAAATCAAATAATGTAGTGCTTCTAAATGCTCTTCCTGAACGTAAAATAAAACCAGTAGTTCCAGTAATTCTAAGGTAAAATCCAAAATAAAAAAACCAAAAAGAAATCCTACCATCGTATCTAAACAGTCATATTTAATTGCTACACCTTTAATTTTACAAATAATTGTGTAAAAGAGGATCAAAAGAGCAATACCCGAAACTATAGCAGACAGTATAAAAATTAAGGGCATCAAGGGAGTTTCCCACCAAGGGTTAGATTTTAGGGCTCCAAATAAAAAACCTACATAACCATGCAATATACAAGCGGCAGGAATTCCAATCACCGAAAGAATATAAATAATTTTTTTATCCAATTGTATCCTGGCCGGTGAAGTATCATATACCCCTAAGGTACATAACTTAAATAAACTTCTAATTAAGAACGAAGAAGAAGATTTAGCCTTAGCAATAATGTCTTTTCTAAATATTAGCCAAATTTCAATAGTGAGTAAAATTAAATAAAAAGAGTAGATAAAACCAAAACCACTCATAGCGGAAGTGAAGTGGGGAGTAAACATGATATTAAAGGCTCTTTCTGGGTGACCCAAATGTACTAGAAGAGGCATAGTGGCAAATAACAAGAAGCTAAAAGCGGCAATTAGCGAGATTTTAGATACAGGTTTTAAGGAATTATTGTTAAAGACATGATACAAGGAAGCAACAATAAAGGCTCCGGCAACCAGACCGGTAATATAAGGATAGAGTACTATCATCAATGACCAGACCGGTTTAATCTCATTTAGATATACATAATTTTCCATCTTTATTTATCTCCTTATCCACATTATTTTATCTACCGATCTATCAAACCCTATCTTATCTCATCTTATCTCTTTGTTTATTCTACTTTATCTCCTTATCCATCTCTTTATAAAAAACTTTGGGCTTGGTTCCTAAGTCAGGTTTTAATACGTTTAGGGACGAGGTAGCAAAGTAGGAGAATAGCTTTTTGTCATCCTTATTTTTTATGTCTACCAAGGTTCTAACCTTGCGAGGACAGATAGTAACGCAGGCAGTGTTTAATCCTTTTACAATTCGATGGTAACACAAGGTACATTTATCAGCAGTATGGGTAATGGGATTTTTAAATCTGGTGCCGTATGGACAGGCCTGAATACAATAACCACATCCTATACAGTGTTTATCATCGACTAATACTATTCCATCAGGTGTAGTATAAGTTGCTCCCACCGGACATACTTGCTCACAAACAGAATTTTCACAATGATTGCATAGTTTGGGTAGGAAGAAGGATTTTAAGATTTTTTCCTTTTTTGAAATGTTGGAAAAACCATTTAGAGAACCTTTAGGTGAATCTACTGATGCTTTGTCATGAGCGTAATATACGTATCTTTCAACCCAAGTTCGGTAGTAATCATTTGGGACATCGTTTTCTGTTTTACAAGCACGAACACAGGCTCCACAGCCGATACATTTACGGTGGTCGATAATATAGACCCAAAAATGTTGATTGTCTTGGTATAGATTGCTTTTTTCTATCAGTTGAGTTTCGGCATTTTGATATCCTTTTACCATGTGATTTCTGGATTTAATTCGTTTGGCCCACATTGGTTTGGATTTGAAAAATAGCAAAGAAATGCCAGAACTGAGCAGCAAAAGACCGCTGTTCTTGATAAAGTCTCGTCTTTTTATTTTACTTTCTAATTCTTGATATTCTTCTTTTGTCAGGTAATCCTTGATACTATTACTATTGTTGTGGCTGTTACTGTTACTGTTACTGTTACTGTTACTGTTGATAGTAGTATTACCTAAAAAATCGTTTTCTTTTTTTCTCGCCATTGGTTATCTCCATCGGATAATGAGGATTATGACAATCTATGCAAAGTTTATTTTTATTTTTTCTTTGATTGTAGTGTCTTTGCAATACAATTTGCGGGAAGTCTTGAGGTTTACCAATTACCTTCTGATGGCATATTAAACAAGCGTTTTTATTTCTATCAACTTTGATTGCTACCTTAAGGCCCCCGCCCTTTAAGACATGTTGTCTGCCAGAATCATGACATATTTCACATTCAACGGATGAATGTCGTCCTTTTTTCCAAAATCGATATACTTTTTCAAAGTGGCAGTCTAGGCATCGTTCACTACTCTGTAAGATGTGCGATCTGAGTCGTTCATCATAGACAGCGTTATAACGGTAATGCCCTTTGAGATAGAAACTTTCAGGGACAAAGAATTTTGTTCTTATTAAAAAAAACAATATCCCGACCGAACAAATTATGAGTACCAGTATAATTAGGTGGGAATATTTATTTTGCAAAAATCTTTGTAACATTATTTACTACCTCTTTTTTTGAAATGGAAATTTTTGTAGACGTTAGCTGCGTCATCTCCATGACAGGCTGCACAGAATTTCATAGTTTTCCAATTATCTATTAAGAAGGAAGAATTGATATCATCATTATTCTTTTTATTTTTTATACTCTTTCTTTTAGGATTAGAGATCATTTTACGATGTTTCGAGTTGTTACTCCATTTGTGTGGATCATGACATGAAGGGCAGGATAACTGATATGATATGGAAGAATCAAGATTGAGCTTGGCCGAGTCCTTATAAAATTTTAAGGTGATTTCTTTACCAGTTTCTTTGTCAGGAACTGAATTAAATATAATTTCTCCTGGGTGCTTGTAATATTTAATTTGAGTGATAGATTCAGCTCGTTTATTCTGGTGACAGTTTAGACAAGCTGAAATAACCTTATGTTTTTGAGCGTTGGTTTTACTGGTGATTAATAGATTACCTTGGGTACTGGTGTTATGAACAGAGTGGCACAATTGACAGTTAGTGGTGATGGGTTTGGGATATTGGAACAATTCCTTAACTAGGGATCGAGTATTTGGATTCCAGGAGAAATAGTCATGAGGGGTTCGAGTGATAGATGTTTTTTCCTTATGGCAATCTAAACAAACTTGACTACTTCTCTTTTTACTTTCTTTAATCTCCTTGCCCTTTCTACTCTTTTTACTCTTTTTACTCTTTTTACTCTTTTTATTTTTTCTATTTCTATTGCTTTTAGAGACTTTTAGTAATACTTGGGCAGTTGTATTTGAATGGATGTTATGACAGTCAAAACATTTATTATCAGTTAAAGGATGATAGTTTTTGGGGTATTTCTGGTGGCAGTTATCACAGATAAAATTTCCTGCTTTTATCGGTTCAAATAATAAGTCATTATGGGCTCGATGAATACCATGACAGGAGTCACATCTTATTTCTTCATGTTCAGTGGATTTGTATTCGGGGGGATGTTTGGAAAACCAGTTATCTTTGGGATCGTGGCACCTGGTACAAAATTGATTTAAAGACCTACCACTCTTGAAGTTACGCAAGTAATTTTTATTATCACTTGTATGAGGATTATGACATGTCAGGCAGGTTAGGTAGTTATTGTATAATTGCATACCATGTTTGGATAATTGTTTTTTCATTTTTGTGTTTTGAATTTGATCAGAAATTTTCTTGTTAAAAGTATGGGTGTAAAAGAATCTATTATTAATTTTTATTTGAAATCCTTTTTTACCACGTTTGATTTTGTCTGGTAGGAATTCCTGATGGCAATCAACACATATTCTATAAGTGAAATCTAAAATCCTATACTTATGTTTACCAATGATTGGTTTGTGACAAGCATAACATTTGTCAGTTAAAATTGGGGAGTGAATATTGGGTTTTGCTTTTTTATCATCGTGGCACTTAGCTGTAGTGCAAGTTTTAAAATTCATTGATTCCGTATTAGGGGGTGGAGCTGGTGATGCGCCAAACAAGGAACTTGAATAATCACTTATTATGTAATTAGTGACTATAAGTATAGTTATTATAAGCATGGTCTTTACAAACATGGTTTTTCTATTTCCTTTTTCGTTTAGATTTTCTTTTATATTTAAATAACTGTTTTTTCTTATAAGTATATTTTTTTTCTTGATGACAATACTTACCACATTTTCCACCGTTTTTGAGCTTTTTAAAATCAAAGGGCATGCTTAAAGTACCATAATCCAACCAACGTTTAATGTAGAGTGGAGAGTCAATGTCATGTGGGTCATGGCAATTGTGGCAGCTACGCCCTTTTTTGCGATGATTAACATGGATAAAATGTAGGTTAATTTTATTATTGTGGAAATTGGTATAACGAAAATTGATTTTTTGAGCAAAGGCTCTGGAGTCGTGACATGTAAAACAAAGATCATAAGCCTTTTTATGATATGGTTGGTAAAGCCCTTCCGGATAGGATTTATTATGTAAGTAATGATTCTTACCTTTATGTAGACTGTGACAATTAGAACAAGCGTAGTGCGTTGGTATTTTTTTATGGATTTTAGATTTAGGTGATAATATTTTGATACTTTTTTTGCCGGCTAATTTTTGTCCGCTGGAAGAAGTTAATGATTTATTGTGACATGATAGGCATAGATTATTATCTGACATAAGAAGTAAATTATTGTGATTGGAATAATGAGGATTATGACAATCCAAACAGTTTTTGTTATTGCCATGTGTTTGATTATTTTCATGGCACGATTGACATAGTTTGGTTATATCCTTTTTGATTTGAAAGGGGAAGTTGGATTGGTGAGTATCGTGGCATTTGGTACAATTTTGGCTAAAGGGTTCATGTACCGTGACAGCTTTCTGCGATTTAATTTTTAAGTCATTATGACAAGTGTAACAGTACTCGGAATTAGGCATTATTTTTCTTTTTATTAGTTTTTTCCCTTTGATTTTCTTTTTACCCTTGGTTTTGATTTCGGGTTGATGGTATGTGTGACAACTATCGCATGATCCTTTGTTTACTGGAAAGTGCTGATATTTGGCCCTGTCTTTTTGATGGCACTGATTGCAGATATTACTCACTTCTTTAATTAAATAATCTGGAGAATGAGAACCATGAGAGTTGTGGCAGGTAGAACAGTCTCTTTTAAGTTTCTTTCCTTTTTTAGATTTGTTTTTTCCATGTTGAACCCTGTCATTAAATTCTAAATGGCAGGATAGACAATCCTTCAGAGGTTTGGTTGAACCGAGATGACATTTTTGACATTCTCTATTGGAGACCGGAGTATGCATATGCAAATAATATTTTTCAATAGGCTTACATTTACCTTTATCTTTACCTTTGCTGTGAACAACACTACGACTATTAACATTGCTATCTTTAATACAGATTGCATCCCCTTTGACTAAAACATTCGATGGATACAAATGTAGCTCAATAATTAAACTAAAGAAGAATAATGTAGCGATGGTTATCAGAGAATAACTATTCAAATAACTTCCTAAGTTTTAATAGATTTCTGGTCATTATAACAAGTCTAGGTTAAAAATGAAATAATCAAAATGTTATGCTGTTCTTGCTTTTTTTGAATTACTAAATATTCGGAGAGAATTCAAGAGCTGTGATTAATAAACTTTTTCCACAGTCGTGGCTACACAATTTTACGATTCACATAAATATGTTCCCCTAAATCAGAAAATGAGGTATACCTCCAAAATAGGTTATACCATCTTTCGATGGAACAGCTATAAACTAATCAGGTAATAAGGGGATTGTAATATGGGTAATATTAATAATAATATATCAGAATTAATTGGTAAAACTCCGTTAATTAAATTAGAAGCACTATCTGCTCAGTATCAAGCAGAAATGATAGTCAAGTTAGAAGGATTTAATCCCGCAGCCAGCGTAAAAGATAGAATTGGAGTAGCGATGATTATAGCTGCCGAGAAAGCTGGAGCTATAAAAAATGATACCGTCTTGATTGAACCAACTAGTGGTAATACCGGTATTGCTCTGGCATATATTGCTGCTGCCCGTGGTTATAAATTAATTTTGACCATGCCGGATACTATGAGTATTGAAAGAAGAAAACTACTTGCGGCTTTTGGTGCGGAACTCATACTAACTCCTGGAGCTAAAGGGATGAATGGCGCGATTGAAAAAGCCAAAGAACTTAGTGTGGAAAATAATAATTATTTGCTTTTACAGCAATTTGAAAATGAAGCTAATCCGCAAATTCATCGAGAAACCACCGCCGAAGAAATTTGGAACGATACTGATGGCAAGGTTGATATTTTAATCAGTGGAGTAGGAACTGGTGGTACGATTACTGGGGTATCAGAAGTTATAAAGAAAAGAAATCCAGGTTTCAAGGCTGTAGCTGTTGAGCCAGTTGATTCTCCTGTATTATCTGGAGGCAATCCTGGGCCACATAAAATACAAGGAATTGGCGCTGGTTTTGTGCCGAAAGTTTTAAATACTAAGATCATTGACGAAATTATTAAGGTTAAACACGAAGATGCGGGAGATATGGCTCAAAAGCTGGCCCAAGAATATGGAATTCTGGTAGGAATATCTTCAGGAGCTGCTTTATGGGCGGGTATCGAAGTAGCCAAACGACCCGAGAGTAAGGGGAAAACATTGGTAATTGTATTACCTGATACAGGCGAA
Organism: uncultured bacterium; assembly: GCA_964544765.1. Taxonomy (GTDB): domain Bacteria; phylum Bdellovibrionota_B; class Oligoflexia; order CAYFLR01; family CAYFLR01; genus CAZJDM01. The sequence goes on from CAZJDM010000047.1 coordinate 17,481, forward strand.
CGATATTTGTCTACTTGGCTTTTTGATAAATAGGTGCCTTGTCAATAAGTGCCGGTAACTCTGATCACAGTACATACTCTTTCAATGTTTAAAAAGATAGAGATGCTAGGGCTGTACCTAAACTCTTAACCACACAATGACTGCACTCAGCAAAACCATTACCATATAAGTTTGAGCCAATGTTTGATCTTTTTTTGGTAGTGAGTTTAATTGGTTTGACTTGGGTTAGTGTAATGTAATAAGTAAATGTAATAAGTATATGTATTGTTAGCTATGAATTTCTTGATTTTATTTATAAAGTAAAATGTGCTTATATAAAACAGCTAAAATGAATGTAATAAGTCTGAGTAACAATATAGTTTTACTGGAATAAAAGGATGAAAATAGGTCAAAAGTTAATTCTGGGGTTTATGGTCATTTCCTTGTTAGTAGGTATTGTTGGGGTAATATCTATTTTACAAGGTCTTGATATAAAAGAAGAACTTGAAGAGATTGTGTTAAGTAATCTTAGAGAGGTAGAGAGGACTACTGAAATAGCCTACCATATACAAAGAGTTAAATCAAATATTAGAGAACTTTTTTTAGAAACCCTGGAGAATGATAAAAAAGAACAAAAACATGCATTTAAAGCTGTTACAATAAGTATTTCAGTTATTGAACAATCATTGTCAATATGGGAAGATGCCATAAAACAGGCGATTAGGCTAGCGGAAGAGAAAGAGGAAGAAGAAGAAATAAAAGAAGAAAGAAAAGAATTGGAAGAATTTGGGAAAATAAAGATTAAATTAGGTGTTTTTATTGACTTAGTGAATAAACTTTTAAGAAAGTGGGAAATAAATGGATATGAAGCTGTTAAAGAATTATTTAAGGAAAGCGTTGAACCATTATCTCGTCAAATCCAAGAAACAATCAAGAAACTAGAAGAACATGCAGAAAAAGAGATAGTTGTTGAAGCTGAGGAGATCAGAAAATCAATTAATTCAAATAACCAAATTAGTATTATCTTAACTTCGGTTGGTTTTTTACTTTCGGTTATACTAGGATTATTAATTTCTCGTTCTCTATCAAGACCCATTTTGAGTCTGAAGGATGCGACTATTAATATTGGAGAAGGAAATCAAGAAACGAAGATAGAAATAAAAAGTAATGACGAAATAGGATCGTTAGCCTCTTCTTTTAATAAAATGGCGGAAAATTTACTTAAAACTACTGTATCAAAAGACTATGTAGACAGCATTATCAAATCTTTAATGGATATGCTCATTATCCTTAACCCTGATGGAACCATACGAACAGTTAATTACGCCTCGTTAAAAACTCTGGGTTTTAGCGAAAAGGAACTATTAAATAAATCAATCCCGGATATAATTGCAGAAGAAGAAGAAGAAGAAAGGGTAGGGGAAAAACAAGAAAAATTGTTAAGAGACATCGCCAAATTTAATATATCTATCCAGGAAGGTTTAATCAAGGAATATAAGGCTTTTGTTAATACTAAATCTGGAAAAAGAATTCCTGTTATTCTTTCTGGTACTGTTTTGCGTGATAAGGAACAACGTTTAATTGGAGCAATCTTATCATTAAAAGATGTTAGAGATTCCAAATTAATAAAAGAACTTAAGGATACTCAATCTCAATTAATTCAATCGGGGAAATTAGCTGCCTTAGGTGAAATGAGTTCTGGTTTGGCTCATGAAATTAATAATCCCTTGTTTTTGATCAAGGGTTTTAATAATCGAATCAAAGTTGAACTTAGTAAGTATAATAAAGATGCCTATGAAAAAGTGCATGATTTTGTGCGGGAAGTTGATGAAAATAGCCAACGGATTATGAAAATTGTTAATCATTTTAGAGATTTTTCGAGGCAAGCGGAACATAATTATGTTCCAATATTAGTAAATGATATAATCTCCCGGTCCTTTATATTACTTAAGGAACAATTAAAGCTTCGTTCAATTAATATCAGGCAAAATTTGACAATAGAAGATGCTAAAATCATGGGTAATGGTAATCAACTGGAACAAGTTTTTATCAACATAATTACTAATGCCAGAGATGCTATTGAAGAGGCTCATGGGGCCCAAGGTGGTGAACTTGTTGTTTGTACTAGAAGAGAGGGAAGATCGGCTGTGGTCGAATTTGCGGATAATGGAATCGGTGTTGAGGAAGAACAACAACAAAGAATATTTGATCCATTTTATACTACTAAGGAAGTGGGGGAAGGTACAGGTTTGGGACTATCAATATCTCATGGAATTATAACCGAACATAAGGGACAGATAAGTTGTAAATCGAAAAGGGGTAAAGGAGCCAGTTTTATGGTCACATTACCTCTTTATCAGGAAAAAAGAGTCTAGTATTACGTTTATATAGTTTTATTTTTCTATCAACAATTTCGAACCATTTTCGAGAATCACCCACTAGACATTCTGATTTTCCCAGCCATAGATACCCTCCAGGTTGAAGGGCTCTGGCAAATTTCATTAAAACCTTCTCTTGTAAGTAAGTACGAAAATAAATTATCACATTTCTACACACCACCATATGCTGTTTTTTCAACGGTGGATCACTTACCAGATTATGATGAGAAAATTTCACTATATCCAATATTTTCTTATCCAGTTGATAATTATTATCTTTTCTTTTATGAAAATGCCTTTGTAATTGTCGAGTATTGACGTTAATTATGGATTTTCGAGCATAGACGGCCCGCGTCGCTTTTTTAAGTGCTTCAACGTCTATATCGGTTGCGTTGAAATCTAATTTTGGAACATATAGATGATCGTTGATCATTTCATGTAAACTAATTCCTATAGAATATGCCTCCTCTCCTGCCGCACATCCCGCGATCCAAATTCTACACTCATCTATCTTTAATTCTTTTTCTTTTTGGAACCATGGAGCTTCTTTTAAATATTTAATTAATTTATCAAAATATTCAGGATTTCTATAAAACTCACTTACATTGATAGTGATATTACCTACCAATCGATCGCACTCGTGCATATTACGGGATAGCTGGTGATCAAATTCCTTGTAGTTATCGGCAGATGATCTCATTAATTGTCGGCCAATACGTCGACGTAGAGTACTAAGACGATAGTCTCTAAAATCGTAACCTGTCTTGCGGTAAATACGGTTCAGAATTTTCCAAAAAAATCTATCTACAGGTGGATAGGGAAAGAGGATATCCTCAATTTCTTTCCAATCCATATTCGCTAAATGGTGTTTTACATCTAAATTCACTTTTTTGTTTCTTTTATTATTAAAATTCCATTTTATTTCATTAGTTTTTTTAATTCTTCTATTTCATCAAGTAGTTTCTTAAATTTCATATCGTTTTCTTCTTGCTTTTGGCGCATTTCCTCTTCGGTAGCTCTTAACTCCTCATTGGATAAAGTCAATTCTTCGTTAGTAGTTTCCAACTCTTCATTAGTTGATTGTATTTCTTCATTTAAAGTTTCTAATTCAGTATTTTTTTCTTTTAAATCAAAGACCAGTTCTTTTTTCTCCAGTTCCATTTTTCGCTTTTCTAAGGCTCTTTTCACCGCGTAAATGATTTCTTCATCTTCAAAAGGTTTTTCCAGATAATCATACGCGCCACCTTTTATAGATTCAATGGCATTTTGCTTATTACCATGTCCGGTAATCATAATAACCGGAATTTCTGGTATTAGATGTTTGGCAATATTTAATAATTCAAGTCCTGAGTGTCCAGGCATTTTGATATCAGAAACAACTACATCACAAGCGGATCGATTGATAATTTCAACGGCCTTTTCGACATTATCAACTGCTCGTACTTGAAACTCAGATAGTACTTTTAATAGTAGCTTTCTTACTCCAGGTTCATCATCTACAACTAAAACCCTATTCTTGAAATCCATAAAAAACTCTCTATTTTGCTATCAAACGTAGCTGTCAATATAGCTCTAGTTTGCTAATTATACAATAAAAAAAGATGCACAATAAAAGTTAGGGTGCGTTATTTATGAAAAAGTAGCGCCCCTAAAAGTTAAGGCGATATAAAATTATATTTGGGGTTATTACCATAGAGAAAAACAAACGTATCAAAGTGTATTTTTTCTTTTTGTCTCCAGTGTTTGAATGTGTTTGAAAAACGAAATATACAGGGATGTTTAAGTGCTTCTGATATACCAGTATTGTGGCTGTTTCCTTTTAGGTGGGAATTAAGGCGTTGGCTTAAATTTTCGCTGCTGCCAATGTAAAAAATATTACTTTCTTGTTTACTATATTGGATGGTTTCTTGTTTATAACCAAGTTCATAGACGCCTGCTTTAGGTGGAACTTTTCGTACCTGTTCGATATTAAAATCCCGCCATGATGAAAATCCGATACTATCGTTTACAAATATATTTGTTTTTTGTCTCTTTTTTCTTTCAGTAATATGTAATTCATTGCGATAGGCAGTTACTGTTTGTCTGGAGACTTCAATCAGATAGAAATTTTGTAGATAATTTTGTAGTTCTTGATCAGTATAAGAAGTATCTCTTATTCCGCATCTCAATTGATATTGTTCTTTTTCTATGGCAATGCGCAAGGCTCGTTTGATAAGGTCAGGCTTTGATAAAAAGAAATTTTTAAGCGATATACTGGTATGATCTGGTAAAAGGATATGATTGCCGTTGATTATCCTTGAGACTCTAGAAGTATCGAGATATTGCTTATTTTCTTTCTTTTTTCGATCTGCCAGATCTTGTTGTTTTAGTAAATGTAGATCATCTTCTTTTCCACTATTAATGAATTCCCTTTGATGACAAATAACACTACTTAGAATTCTGTGGAACATAAAATTACGTGAATTGATCAGGTTTTGCTTTCTAGCGGCGATGCGAATTGACTGTCTAGTGAGTGATGACAGTTTTAGTTCATTTAATTTAATTGTTAGAGCATCAAGATTTACGTTTGCTAACTCAGCCATTAAAGGATGTCTGTATTGGATAAAATGGTCCTTTTTAATTTGGTGAATTTTTCCTAGTTCTTTAGGTTTAAGTTTATATTGGGGTCTGGTTAATAGAACAGAAGATAATGTTTGAAAGGCAATTATTGGTATGACGTTGGTTTCTTTGCTTAACGAAACAAGGTTCTTCCATTCTGATGATTGCTGGCAATCATCAATAAATCTTTCATAACGACTAGGTGCCCAACTAAGCATTCGTGCTAGAATGACACTGCCAAATCTTTCCTCGTTTAATCGTTGATAATTCATATCTTAACAATAACAATTGATTATACAGTATTTTCTTGGCAAAGGGGTAATCTGACAATGAGACTGGCTCCATCTCCCAAATACTAACCTCCACCTCTCTTATAGCTTGCTCCATTGGTAGTTCAATGTTTAATAACCTGTTATTCTTACTTTTGTCCTTGACGAAGTATAAATTATGCATTGAAAACAGGTATCTGTTTAGTAATAAAGAGGTAAAGTAATAAATTTCGCGCTTCACAAAAACATATATGGCATAAATATATAATAATTTCAAGAAATAAGGTATCTAGTAAGTTAGTAAATAGGTAATGATACACCACCAATTATTCCCCACTCGAAATTCTGGGGATCAACTAGATCATGATTTTGTGATATTGGACTATTTATCTTATCAATATAAATCGTATATGGTGTGATGTTAAAGCGAATAGGGCCGGTTAAATAGGAAGCGGAGATATAACTCATACCTCCAATAAGTATACTTCTATTTGATTGATGTTGATAAAACCCCATACTGGGGCCAACGCCAGCTGATAGTATAGCTCGGTGTTTAACTAATAGGTTAATACCTAGTGGTACATGGATCATTAATTGATGGGAGCCAAGGTGGTATCCAATAAAAGCTGACGCGTTAATAAGTCCGTAATATGCCGATATGGATGCGTACACAGCTATATCAGAAACGGAAATACCAATTTGTGGTAATAAAAAGGGTAGATGATTTGAAAATTGTAATTTAGCTTCCATTTCAGAAAAAATTTTGTTTAGGGTGGTAACAAGATCTGATAAGGTTCCTTCAGATGTAATATGGTGAACCTGACTGTTTTCATGATCCTTGATTTTTAGATAAATGGCGATCGATGAGGGTGAAATAGTTGTTTTTCCACTAATTATAAATCGTTTAGATTTAGGTTTAGGTTTGAGTTTAGGATTGGATTCGGGAGCGTTGACCATTTGAGAACCAATGGATTTATCAGTATATGGATGCCATTTGTTCAATGCTAAAGGAAAGGAGTTGGTTATCAATTGAGTTTGCAACCAATAGCGAATAAATTCTGGTACGAATTGAAAATTAAAAAGAGATGAATCACTTTTTGAATTTATTAGCTCAAAGCGATCGATTGTAAAGACAATGTTTATTTGACCACTATCTAAAATAGCAATTATTTTTGATAGAAAGGATGATATTTCAGAATACATCTGATGATGAGAGGAGTGATAGAGTAAATAATTGAAATGAAAATATTGTCCACTTCTTATTTCATAAATAAAGAAACGATAAAAGCGTATGTTCCAAAAATCTTGGTAATTACCAAATAACAGCAGTTTGACGTTTTGATTGTTTGAGGTTTTGAATTCTTCTACCAGTGATTCGATTGGTAAATTGATGTTGCATGACATTGAGTTTTGAGAAGAGATATTTATATTCCTTGTGCCAGGGCTTGTGATGCCCAGTGAACATGCAAGAGGTTTTTTTTCTAGATTTTCAACTAATGTTGGATGTATATCATCTTTAGTTAATAGACGATATACATCGTATTGGTTAAATTGTAAGTAATTTCCAATATCTTCATTTAGAACCAGCTTTCCTTGGGCTGTTATTTGCCCTTGAAAAGGTAAAACCGCTATAAATGGTTGTTTCTCTTTCAAATTGGATGTCGATGGATGAACATCAGCTGCCCGGATCGTTATAGATGGATTCAATAACCCCAATACTGTTAAGTAAAATAAAATAACTAGTGATTTTGATGGATAGTTGCCAACTATCATTATTTTTTCCGTTATTAAAGAAAAACGCTATAAGTTTGGCATCGAACAATATCAATATATTTTGAAGATTTTTATTTATTATAGCTGTATCAAGAAGATATAGCTTCTCACAATATGCTTCTTTTTTAGCAGTTGTGTAATTATTAAGCAGTTGCAGGTCTTGGTGAAATTTCCTTAATCATTATTTTGCGATATAGACTATTTTGAGCCATTAGATTTTGATGGGTGTCAAATTCTTTGATGGACCCATTATCCAAAACAAGTATTTTGTCGGCTTGACACGCTGTGGTTAGGCGATGGGTAGTAACAATAAGACTCATGTCGGGATAATGTTCACGTATCTGTTCCCAGAATAATTTTTCAGTTGTCGCGTCCATAGCAGCGGTACAATCGTCCATCAGTAATAACTGGGGATTTCGTATAAGACTTCTGGCTACGGACAATCTTTGCTTTTGACCTCCCGATAAGGTAATTCCTTTTTGTCCCAAGACGGTATCAAGACCATTGGGAAAGTCTTTAATCTCATCAGCGATCATTGAAATATCAAGACTTTTGTTTATTTCAGATGAATTAAAATTATCACCCATCTCAATATTTTGTTTGATGGTTTCAGAAAATAAAATGTTTTTTTGTCTTACATAACCTAAAACATTTGATAATTCACCTGTAGAATAATTATCAATAGTCTTATTGTTAATTAAAATTTTGCCTTGGGTTGGCGATAGATCCCTCATAATTAAATCAAGCAAGGTACTTTTACCAGCTCCTACCGAGCCTACTACTGCTAATACTTCTCCTTTAGCAAGTTTAAAAGAGATACCCCTGATGCTTTCTTCTTTACCGTCATAGTACTTAAAATGGACCTTCTGTAATTCCAGATGATGGAAATCTTTTATCACTTCATTACCGGGCCTAGGCGCCAGGTCCTGATGGTTTTCTGTTTCAATTAAACGATCAACATAACGGAATATCTGCTTTGAAGAAGCATAGAAAAAACTGAGTGTCCAGATAGGTTCGATCAAAGTTTGGGCATAGGTGATGAATAAAATAAGCGTACCTAGAGAAATATTATTCGTCATCATAAAAATACTACCGGCAAAAATTACGATGATACTGCTGCAGTGGTTGACCAGCATGGCAAATAGGTGAATCAACTGGTTTATTTTTAAAAAATCTTTTTCTTTTACGATTCGATCGTCGATAGCATTTTGATAGGAATTGAATTGATTCTTTTCACTTAAAGTAGTTTTAACTACCCTTATACCGCTAAAGCAGGATTCTAGAATGCTGTTGCACCTTGAGGTGGACCGTTGTTTTTCATCAGTATAGCGAAGCATTTTTTCTTCGGTACGGGCCATGATCAATACTAGAAATGGAAGAGGTAAAAAGGTTAATAACGTAAGTTCCCAAGAATAGTAGGCCATGGCGGACAAGGTAAAAATTAGTAGACAAGAAGCCTCAAGAGGACGTAAAATGCCGGAACAAGAATACCAGTGTATTCGGAGCCAAGAACCATCAACATCATCGGTCAATCTAGTTAATAAATCACCGGTTCTAAATTTAGCAAAGAAGGTATAATCTTTTTGGGTGAATATTTTGTAATATTTATTACGCACAATAGTTGCGTAGAATAGATTCATATAACCCCGGAAAAGAGGCAGGAATGCCGTACAAAGAGATTGAAATACAGCAAAATATACAAAAAATATAATCAGGCGGTACGCATTGTTCAATTGGTAATTTGATTCTAAATCATCAATGATATATTTTAGGAAAATAGGAAAGACCGTTTTGGCAAAAATAGTCACCAAGGTTAATACAATTAAAAGACTCATTTGCGTTTTGGTATTTTTCCATAACTGCCAAAACCATCCCAGGTGTTTAATCATATTGCTTCCTGCTGATTATAATAAAGTTGAGCATAACTTCCGTGGTTATTTAATAATTCGATATGTTCACCCTGCTCAACTACGCAACCGTCTTCAATTACTAAAATCTTATCTGCTTCTTCGATAGTGGATAATCTATGGGCAATTATAATAGTGGTACGTCCTTTCATTAGGTGAGACATACTTTTTTGAATTTGGATTTCGGTAAAGGGATCAACAGAGCTGGTAGCTTCGTCCATAATGAGAATTTCCGGATCAAAAGTTAGGGCACGAGAAAAAGAAAGTAATTGCCTTTCTCCAAAAGAAAGATTACCACCTTCTTCATGTAGGTCAGTCATATACTGCTGTTTAAAGCGATTAATATATCTATCTACTCCCAAGTCAGAAGCGGCTTGGTAAGCCTTTTGATCAGGAATATCTTGTCGAAGCGCTCTTAAATTATCCAGTACATTTGCCGGGAAAAGAAAAATGTCCTGTAGTACCATACTAATTTTAGATCGTAGTTGATTTTTATCAATATCTCTTAAGTCTTGACCATCAATTAAGATAGAGCCCTGAATAGGATCATAGAATTTAGCTAGTAAAGAAATAATAGATGTTTTACCTGAGCCGGTAGGGCCAACCAATGCAACCGTTTCTCCTTTCTTGATGGTGAAGGATAGATCATTGAGAACCGGTTTATCTTTTTCGTAATGAAAATGCACATTCTTAAATTCAATGTGTCTTTCAAACATAAATTTGGGTAAGGATTTAGGGACAGGCGCCATTTCGGATGATTGATCTAAAAGTGCAAAAATGCGATCAGCCGCTCCAAAAGCTCGCTGTACTTCTCCAATTTGTTCGGAAACAGCAATAACGGGGCGGATAATATTAATAATATATTGAATAAACATCCAAACGGTACCGATGGTAATTAAATCAGCTCTGATCCAGGCAACGCTTTTATAAAGTATCGCGGCAATAGCTAGTTGAGGCATTAACATCAGGAAGAACCATATAGTTGATTCAAGTGAATGAATTTTAAAACCATATTGAAATTTATCTTTATTTAAATCAGCTAATTTTTCACGGCTCCAACCTACCTGATGAAAATTCTTTAGTAAGTTAATGGCTGGAATGTGTTCACTTAAAAAGCCACCGATCTTAGCATATAAATCTCTATCTTTTCTGAACATGGGTCTCATTTTAGAAAAAAAGATATATACCCCTAAAACGTAAACCGGTGTGATGGCCAGTACCAGTAAGGTCAACTTAGCACTGTTGAAAAACATAATAGAGAAGGAAACAATAACGCTTAAAAGGGCCCATAACAGTTGCAAGCCAACAGAGGAAAAGAGCATGTAGAGTTGTTGGGTATCTGATTCAATCCGGCTGATCAAGGTTCCTGAACTGTTTTGGTTAAAGAATTTGACGGGTAGAGATAATACATGTTTAAAAATTTTGGTTTTAATAGTATTTGTTATTTCAATTCCCATATAACCAACAATTATCGATTGGTAATAATTAAGTCCCTCTTGGCTCAGTAATAAAAACAAATAGGCAAGAGCCGTAATTAATATGATACCGATTTCTTTAGAAGGAATAGCCGTGTCTATTATTTCTCTTAATATTAATGGTAAACCGCATGAGAAGGCGGTTGAAAATAAAACTGTGATTAAGGCAATTATTATTTGGCGATTATAGCCATGAAAAAAGACAAGAATACGTTTTAGCGTTGTAAGCCTTATCTTACCGTTACCCTCTCCTTGGGATCTATATCTGCGCATATTAATTTACAATCTGTTTTTTTACATATTTCAATTTAAAAGGCTAATTAATAATAATACTTATAGAATAAAATTTCTTATAAATCTATATAGAAAGCAGCCCTTGCTGAAACTTTTCTCTAATCCTACTACCAGTTGAAATATTGGAACTC
>CAZJDM010000048.1:0-28126 GCA_964544765.1 uncultured bacterium
CTATTTACACCCATAGCATGCCTTAATGAATGAATACTTTTTTTACAATCGGAAGGCAAGTATCTTTTAAATCGCATTCGGGCATAACGATCAGTAAAGAATGTATTAAATAAAAATCCCGAAGTGTTTTGAGTATTAAGCTCAGCGTATTCAATTATTTCTTTATACAAATCCTTGGGAAGTGGAATAACTCTAGTGTCGCTACCTTTCAAACCTCTAATCGTAATTTCTCCTTCATTAATGTCACAGATATTACAGTCGAGAATCTCCGAACAACGAGCTCCAGTATGTAATAACATAAGAAAAAATAATCGGTATCGAATAGCCTTTTGTTTATATTTTTCGGTTTTGGCGTTTATTATATCGGCATTAAGGGCATTAATCATATAAGTAATTTCATTCTCATCTAGGAACTTGTCTTTTAAAAAGCTGGAATCTTTTTTTATTCGCTGTTTAGCTTTATTGATACGACCAGCTTTGTCTTGATAAAGGATCCCTCTTTCTTTGGAGCGCGGTTGCTGTTTAGCGCGTGACTGCTGTTTAGCGCGTGACTGCTGTTTAGCGCGTGGTTGCTGTTTAGAATTAGACTGTTGTTTTTTGGTTTGTTTTTTTTCAGAAGTAGATGATGTTTTTACCATAATTGATCCTTCACAAAATTCCTTCCCAGGGTATAATTTGGATTTTTTCTGCAGCAAAGTTAAAAGTTAAATGATAGTATTTAATTTGCTATTTTAGAAGACAAATTTTTCTGAAGACTGAGGTCTCTTTTAATTGAAGGTTAACATTGAATTATATGAATAATCGTCGTAAAAAGAAAGAAGTTAAAGTTGGATATTATACGAAATTTTTAAAAAAAAATTGCGATTTTTATTTTTTTTTATTATCTATAGGAACGAGCTTTTAATTAAATCGTAAAGAAGTTTGAGGGTATGAAATAATGCATAAAATATTCTATATCAAGGACGCTGATTTTCCACAGTTTGTTAATAGCATGATAGCTAAACATCAAGTAATCGCGCCCAAAGCCAAAAAACAAAAATTTATATTTGATCAAATCCGTAGTGATGAAGAACTTAGACTTGATTATGATGTAACAATTCTACCTCCTAAAAAAGCCATATTTCCTCCTAAGCAGAACTTGGTTGAGTTTGATGGAGAAAAAGTAAAAAGTAGTATAAATCCCGTTCATCAGATTTTATTTGGAGTTCATTTTTACGATATCAAAGCCATCGATATGTTAGATATCCTTTTTGAAGACGGGATCATGGATTGGGATTATCATGCCAATCGTCAATATACAACTATAGTCGGATCCTGTATACAAAACGTATCAGAACGATCATTTTTTGGTAGTGTAGGTAGACACGTGTTTCCTAAGGGCCATGATGCTTTTTTAACCAAACTTAAAAACGGTTATACTTTTGAAGTTAGAACTTCTAAAGGTGATAAATTATTAAACTACGGCAATTTTGTAGAAGCAACTCAGAGACAGATCGATGATGCAGATAGAATTGGGCATGAGATAACCAAAAAATGTCCACAAAAACTTGAATATGCTGGAGAACATATTGCAAGACAAGTACGCGCTACTTATAAAAAAAATAAAATATGGCAAGATATGTCCCAAAAATGTCTGGCCTGTGGTACTTGCAACATAGTTTGTCCCACCTGTTACTGTTTTGATGTTCAAGATGAATGGGAGTTAAATCAAGTAGCAGCCAAAAGATATCGTGTTTGGGATGGCTGTATGTTAGAGGATTTTTCCAAAGTTTCTTTAGGTAATGATATGCATGAGGATTTTAGATCCAGGATTCATAGTAGATTTCGTCATCGTGTAATGCGTAAAACAACCTATTTAAATGATAAGCTAGATGGGCCGGCCTGTGTTGGGTGCGGTAGATGTTCTGAAGGATGTGTCCCTGATATAGCTGATCCTGTTGATATCATTCACACGATAATGAAAGATTAGGATGTTTAATAATCTGATTACTATTAAAGAAAGCTTAAGATGTTTAACAATCCGACTTACTATAAGGCTTAGGATACTTAATAATCTGATACTATAATGGAGGCCAAAAATGTCAGCAAATATATCCTTTGGAGAAAAACAAAATATTTTTCTGCCTTCCGCGGCAAAAATTGTTCGCATACAGGAAATGACTGATATAGTGAAGTGCTTTACTTTATTACCTGAAGATCAGGAATTGTTGGATTTCCAACCAGGACAATTTTTAGAAGTATCACTCTTTGGTTACGGTGAAATTCCTATTGGTTATGCCAGCTCACCTACTAAATCAGATACCATTGATATTGTAGTTAGAAAAGTAGGTAGAGTGTCAGGAGCTATTCATAATTTAAAAGAAGGTGATAATCTGTATTTAAGGGGACCGCTGGGTAATGGTTTTCCTTTAGGAGAGTTACGAAAACACAATATTTTAATTGTCGCCGGAGGCATTGGACTTTGTCCTACTCGAAGCTTGATACAATACATTTTAGATAGGCGCATGGAATTTAAAAAATTTACTTTATTCTATGGATCTAGAAATCCCAGCGAACAGTTATTTGTAGATGATTTAAAAAAGTGGAAGAAATCACCAGAGGTTACCTATTTTGATACAGTTGATAAAGCTGATGAAAATTGGAAAGGCAATGTCGGAGTTATAACTAAACTATTTAGAAAAACCATTATTAAAGCCAATACTCGGGTGATAGTATGCGGTCCTCCGGTAATGTATAGATTTGTGGTGTTAGAATTAATGCATATTGGGATCGCCAAAAACAATGTTTATGTTGATCTTGAACGGCGCATGAAATGCGGTATTGGCAAGTGCGGTCATTGTCAAATAAATGATCAAACAGTTTGTTTTAATGGTCCGGTATTTAATTTTTTTGAAGCAAAAAATTTAGAAGAGGCTTTTTAATGGAAAAGGTAAAAATTGCATTTTTTGATTTCGCAAGTTGTGAGGGTTGTCAGATTGAGCTTACCAACTTGGGAGAAACTTTCTTTATGACTCTACTTGATCATGTAGAAATTGTAGAATTTCGAGAAGTTATGAAAGAAAGAACTACTGAAACAATTGATATCGCGTTTGTCGAAGGTAGTTTTACCCGAGAGGCTGATCGGGAACGATTAGAGTCTATAAGAAAAAGATCTAATATGGTAGTGGCTTATGGAGCCTGTGCCGCCATTGGAGGTATAAACTCCTTAAAAAATCATCAAAACGATTATAAAGAATGTGTATACGGCAAAGAAAAAGCACCAATGCCTCATCTGGACAGTGATCTGGCCAGACCCATCTCAGAGGCGATTAAGGTTGATTATATGATTCGTGGTTGTCCAATGGATAAGGACGAGTTTATGTATATTGTTTCTCATTTGCTACATGGTAAACAACCAGTAATCCCTAATAATCCGGTTTGTGTAGAGTGTAAAATGCGAGAAACTATTTGTCGGTATCAGGATGGAGATCATTGTTTGGGTATTGTTTCTAGGGCAGGATGTGGAGCGCCTTGTCCAGCTCACGGTGTGCCTTGTGAGGCATGTAGAGGATTAGTTGATAGATTCAATGAAGATTTGCTGGTTCAAATATTAATAGAAAAAGGTGGCTTGTCTGAACAGCGTGCCAAAACTAAGGCCAAAATGTTCACGGCATTTACTGGGAGTTAATAGATATGGCAAAGAATATTAAAGTCGACGTACATCATTTGACGCGCGTTGAGGGTCACGGTAATATTGTTGTAAACGTTACTAATGGTAAGATTGAAAAGTGTGAATGGCAGGTACCTGAAGCGCCTAGATTTTTTGAATCGATGGTAAGAGGAAGGCATTATTCAGAAGTTGCTCGGATTACTTCCAGAATTTGTGGTATTTGCTCTGTTGGTCATACATTAGCTTCAGTGAAGGGAACAGAAAGCGCTTTAGGTATAGAAGTATCTAGTCAGACCAAAGATCTAAGAAATTTATTAAAAATGGCTGAAATGTTTGATTCTCATATTGTGCATATACTTTTCTTAGTGGCTCCAGATCTATTAGGAGCCAAGTCGGTCTTTCCTCTAATTCCTACTCATGGAGAAGTAATTAAGACCGCTCTTAGATTAAAAAGATTTGGTCATGAGTTAGGCGCCCTCTTGGCAGGTAGAACCACTCATCCTACAATGGTTGTACCAGGTGGTTTTGCTTCTTATCCTTCTAAAGAAGAACTTTTAAACATTAAGACTAAATTAGAAAATGAGATTCTCGCTGATTTAACAGAAGTTTTAAAAGTATTGTTATCGGTAAAAGAAAAAATTCCTGCTTTTGATCGTCCAACTGAATACATGGCTCTTTCAAATGAGGAGGAATATGCTTTTTATGATGGTCAGATCCAGACAGTTTTACCGGAAGGTGATAAGGCTGTATGGCCCATCAGTGATTATAAAGCTTGTACCAATGAATATATAGTTTCTCAATCAACTGCTAAATATACTAAAAATCGTATGGATAGTTTAATGGTTGGCGCTCTAGCTAGAGTAAACAATAATTTTGAACAATTGAATGATGAAGCAAAGGGTGTTGCAGAGCAATTAGGATTGACCGGTAAAATGGTTTTTAATCCTTATTTAAATAATGTGGCCCAGGTGATTGAGATTGTACATAGTATTCATTCAATCTATGATAAATTAAAATATTATTTAACCAATGGAATAGAGGAAGAACCTCTTGTTCAGCCAACAAAGTCGGGGTGGGGAGCTGGCGCGGTTGAGGTCCCAAGAGGAATTTTATTTCATAGTTATGAGTATGATGAAGATGGTATATGCCAAGGAGGTGATTTTATTATCCCTACTAATCAAAATCATGCTAATATTCAATTAGATATGGAAAAATTGGTACCGGAACTCCTACAAAAAGATGTTTCTGAAGAAGAAATGGAACTGGCTCTAGAAATGTTGGTACGTTCTTATGATCCATGTATTTCATGTTCAACACATTATGTTAAAGTTAAATTTGTAACTTGACGTATTAGTAAAAAAAGTAAAAAAATAGACAAAACGAGAACATCATCTTAGGTTTAAAAATGATCTCCTATATTATTGGTCTAGGAAATTACATGAAGTCTGATGATGGTATTGGATTGCGTTTAATTGAGCATTTAAATCAAAATCTAAATCAAATGAGAAGTAATGATGATATTCGTTTTATTGACATAGGTAGTAATGGATTAAATTTATTACATTACTTTGAATCCACAACCAAGAAAATATTATTGGTAGATGCCGCTAAAATGGGTCTTCAGCCAGGAGAATTTGGCTTTTTTGATCCGATGAAGGTTAAAAATCAACATGACAGTTATAATATTTCAACTCATGAAGACGATATATTATCTGTAATAGAATTAGCTACCAAACTTAATTATAATATTCCCCCTATCCGTTGTATGGGCATAGAACCCTCTACTGTTGGGCAAGGATTGGCTTTATCAATAGGTTTGCGGAATAAATTAGAATATTATTCTTCGAGGGCAATAGAAGAAATAAATAAGAATTGGTAAGGAGATTTCTATATCATGGAAAAACCTTTTCAAAATTGGCCCGTTTTTGAATTACCTGTTGCAGAAGACAATGGATTGGCGCATGTTTTTGATATATCTCATCATGATAAAACCCTGCAATTAAGTTTACATGATGAAAATGTTTCATGGTTCTGTAATTTAAGATATCTTTTTATCGCCACAATAGCAGTATTGGGAGTTATTAGTCTATTTCCTAAGTTTGTCACTTGGTTTGGTTTTTGGCCCCAACCTATCTGGCCATTTATAATTTCTGCTTTTTTGTTTTTGTGTAATTTTTTCTATAAATGGTTTCCAGGTCCAGCTAAATTAAATCTTCTCATTCAAATGTTGGTTGATTTAATTGTCTTAACCTTTGTTGTTCACTTTGTGGGATCTACTGAGACGTATATATCTCTGATGTATTTATTTCATATTATTTTAGCTTGTCTGTTTTTCTCACCTATTAATGCTTTAATAGTTCTTGCTTTTTCGTATGGATTATACAGTACGTGTTTGCTTTTAGAGTATTTTGAGGTTATTGAGCCATCAAGCATTTACTTAGATACTTCCTATACGGATTTCTTTAGCCTAAATGGTTCTTTAATATTTGTAAATTCTGTTACTTCTTTAATGGTTTGGTTATCAATTTGGTACTTAACTACTCGTATTACCAATTCGATACGTGAGCGTGATAGAGTTTTGAATGAGAATAATAAAACATTAATAAAAATGCAGAAGGAAAAGACGGAACACATGCTTAGAACCACTCATGAACTTAAAGCTCCTTTTGCGGCTATTCAAGCTAATGCGCAATTATTAGTTGGTGGGCTTTTAGGTCCTTTGGAACCAGATGTTAAAGAAATTGTTACCAAGATTCTGGTGCGGTGCCAACGTCTTACCAGAACCATTGTAGAAATGTTGCAACTGAGTAATCTGCAGTCAGAAACAAATGCCGGTAAAAAATTTATTAGTTTGGATTTAATACCAATATTAAAACATTCCATTGCTCTGGTTCAACCTATTGCCGAAACTAGGCAAGTTAAGATCAAAACAAGTTTTATACCTTGTTATGTTTGGGGTATTAAGGATCATTTAGAAATGCTTTTTAATAATTTGATTGCAAATGCAGTTAATTATTCATTCGATAAGAGGCACGTAGAGGTTGTGATAGAGAATATTGATGAAAATGAAGTAAAAATTATGATAAGAGATCAAGGTATTGGTGTAGAGTCAGAAAAGATAGATAAAATTTTTAATCAACATTATAGAACCAAAGCGGCTCTAAAACATAATGCAGATTCTTCTGGTTTAGGTTTATCATTAGTAAAGCATGTTTCAATGACTCATCGGGTCAAACTTAAAGTGTATAGTAAGGTTGCTGAGGGGACAGTTGTTATATTAAAATTGATAAGGGCTCATTATTATAAATAGGAGGAAAGTTTATTATGGCTAAAATTCTTATAGTAGATGATGATATAGATTTTGCCAATGCCGCTAAATTGGTGTTGACCAAGGCTGGTTATGAAGTAACAATAGAAGATGATGATTGTAAAGCATTAGAGAAGGTTGATGAAGTAAAGCCGGATTTAGTATTACTGGACGTTATGTTTCCGGAAGATCCTTCGGCTGGATTTCAAGTTGCTCGTGATATTCAAGAAAAATATTCTGATTTGCCGGTCTTAATGTTAACCGCAATTAACGAGAAGTTTCCTTTAGGATTTGATGCAAAAAACATTAATGAGTCTTGGATGCCGGTTGATATGTTTTTAGAAAAACCAATTGACTTTGTCGTTTTGAAAAACAAGATAGAAAAGATTCTAAAGCCCTAATGATGATGGGTTGAGTCTTTTAGCTTTAAACGAAAGACTGGAATTTGAAAGACAGGGTGATAAGATCTTTTGGCTTGACGTAAACCTGCGTTTCCCATATCACACTCACGATTAATATATTTAAATTTTGGAACAAGTTGTTTGGCAACCTCTTGATTAATGACTTGCCCTATTCCTTTTACTCCTGGTTGGGTTTTTTCAAAATGAATAAGAACCGTATCTAGACTGAGTTTTTCAGCAATGGAAAAAGCTACTATTTGATTATCAATGGTAAGGGTCCATCCTATTAGTTCTAAAAATCTAAAATGTTTCAAGGAACGAATAAGGGCCTGGTACTCTCTTTCAAGAGTGGGGGTAGATCCATCAGGGTATTTAGATTTCATCCAGGTTTTATGAATTTCAATTATTTGTTCGGTAGATGATCTGGTAATAGGTTCTAATGATACCGTTTTGTTTTTTTGATCCCGGTTAAATTGAGAAATGAGATTTCGTTTTTTGGAGAATTTGGCTCCTTTTAGGTTAGCTAGATTATCAGCTAGATAATAGTAATCTGCTAAATCCGGATTTTCAGTTATATTAAAGTATTTGGACCATTCGTCGGTTGGAAAATGTTCCAACCATGCTTTATCAACCATGATTAATTTTTCTATATTGGAAGAAGACATTATTTGGGCAATTTCTGCGGGTGTTAACTGTTTATGTTTAGAAAGAGGCTTAAACAGGGATTTCTTTTTTGTATCAGAGTTAGTAGCGGTTAGAAAAAGAATGTCATCTTGGATGGCAAAATCATAGAAAAAAGTTCCTTGGTTCCAGGTATAAAAAATTCCAAAGGTATACTGGTGCGAGACCTGGGGATTGTGGGAAAAAAAGGGTAGTAATTTAGTCCTATCTCGAAGCTTAATTGATTTAAAATTCATTGAGGCTAATATGTTTGATTACTTTTCAATAGTCAAGGATTTTTCATAATAACGCACCCCACACGGTTAGATAGGAGTATAGAATTTTAAAATCTTTTTTTGAACAAAGGACAGCCATTCAGGCCATAGTTCTTGGGCCAGATCTTCTTTTTGCCAGTCATCTCCAGTAATAACTTTTCTACAATTAGGAGAGCCGCAATTACATTCCATGCTCCAATTCGATACGGTAGCAATAAGAGGCGCATAATCTAAAGTTAGTTCCTCACCTTTTAAAATTTTTCTTTTGGCGATTAAAATCAGGCCTCCAATTCGGGCCATATTAGAATTACATGAATGGTTTATAAAACAAAGGTTACCCAAATTTCCATAATCCGGGGGTGCTAGATAGATATTCTCGTCAATCAACGTTGCGTAGCGATCTGTTTTAGGGATATCTTTTACTGAATTAAGAACCTTACCTCCAGTTCTGGCAATAATAGTATTAGAAGGAAGATCTTGATTGCAAAAAAGACCATAATAGTTCGTTTCACTTCTTTTGTTTTTCAAGCTTTTTTCGTTTGTATTAGTATTTTTTTCATCTTTATTTGTATTAGTATTTTTGTTTATCAATTTTTTTTGAACCGAAATATATTCTTTTGATTTGCCAGGTGCGTAATTATGACCATCTGCCATGATAAATCGAGGTTTGATTTTACTTAGACCCATAATTTGCTCCAAATAACATGCTGAAAACAAATACTAATTTTGTTAATTTATATAAATTTAAAATAAATATCAATTAAAATATGAAATATGCCGATAGGTTTAATTGGAGTTATTAGGGGAAATTAATGATTGTAAGATTATTGAATTTTTTATTTATAATTTTTATCGCATCAATAATTGAAATATCTTGTAATGATACTGAATTTTCTATGGATAAACCGAAAAAAGCAGAACCTAAAGAAAAGAAGATTCAAATAGTGGAAAACGATAATATTAATAATATCACTGCTGAACCTAGTGAACAAAACTTAGAGATAACTTTTGAATCTGAACAAGAGGATGTGTATTTAGATTGGGGATGTGATTTAAATGATGAGATCATCAATACTAAAATCCCAGTTGGTATAGAACCCCGTTTTATTGTAAGAATGGACAGCGTATGCCCTCTTACTGAAGAAGTGGAAGAGGTAGAAGAAAGAAAGATTGACCTATTATTTCTTTTAGATGCTTCCTATAGTATGGACTCCAATATTGCGGTTATTAGGGATAATATTATTAGTCTTCTAAAGGGTAGTGTCTCTTTGTCTGATCCGAGAGTTGGTATGATTGCCTTTACAGATATTATCAAGGAGGAAAATATCTTTGGTTTAACTGATCAAGTTGAAGTATTTCAATCAAAATTAGATGAGGTAATAGGTAATATAAGTAATGAATCTAACGATCGATATGAAGCTGGATTATTGGCTCTACAGAAAGGATTGGAGTTATTGCAAGAAGATATCTTAGTAAATCAGGATCGTGTTGATGCTGAAAAAGTTGTTTTGTTAATTACCGATAACCCTTCTCATAATGGTGGAGTATTTAAGCCAGTAGTAAGGGGGAATCCCAGTAGGGGTTTTTCAACTAACTATAGGTTGGAGGACGATTTTTCTCTGGATAAGACGGTAAGTGATTTTGGTGCGTTTTTCAACAATTATGATGTAAACAATTTTCGATTTTTTTATTCTGCGTATAGTATTATGCCTGAGGTAGCGCAGATTGAATTTACTTACGCGGATGGAAATAAATATTCGGTAGATGAGCCTATTACTCCCGGACAAACTTCGGCTTTAGCTCAATTCCATGAATTACATAAGTTGATTTTCCCAGAAGGTGATTCTTCTTTAGCCTTTGAAAGAGGCGGTAGTATTGGATTTCCTTTGACCGAAGAAAAATTTAAGGGCTTTTTTGATCTTATCACTCATCGATATAAAGTCGATAAAACTTGCTATGTACAGGAAGCCAATATATTATTGGCAGAGCAAACACATGATTTAGAAATGGTTAATTTGCAAGAAAGCTTAGATTTAGATGACAATCAAGAGATAATAAATAACTTTGATTTACCAGAAGATATTCTTAAATGGGAAAAAGGAAAATCAGAAGAACCATTAAATGGCGAGTATATGGTTAATATCACTTCTTGTTGTGTTGAAAAGAAGGACGATGCCAGTAATTGCTCTTCATCTCAAATAAAAACTAGAACCTTCAAAGTTAGTTTTAGTCAAGAATAGGTTTTTTGACAGTCTACTATTTTTTTACTGATTTTATCATGCTTTTTGATAATTGGTTATTTAGATTTATCTAGAATTAAAGAGATAAAAAGGAGGCTGTTAGAGGATCTGGATTCTTTACAGGATGATATTGATGCTCTTAAGGATAGTGGAGTTCTGTCTCCATTTGAAACTAAAATAGTAATACATTTCTAAGTCTTTGAATGAGATGATAAGTAGCTAATTTTAATGGCTTTTCTCATAAATTGAGTGATGTCTGAAACTGACATTTACCCTCTCCATTTTCCTAGCAATTACGTAAACCAAATCGGTTTGTGTAATTGCTTCTTTGTTTCTTATTGAAATAACATGGAAAATATCGAATATTCAATAGCCTTGTTATAGATCCGATAATTTATAAAGGGCACTATTTTAGTGTTTTTCGAATTTATTTTACTTTATACACCATATTTTAAATTGCATTAAATTTTTTATTAATGAATTTAGTTAGATACCTAGGAGATAAAAAATGTCAGTACAAAATATATATATTAAAAAGTTAATTATAGGATATAGCATTGTTTTTTTAATGTTAATTTCTTGTGCTCAGGATCAGGACATTTTACCTTCCCAGAAATCAGACTCTGGAAAAACTAAAGATTCGCAAGAAACTGAAGAGAGTCAAGGTAATGAAATTATACCTTCTTCTAAAATATTTAGGGAAGATGCAATTATTATAGAATTTTATCAAAGATTATCTATTGTTGGCGATCAAGAGCCTCAGCAAAGTAAAGAAACATCTTCCAATACCTTTAATTTAGTGAGTGGTTTTGGAGGATCCCGTTTAGGTGGGGCTGGTATGGCTGCAGGTGGTGTGGAGGGTTTTCAGGTGGGACCTGCTGCTAGTATGATGGGATGGGATCCGACAAATATGGTTGGTGGCTCAATAAATAGGGCCAGATCAGGTCGGTCAAGAGTAAGACGATCCCAAGGTCAACCTCAAGGTCAACCCAGGATGGTAAGTATGCGATCAACTCTTAGAGTTGCTGATACTGAAGGTATGACTCAAGAACAGATATATGAAAGAATGCGAACTGGCGGGTTTGTTGGGCAATGGTTACCTCCTCAACAACCGCTTGTGAGGTTTGATGAAGAAGGTAATCTTCGTTATAGTTATGATCCTAGAGGAATCGAACCTGGACAATCAATGGAAGTGATAGATCCTTCAGGATTAGGAATTTATAGAATAACTCATGATTCAGAAACTGGTCAGCCTAACATAGATCTTGATTTTAATTTACCTAGTTCCTTTGATATTAGAGAGCTTCCTCCAGGAGTTACGGTTTCCTCACTCGATGGAGAACCAATAGCTACTGGTCAGGCAGCAGCTGAAAATCCAAATGCTCATCAACTAGGAAATCCAAGCATATGGTCGTTACCAGCTAACAATCCTGTCCCCGCTGTCAATCCAACAGAAACTAATACGCCTCCTCCTTCACAAGTAGCAATGGCTCCTGGTCCGGCTCCAGATAATAGGGCCATATCACCAGTTAGTCGTACGTTTAGACCTACAGCTTATCGGCCTTCCGCACCTATTACCAATGGACAACGAGTAAATAGGAATTCTAAACCAATAAATTTTAGACCTATAAGGCAGACTAGTATTGTAGCACCTGTCGCAGCACCTGGCAGTAGAGGAGCTCCTGGTACCTCACGACCTTATAGAGCTGCTAATACTGTAGCACCAAATCGACGTTTCAATTTGGTACAATCTTCCGATAAGGGAAGCGATGAACCAGAATTACTTTTTTGCGGTCAAATTGAAGGTTATCTTCTCGCAAAAGGTATTATGTTATTCTTATATATTGATGATTCAATTGAATGTGACAGCTTTGACGTGATTGCTTCTAGACGTGAGGAATCTGATGAAGGCGGTGTCTTACTGACAGTTGATCAAGAAACCAAGATCGGGTCTTTTAAAGAGTTAGTTTTTAATAATGGTAGACTTGGTGAGCTAATGAGAGTGAACCATTCTTATGATGTTTTCAATGACTACTATACTCCAGTAGCTTTTGGGGGTGAAGGCCAAGATAATCCTGTCGAACAAGAGGATGCCCTAGAATTTATTCTCGAAGGGCTTAAAAATGATGGTTATATACCTTATGCTGTTGATATTGCCAAGGCTCAATGTGCTTTATATGAAACCAAAGGATGGGATCACAACAAAATATGCTCGTTGGTTGATAAATTTAAGAAGTTGATGAATGAAGGTTTAACTGATGAGTAATAGATAAATAAAATAATGAAAGTTTAGGCCAATTGTTCCTTTAAGACTTCACTTAATCCATCACCACTACCCAAAGCTATTAAACGGTCCCCTAATTCTATGGTCTTTTTAGGACTGGGAGCAAAAACTAATTCACCTGTTTGTTTTTTTATACCCACCACAATAATACCGAGATCCCTTAAATTAGATGATAATAAGGTTTTATCTAAACATTTGGAGTGTTCGGTTATGGCAATATCCGCTAGTTGAAAATCAAAGGTTTTATCGCCGGATACTACTTCTAGAAAATCTCCCACCGCTGGATTTAAAATGGTTTGAGTTATTTTGGTGCTGGTCAGTGTATAGGGGGATATAACCCTATTAGCCCCGGCTTTCATGAGTTTGGCTTTGGCGGTCTCTTCATACATTCGCGAAATAATATGAATGTCCTTATTTAATGAACGAGAGGATAGAGTAATAAAAACGTTTTCAGCGTCAGAGTGTACCACGCTGACTATACATTTAGCCTTTTTAATATTAGATTTGATGAGAATATCATCATTAGTAGCATCACCAATTAGGTATAGATAACCCAGTTCATTAAGTGTTGGAATAAGTTTTTCATCTCTTTCTATTATGACAAAAGGTTGCTTATTCTGAAATAATTGTTTAGCCAAAGTTTTGCCAATTTTTCCAAATCCACATATAACCGTATGATTGGTTAGATGGTCTATCTTTTTATTCATGCGCCTTCTCCCCAATAAATGGCTCAATTGATTCTCTATTATGTCCTGAACTAAGGTTGTAAGTATATAAGCAGCGGTACCAAATCCAACTACTAGGAATATAACGGTAAAAATTTTCCCACTCGAGGTTAGTTTATGTACCTCACTAAAGCCAGTAGTTGTCAGGGTGATAATCGTCATATAAAGAGCATCAACAAATCCCCACCCCTCAATCAACATGTAGCCGGTAATACCTAAAGAAATGATAATGAATAATGCGATGATAAGTGTAATTGTTCTGTTATAAGACGTAATCATTATCTTATATTTTAACTGGAATTAGTTGCATTGTCTAGGATCTCGGCAATATCTTTTACATTTAAGTTTACATCTTTTTCTAAGGCGCCATCATTAATCATTGTATTACAAAATGGACAAACCGCGACAACTGTTTTGGCTCCGCAGTCGATAGCCTCCTCAGCTCGATCTACATTGATCCGTTTACCAATATTTTCTTCCATAAACATTCTAGAGCCACCAGCTCCGCAACAAAATCCTTTACTGTTATTACGTGGCATTTCTTTGATTTCTAAACCAGGAATTGATTTGAGGATATCTCTGGGAGCTTGATAAATATCGTTCCATCGTCCTAAATAACATGAGTCGTGATAAGTAACGATATCACTTGGAACAGTCTTTGGATTTAATTTACCTTCTTTTATAAGTTGCGCGAAATATTCGGTGTGATGAACAACTTTGTAACTGGCCCCAAATTCGGGATATTCATTTTTTAAGGTATTAAAACAATGAGGACATCCGGTTAGTATCAATTTGGGTTTATAATTATTTAAAGTTTCAACGTTTTCTTGGATCAGCATTTGAGCCAAATACTCATTACCGGCCCTTCGAGCGGAATCACCGGTGCATTTTTCTTCTTCGCCTAGTATGGCAAAGTTGATATTAGCTTTTTTGAGTAAACTGACTATAGATCGGGCAACAATCTTACCTCTGTCATCAAAAGATCCCGCACAGCCGACAAAATACAAAACATCAGCACTAGGATTGTCTTTCATTAAGGGAACATTTAAGTCTTTGCACCAATCAGTTCGGGAATCTTGCCCAAAGCCCCATGGGTTGGATTGGTTTTCCAGATTTTCAAAAGTTGGTTGGACCTCGGCTGGAAAAGCCGCTTCCATTAATACCCGATTTTTTCTAGTTTCTAATATCATATCTAGGTGATTGATATTGACGGGACAAATATCTTCGCAGGCTCGACAGGTTGTACAGGACCAAATGACGTCATCAGTAATTGGAGATCCATCTCTGACAAATGATTCAATAGGTTCTTTATCACTATCGCTACCACTATCTCCACTACTATTACTACCACTGTCGCTGTTGCTAGCGTCACCACTATTACTGTTATTATTGTTTAAAAGACGGGGAGCCTGATCAAAAAGTTCATGCTTCATATCTACTACCCAACCTTTTGGAGACAAGGGCTTTTGGGTATTATGAGCGGGACATTGTTCTTCACAACGACCGCATTCAGTGCAGGAGTATAGATCTAAAACGTTTTTCCAATTTAAATCAGATACTTTGCCAACACCAAAATTATCCGCGTTTTCGTTTTCTAGATCTGTTTTGATCATGGCTTTAGCCGTAGTCATTGGTTTAAAAAATACATTAGGTATAGCCGCAAGGATATGTAGATGCTTGGACCCAGGTATATAAACCAAAAAACCCAGTATGAATAATAGATGAATCCAGTAAGTGACTTCGTACATCATAGTTAGTGAAGCTGGAGCCATGCCGGCAAAACCAAACCAGTTTGGAAGATGTTTGGAAATATAAAAAGTAGATGATTGAAACAGTTCAGGTGTATAGGAAGCTATTCGAATGCCGTTAATAATAAAATAAGTTACAACAATGACCGCGGTGAAAATTAAAATCATTCTGGCATCGTAGCCATTAGTTAGATATTTGGGTTTAACAGCTACACGACGATAAAAGGCATATATTAACCCGAGTAAAGCATAAAAAGCTAAACTTTCACCAATGTAACCATAGACTGAATCATACCAAGGGATGAAATGTTCATAACTAAAATTAGGAAAAATTCCTTGTATCATCATTTCGAGCGAATGGGGCTGGATAGCTAAAAAGCCCCAAAAAACTCCCATGTGGGCCAACCCAATCAATTGTTTTTTATTAACTTTGGTTTGAGCCAGTACTTCGGTGAACATTAACTTGATTCTGTTGCCAATATTTTCAATTTTAGATGTCCATTTTCCTTCTACTGCCCTTAAAATAGCAATTAAGCGATAAAGTCTAAAAAAGAAAATTCCAAAACATAGGAAGAGCAGAGTAAATACAATAAATGGTTTGAAAACTAAATAAGTATTCATAATATCATCCTTTTATCATCCTTGAAAAAGCCATCAGTCTTTAGACTGTGGATGAAGTCCGTTCATTAGCTTGAAAGCTCCTTTTCAAACAGTTCTGTTAAGTGAGGTACAACCTCAAATAGATCTCCAACCAATCCATAATCACATTTCTTAAAGATAGGTGCTCCTGGATCTTTATTAACCGCAACAATAACTTTGGAGGTTTTCATACCCGCAAAGTGTTGAATGGCTCCGGAAATTCCACATGCAATATAAAGATTGGGACTGACAACTTTACCGGTTTGACCAACTTGCATTTCATGTGGGGCGTATCCTGAATCAACGGCTGCTCTGGAAGCACCAACTGCTGCGCCTAAAACTTTGGCACAATTTTCTAGGACTTTAAAATTTTCTTTTGACTCCATAGCTCGACCACCGGATATAATAATTTCGGCTTCAGTTAGATCAACACGATCTGATGTTCCAGCTTTGATTTCTTTGATTACCACTTTTGCCGTTTCTTCTACCTGGACCTGATGATTTCCTAATTTAGCTGTTACCGGATTTTTTACCGGAGAGACCGAATTGGGTCTTAGAGCAAAAAATTTGTTTTCACCATGTAGTTTATATGTAGCAATAGCTTTGCCTGAAAAATTAGATTTTTTCGCGGTACCTTCATTAATGTTGATTGAAAGACAATCCATTAATAAGGCCGCATCCAACTGAGCCGCGATACGAGGTATTAATTCTTTTCCCATAGCTGTAGTAAGTCCCAAGCATACTTTTATATCCATTGCTTTAAGAGTATCGACTATAGCGCTGGACCAAGTATCTGGATTGTAATCAGAAGCTCCTTGAATAGCCACTACTTTATGAGCGCCGTATTCTTGTAATTGATCTTTATATTTTTCAGCGTTACCATCAAGAACTAAAGCATGTATTTCTTGGTTGTCTCCTTGGGCAGCGGTTAAGGCTCCCCAATTGGCTTTTTTTACTTCACCTTTATTTGTTTCGATTATTATTCCAATTTTTTCCATGATTACACCTCATCATTAGAAAATTAAATTACTTTACAAGATAACTAAATCACTTTTGCTTCATCTCTAAGAAATTGTACCAATTTTTGGGCCAATTCAGCAGGTTCTCCCTCTACAACTTGACCTTCAGGTTTTTCGAGAGGAAGTTGATATTTTATCAGTTCTACTTTGGCCGATGAGGATTCAATTGATAGACTGTTTAAATCTAGTTGTTTTAAAGGCTTTTTCTTAGATTTCATAATGTCCGGTAATTTGGGATAACGTGGAGTGTTTAAACTTTTATCAGCAGATAATAAGCAGGGCATTGTTAGTTCTAGAACTTCACGTGCTCCTCCTTCGATTTCTCTTTCAACCACTGCTTTGGAACCGTCAATGTTAAGTGAACAAACTCCTGAGGTAGCAGGTATTTCAAAGGCTCTTGCCAACCTAAACTGAGTTTGCATACCTTCGCTATCAATGGATTGCTTGCCGGTTAAAATTAGATCGTAGTTACCATCTTCTTTGATTGCTGTGTAAAGGGCTTTAGTGGTAGTTAGGCTGTCCAATGATTCATTGGTTTTTACTAATATACCACGGTCAGCTCCCATAGCTAAAGAGGATCTTAAGGTGCTTTGAGCAGACTCTTTACCTATACAAACAGCAATTACTTCACCACCATGGGCACTTTTAAGTTTTAACGCTTCTTCAACAGCATTTTCATCATATGGGTTCATGACAAATTTGACTGACTCATCATAATTCTTTTGATCAACAAGAGTGATTTTAGCTGCTGAGTCTGGTACATTTTTTACGCATACATAAATTTGCATACCAGTATCCTTTCTGTTACTGTTAACAATCTATTTAGATTACGCTGAAAAAACCAATTTCTGTGCAATCTACTTAGCTAGCATCATACTAGCTATAACCAGACGTTGAATTTCGCTGGTTCCTTCATATATTTCAGTAATCTTCGCGTCGCGATAAAATCGTTCGACGGGAAAATCTTTAGTATAACCATATCCACCAAAAATTTGAATCGCGGTACGACCACAAAAGGTTGCCGTTTCAGAGGCTTTAAGTTTAGCCATTGCTGATTCTTGAGTGTAGGGTTTTCCTTTATCTTTTAGCATTGATGCCCGGTATGTTAATAACCATGAAGCTTCATATTCGGTGGTCATATCAGCAATCATCCATTGAATAGCTTGAAATTTGGCAATTGGCTGATCAAATTGAACTCGGTCCTTAGCGTATTTTATCGATTCTTCAATGCATGCCTTGGCTATTCCCAATGCTTGTGCCGCAATTCCCAGACGTCCACCATCCAAAGTGACCATGGCTACTTTAAAACCCTTATTTAAATCACCTAAGAGATTATCAACTGGAATTCGACAGTTATCTAAAATAATCTCGGTAGTGGAAGAACCATGAATACCAAGTTTAGATTCCACTTTACCTACCTTGTAACCCGGAGTATTTTTTTCAAGAATAAAAGCTGAAATACCACTGGTTTTTTTCTTGGCGTTAGGATCAGTTTGGGCAAAAATGATGGCAACTTCAGCTTCCTTACCATTGGTGATAAATATTTTAGACCCATTAAGAACCCAATGATCTCCATCTTTAACAGCGGTGGTTTTAGTTCCTCCACAATCGCTACCGGCGTCTGTTTCTGTAAGTCCAAAGCAACCCAGTTTACGTCCACTGCAAAGATCGGGTAAGTATTTTTGTTTTTGTTGGTCAGTACCAAAACGAAAAATAGGATCAGTACATAAGGAAGTATGAGCTGAAATAATTACTCCGGTCGAGGCACATGACCTGGATATCTCTTCTATGGCTAAAAAATAAGAAACAAAATCCATATCTGATCCTTCATAATCAGAAGGGTATGGTATCCCCAATAATCCTAGTTCAGATGCTTGATTTATAATTTCTTTTGGGTATTGGTGAGTTTCATCAGTTTCTTTTGCTTGGGGAGCAACTACCTCAGTTGAAAATTTGGATACCATTTCTTTTAGCATAAGTTGTTCTTCAGTTAGAAAATAATCCATTCTCGCTCCTCATAATAATTTGATGCCTGCAAACCGTCCGATTAAATCAGATTGTTAGCTGTTTGGCAATAATCAATTTTTGAATTTCGGAAGTTCCTTCATATATTTCAGTAATTTTTGCATCTCTAAAAAAACGTTCTATGGGATGTTTATTAGTGATACCTTCTAAACCTAGTATTCTAACGGCCCTATTAGCTACATTTACAGCCGTTTTAGCGGCAAAATACTTGGCCATTGATCCTTGTTTGATAAATGGTGATTGATTATCTTTTAAGTAGGAAGATTGTAGTACGAGTAATCGGGCCGCTTCGACTTCGGTTGCCATTTCAGCTAATTGATGTTGGATTCCTGGTTCCTGATAGAGGTTATTACCATTTAAATCCGTTTTGTTATGAGCATATTGTAGAGTGTAATTTAAAACTGCTGTGGCAATTCCAACTGCCTGGGCTCCTATTCCAATTCGTGAGGAATTAAGAGTTTCCATAATGACCGAAAATCCTTGGTCCACTACTCCTAAAATATTTTCTTTAGGTACTTCAACCTGGTTTAAATGAAGTTCGGTAGTATCGGAAATTCTCATTCCCATTTTTTGTTCTTTTTTTCCGGCGCTAAACCCCGACATGGATTTATCTACTATAAAACAAGTAGTACCTTTAGCGCGTTTTTGAGGTGAGGTCTTAGCCAATATAACCGCTAAATGGCAAAGCTGGCCGTTAGTGATAAATACTTTAGATCCATTTAGAATAAAACTTGAGGATTCGATACTTTTATCTGTTGTATTATGAATGGTATCACCTATATTAGTTGTAGCATTAACAGTGTTTGGTACTGCCACAGTGCTGATATTAGCCGCATCAGAACCAGCATTGGCCTCGGTTAAACCAAAGGCGCCGATCCATTCTCCGGTAGCCATTTTAGGAAGATATTTTTCTTTAGTATGATCGGTGCCCCACTGGATAATTGGATAAGCGCACACTGAGTTATGTACGGCTGTCATCACCGCAATCGATGGGGAGAATTCTGATAGTTTTTGTAAGATCAAACAAAAGGTTACCATATCGCAACCTTTACCTCCATATTGAGGAGGTATTATTAGACCAAACAAACCTTGCTCTTTACATTTATTTAGTATCGAGGTAGGTAGTTCTTCTTTTTCATCAGCTTCTTGCAGATAAGGCACAATTTCTTGCTCAGCAAAGGCGGTAATCTCCGCTTCGATTTTATGATGTTCCTGTTTTGGGATAAAACTCAAAACGTTTCTCCTTTTAGTCCAAACTATTTCTATCAAAAACAGCAAACTTAAGCGTAAACATTTACTGGATTAAAAAAATTAAAAAATATTAACAATAGTTATTTATGGGACCATATAAATGATAAAAACCATAAATTAAAACTTGGTTGACATCATTTACGTTGTTGGTAACTTTATCTTGAACTAGTGTATTACCAATGTTTTTGGAATTCTGAAGATATTTTTGAGCCAAGGTTGATCCGACAGTATCCATAGTGAATAAGTTTTTAAAATAATCGGTCAATAATTCATCTTTAACTGGATTACGGAGTAGGCTTTTCCATGGTTGGTGTCCCGAAGGAAGTGGACCCAATTTTTGATCAATAGTATTTTTCCAATTATTTTCAGTGAAACTAATATATTTACCTTGTGATAAACTATAGACAGCAGTTGGTGAACCATTCTCATATTTTAGAAAACCATCTTTTTGTGATCCATCTGAATTTTGACCTCCCAAAACTTTTTGTTCGATCATTTCATTTAGGATTGGATGATCAAAATTTTGATTTAAGTGTTCGCTCATAGTGGTAGTTATTAGTTTAAAGACATCGATGCCGACATAGTCTATCAGTTGAAAAATCCCCATAGGTCGAATAAGATAATTTTGAGTAATATTATTGATGATATACAGGCACTCATGATCAGCATGAGTGCTTTGTATTCTGGACGCCTCTTCTATACCGAATAGTCCATCTCTGATAAAGTGACCATTCCCAATAAAACCAGCAATATCATTAGCTGGTACTAAAATTTTACTCATTCTTTCACCTAATTTAGTGGCGATATCTACTAAATCAGAGTGAGTATTGGGACCACTTATAATTTCTACTAATTTTTGGATGGCTGGTGGATTATAAAAATGGAAACCTATGATATTTCCTTTTAAATTTGCCTTTTTATCAATTAGTTGGATAGGGATAGAAGAGGTATTAGTAAAGTAATAGGTGTTGGGATTAGCAGCTGCAGAAATTTGCTGGTAAACTTTAGTCTTGATATCTACATTTTCAATGATGGCCTCAAAAACCATAGAGGAATCAGATGCTTGGGATAAATCAGTTACAAATTCACACATGTTGAGTGCTTTTTGGGTGTACCAATTACAGATTTCCTCGTCTGAGGGGGTAGAATTTTCTTTGGAAGAATAAGCGGTTTTAATTTTCTCGATTGATTTGCTGGCATATTTAACTATTTGTTTTGATAAATATTTTTGTAAACCTTCAAGTGCTTGCTGGTTAGTGTCCATTAAAATCAATTTATAGCTGGGATTGTCGCTTGATGTAGTATTATTGATCCAACTATTGGTCATTTCACGAGCTAAAAGCAATGATATACCACTGCCCATTTTGCCGGCCGCGCCTATTACACTAACTTTTTGTAATCGAGTATCTAGATCCATGATATTACCTCCAAAACCTATATTTTAATAATCCAAGCTTGACCTATCATATAAATCATATAATAAATTCATTTTCAACTTAGAATGGAATTTATAAAAATGTAAAAATACGTTTACAAAATGACAAATATATGATAAAAAGCTGTAAGTTTCGGGGGTCACTAAGGAAATAATATGAAAATCAAATTATTGTTATTAATTATCCTTTTATGTAATGTAAACAATGTCTTATATTCTGAAGAGCGTGGAGGTGAAAGTTATCCACCTATTTACTATCCAACAAGACATTTAGTTGTCCCTCCCGATAATGCTTCTCCTGAATATATGATTCCTCCAAAAGGTCAAGATAATAGTGTTCCTGAAAGAGTTGGTCCTACCAGGGCAAGAGCTGCCAGAGAAAAGTTTGAAAAACAAAGAGAAAGAGCCTTTTCTGACCGGTTAATTGGGTATGCAGAGGGTAAATCTTATTCTCGTGATGGATCAAAATTCATGATCCCACCTAAAATGTCGGAAAGACGTCCCATGAGTAGAGAAGAAAAGTATAGAGAAGGAATGGCTAATCTATACAATATTATGAAGTATCAGTTGGGTTATACTACCCGTCAAATATTTAGATCAGATTACCCACAATCTAGTTGGCAAGATAGTAACCTACCACCGTTACCTGATATAGGTTATTTCCCAATAGTAGTAGATCCAAAAACACCTAATAAACCGCGTGCTATGAGAAAGGCATCTGTAGTTCAAACTAAGGGAGGAAAATCTTGTGCAGTTATGATACACCCTGAAACAGGTGTGCCTGTGCCGCCAGATAGTCCTGATGCTGCTATAGCTATTCCAGCGCAACCTCCTGTTGCTGGTACGGATGATACAGATGCTGTTGCCACTGGTGATGATGAAGAACCTGAATCAGAAGATGGTGATTCTGAGCCAACAACTGCAGATTCAACAGCTATAGATGGAGAAGAGGTGTCCGAAGATAGCGAACCTGAGCCTGTAGAAGAAGGTGTTTCTGAATCAGGGGAAGTTGAACCAGGTGCTGAAGAAGATGGTAAACCTGAACCAGGAGAGGGCGATTCTGAACCAGTAGATGAAGATCTTGAACCAATGGAACCAGTAGAACCAGTAGAACCAGTAGAAGTAACCGAGATTGAATATGATGCTAGTAACTCTCCAGGTAAATCAGAGATGTCTCCATTGCCTTATGAGATCGACGGTTCGGTCGGCTTTGATTCAGATGACGATGATTATTTCCGTGTTGCCGTAAGAAGCAACGCTATTTTAAAAGTATTTTTAACTGAATTATCAGATAATCTCTATTTGAGTATTTATGAGATTGTTTCTGATAAAGCTAATGAGAATCAAGAATCAACAGCTGCGGAAGATTCTGATGGAACTGATGCTGATTCTGGTGAAAATTCAGATAATTCTGATGAAACGTATATTAAACGGATTGAGACAGCCTACCCCAATAGATTAACTTCATATAATAAAGAAGTATCTCTATATGCTTTAGCTGGTAAAACATATGTAGTAAGAGTAACCCCTTATGGAGAAGCTGAATCTAATTATAGATTAAACATCAAGCTTGTTACCTATGTGCCAGCAGCTCTAAGAGCTAGGGAGTCTGTTTCTGATTCCGATGCTGATGAATCAAATGAACCAATTACATTAAATAAGGCATCAAGACAGAGTCCAATAGACTCAACAATTGCTGCATCTCCTGCGGGAAGAGGAGAATATAAGTCTGGCGCGGATGCCGGTAATACGAAATTATCAGCAATGTCGATACCGGTCCCATATTTACTTAAAGGTTCAGTTGGATATGGCGCAGATAAAGCTGATTTTTTTCGCTTTATTCCTATCAATGATGGGTTTTTAAGTATATTCTTAACTAACCTTTCTGAGAATGTATTCCTTCTTTTCTATGAGCACAATATAGATGATGGTGTTTATGTTCTTAAAAAAAGAACCCCTTTGGATAAAAGAAGTAATTCGTCTGATAAAAAGATTTTGTATAATGTTTTAAGGGAAACAATATATCTTGTTGCTGTTGTGTCTGAGAATTCTGCCAAGTCTGACTATCAATTACTTATAGATCTTG
Source organism: uncultured bacterium (assembly GCA_964544765.1). Lineage (GTDB taxonomy): Bacteria > Bdellovibrionota_B > Oligoflexia > CAYFLR01 > CAYFLR01 > CAZJDM01. The sequence continues at coordinate 23,745 of CAZJDM010000048.1, forward strand.
AAATGTCTAAACCGAAAGGAGCTAATGAAGGAGATTATGTCTATTCTGCTATTTTAGAAGAAGGCGAAGATGGTAAGATAAAAATCGCTGGAGGTGAAGATGTAAATTCAGGTTCAGGTGACGGTCCTTTGGAAGATGATAATGCGGTTATAGCTATTGAGCAACGGTTAGAGATGGATCGCACCGTTACCAAAAAAGGAGAATATGTAACTGGTGAGGACGCGGGTAATACTAAAGGATCTGCCATGTCAATACCAGTTCCGCGCAGTATCAAAGGATCTCTAGGTTTTGATGGAGATAGAGTTGATTATTTTAGATTTATACCAACTAAAAATGGTCATTTAAGGATATCTTTGACAGGGCTTTCTGGTAATGCTTATCTTCGTTTTTATGAATATGATATTGATAAAAATTCTTACATAATTAAAAAAAGAACCCCTTTAAGGCAAAGACGAAATACGTCTGATAAATTCGTTTTGTATGATGTTGTAGAGGAAAAAATATATCTTGTCGCTGTAAGATCTTCACATATTAAATCGCCTAAATTAAATTATAATTTAGATCTAGAGTTTGTGGCCACTAACTCAGGTGATGGATCAGGTATTGCTGCTGAAGATGTTGAGGTAGCTAATTATAGAGTCGGGGCAGTTAAAAATAAAGATGATACTAGAGATAGTAATAGAGATACAGATGGTAATAGGGATGAAAATACAGATCGATCTACTGAAGACCCAGTAGTAGATTCAGCATCTACTCCTACTGTTGAAAGAGGAGATTCTGAAACTGGTGAGGATGATGCTGATGATAACAAAGGATCTGCAACAGATTCATCTCCCACTTCTACTGATGGAAGGGCAGATTCGGAATCTAACTATGAATTAGACTTAAATTTTATTAAACCAGAACAGGTGGGTGATCCAGACGATACTGTTCATGGTGAATTAGATCCCACTATTACCTCTAAAGGTCAAGCTCCTGAGGACCTTGATGGTCGAACTTCTAAGAAAAAAGCAACAAGTTATGTAACTGTGGAGATATTTTCTTCAGAAGATAAGGCAAGTGATGGTCCCAAGACTTATGAAAAATTGGTTGATTTTCGAATAAAACGTAAGAGAAATAGAAGTAATTGGTTAGTAAAAGTCGCGGAGGCCTTTAATAAGAAAAAGATAGAGTTAAAGAATGGTCAGACCGCTCAAGTAAAAATAAGAAAAGTACCTTCAGATATTGCTTATCATTATATAACGTCTGGTAAACATGTTCCCCATGCTTATAGTCCCTCATGTACTTTTTGGAGTAAAATGCTCGAGTTTAAAGGAACTAAATTTGAAGTTGTGACCGATAAATTGGTTAGTGACAGATATGGTATAGCTATAAAATGGGAAGAGGCCCAGCAACTTAAGGCTGAGTTTAATAGTGAAAAAAGTGCGAATGAAGATCAGAGTAATGCTTCCAATGAAGCTGGAGAAGTAAATCAAAATTTAGATTTTGAATATATTGTCTCCGCTATTCAAAATGGACGACTTCAAGTGGGATATACCAATCCCTTCAATAGTTGCGCGGGTTATAGTTATCTAAACGCTGTAATGGAGGTCATGGGTAAGCAAATTGCGTCAAAAGTAACGGTTGAAAGAAACTCTGACTGGCCATGGCCAACAAGTCAGGTCGAAAGGTTTGCCGACTTTATCCAAGAGTCGCCATTAAACGCTTTTTCTTTAGATCAATTGCGTCATCAATCGGAATTTATGGAAAGATTTGACGGCTTTGTAAGTGATTATAAATTTTTAGTTTCATCTCCATCAACCTATTATAATTATCAATTTGTTCCCTTTGGGCCACCTCAAAATACTCCTTTATATGCCATTGGTGATATAAAAGAAGCTGAGATGGAGGCACTAAAAGCTTTTTCTAGTTTTGCTGTAGAAAGTGAATCTCAAAAGATAGCTAAAATGCAGGGGTATAATCGCAAATTGAGTGTACAACCTCAAAATGATGATTCAAATGTTGGTGATCAGCTTCAAGAAGGTGATACTGATACTGATGATCAATCTCAAAATGATGACACTAATGTTAGTGATATTGGTGATCAATCTCAAGATGATCCAAGTAAGTTATTGGATTTATGGAAAGCCAAAAAAGATGCGGATAGGGAAATAATAGCGGTATTTTTAGTAGATTTGAGCGCTACTATGGCTGGAGCTAAGCTACGTCGATTAAAAAAGGCTTTGATACAAAGCAGTCAATTTATTGATAGTAAGCATCAGATTGGACTTGTTTCTTTTAATGAAATTGTTAACGTTGATCTTCCGATTGGTAAATATGATGAAACTCAAAAAGGTAGATTTATCAATACTACTCGCTTTATGATTGAAGAAGGCGATACCGCGATGTATAATGGCATACTGGTTTCGTTAGATATGATTACCAAGGCCGTTAAAAGTAATCCGAATGCTACGCCTATGTTGTTTGTACTTGCAGATGGACCTACCAATAGAGGATATACTTTTAATAATCCCACTACCCAAAGATTAATTGACAATTTAGGTATACCTATCTACACATTTAATTATGAGGGACCAAAAGGATTACACAAATTGAAGTCGAAGGAGCAATCGCTAGAGTCGGAGATGCGGTTTATTTCTAATATGACTGGTGGAGCGTATATCAATACTAACCGTCAGACCATTATTTTGCAATTAAGGTCATTGTTTAAATCAATATTCTAATTAACAAATTAACGGATTCAACGATTTAACGCGCGATGGGCGAAATCCGCACATATCGCGTTAATATAACCTATCAAGAAGTCCTAAAATAAATTCTTTTTGTTTTTGCAATGAATCTTTGGATTGGCTATTTCTTTGTAAGATAGAATCCATTACTTGTTTAGAAGTAAAGTAGGAGGTTATCATTCCCCAAAAAGTGGCAACCAGGTGCTTAGCGTCAATATTAGAACTAATTTCTCCTATTTCAATTGCTTTAATAGCAACAGCCTCTGTTTGATCAAATAAGGGCTTAGTGACTTTGTCCCATACATTGGTAAATACTTTTTTGCTTTCCAGTTCGTTCCAAATCAGTAGTTTTACCAAATCTTTATTAGAAGATAGTAAATCAAAGAAATAACTGATGATAGCTTGAAAAGTTTTTTTGGTACTTTTACCTGTATCTAAATCTAATGTTTCTAGTTGGGAAAATTGTGATTCAATCAGGGTGCCAAAAGCTTGTAATCTAGTGTTAAAGACTGTTTGGTAGAGTCCTTCTTTACTATCGAAATAATGATAAATCATACGTTTGTTGTAACCCGAAGCTTTTACAATGTCAGTAGTAGAGGTACCCTTAAAACCTTTTTGGATAAAAAGCCTGGTGGCTTTTTTTAATATGATTTCGCGAGTTTTGACTGAATTACGGGTCTTTATTGTCATAACTGTTCCTTTTAAAAGAAACATTAAAGTACTTTTTTTGAAAAATAGCAATAAAATTAATTAATATGTAAATATCAATCTTTTAGTCAGTGAATATAAATGAATATAGTAGAAATTAATAGACAAAGCCTACATGGAATGATAGTTGATTAAGTATATAACAATTTTGGATTTGATTGTAACTAGAGGTAGTAATCTATCCTCTGTCAAAACTTTTTGTTAAATTCTTTAGGGAATTGAACCTAACTCTCAGCTTTTCATTTCTTTTTTAAACATATATAATATTTCTGAATCTTAAATTTAAATTTTGTGGAAAGGCATTTATATAATGATTAAATTTAGCCAACAACAATTAAAGATCCCTAAATTATTAAGACCAGTTTATTTGGTAACTGCTGGACAATCAAAGTTTGGACGGGCCATTCCGGAAAAAAGAACTGAAGAACTTTGTGTAGATGCTCTTACGATGGCAGCTAATATGATTGATAAAACTCCGGCCGAATTGAAGAAATACATTCATACGGCCTATTATGGGCATTTTGCCGACCATTTCGGTGATCAACTTCTGGGTGAAGCCGTTATTCATGATCGTTTGGGATTAGATCCTTTGGGAAATATTGGAATTAAAACTGGTGGTGCTACTGGTGGGTCTACTATTTGGGAAGCTGTTAAAGCCGTCGCTTCTGGATATTCAGATTGTGTTCTTGCTATGGGATGGGAACGAATGGACGAAGTACCTACCGACGAAGGGAATCATTATATTTCATGCGCAGCAGATAAAGATTGGGAAACGCCTCTTGGTCATATTTATACCGGCTATTACGCGGTTATGGCCCAAAAATATTGGAAGGTATACGGTAAAGAAGAAGAGTCCTTTCGTAATACCTTGGCGGAGATTTCGGTAAAACATCATGGTTACGCTCGATTTAATCCCTTTGCTCATGCTCCTATGAAAATTACTGT
>CAZJDM010000049.1:0-27378 GCA_964544765.1 uncultured bacterium
AATCAAATTTTTTTTATTTTTCATGTCAAGGTGGGGTCTAGGCCTAACTTACATTACAATAATCCAAAAAACTATTAAACAGGTCACTATGGACATTACTTCGAAGCAAAGAATAGCCAAACATGCCTGGAGTAAATGGTTTTAGGTTTTGGTAGTTTTTTTCTCTAACGCTGTGAGGAGTTTCTTCAAATAAGAAAAACTCATATTCAAAAGCTAGTTTAGCCCCAAAACCCGCTTGCTCTAGTCTTTGCAATGTTCTTTTGAGGATATTTCGTGGACAAATAGGGTGAGGCGCTTTACCATCATTTGCAACAAAATCAGCGATAAAGAATGGGGTTTTTTCATCAGGGATAGTGCGCTCGGTATTTCCATCAATACGAATCAGAGCGTCAGGATAGGCAGTGTGCCAACCTGTAAATTGAGTATTGTCATAAAGAACATCATCAACATCCCACCCAAAAACACAGTCACAAAAGCCTCCAGTTTTGCGATAAATGGAGGCAAACTTATCCAAAGAAATATATTTTCCTCGATGAACTCCATCTATGTCAATAATAGCAATCTTTACATGACTAATGCCCTTTTTATTATACTCGTCTAATATTTTGTTTATATCCCTTGTGTCTTGATTTACCACAGTTCCTCCTTAGGTACTCTTATTTTTTTCAAACCTTAAGTTTAAAATGAATAGCTTGTCGACGAGTTAACGCATAAAAACCATATTTTGAAAGAGTTGATCCTAAACCGCTGTCTTTTATCCCGGTCCATGGGAGAGCTGGATCAAGATAGTCACAACGATTCATAAAAATAGTTCCCGCATTGGTCATAGAAGCAAAATACCTAGCTTTTTCAACATCTTTAGTAAAAATTGCGGCAGTTAACCCAAAATCTGAATCATTAGCTAATTGAACAGCTTCATCATCATTTTTTACTTTCATAATGGGTAAAATTGGTCCAAAGTTTTCGTCTTGCATGATAGACATATCATGGTTAACATTCACAACTAAAGTAGGTTCAAAAAAAGTTCCCTTTTGGATAGTTTTGACCTTTCCTCCTAGGATGACTTGCGCGCCTTTATCCACGGCATCTTGGATTTGTTTAACCATCTCTTGACTAGCGTGTGGAGAAGACAGTGGACCCATGGTAGTTTCAGATTTCATGGGATCTCCCAAGATATGCTTTTCAATATTGGATTTAACCTTACTTAGGAAATTATCATAAATTGTCTCATGAACATATATCCTTTCAATACCACAACAGGATTGACCAGCATTATACATCGCGCCGTCAACAATCGTGTCTGCGGCATATTCTATATCCGCGTCAGATGCTATGTATGCAGCGTCTTTACCACCTAGTTCCAAACCACATCCAATGAATCGAGTTGATACATGTTGATAAATTTTGTGTCCGGCAGAAACAGAACCGGTAAAAACAACATGATCAATAGGAGTGTTTTTGATAAGTTTTTCGGTGGTTGGATGGTCAATAATAATATTTTGGATTAAATTAGAATACCCTCCCATTTGAGCAAAAGCCTTTTCCAGATGAAATCCGATAGAAGGAGTTAAACTTGAGTGCTTTAAAATCACAGTATTTCCACATAGTAACGCGGTCGCTATACTATTGATTGCTGTTAATAATGGATAGTTCCAAGGCGCAATAGTAAAAACAACACCTAAAGGTACGTGCTCTATTTGACGAAGAAAGTTTTCTTTAGAGGGTAATTCATCAGGAGTTAATGTTTCTTTTGCTATTTTACATAAATAATCAGCTCTTTCAAAAAAACCATCAATTTCATTAAAAGAGTGTGTCAAGGGTCGGCCCATCTGATTGGTAATATCAATAGCAACTTTTTCACGATTAGTATGAAAGTAGTTGAGAGCCTTTTTTACTAGCTCTACCCGTTCTTCAACGGATTCTTTGGACCACTCGTTAAAAGCATTCTTAGCCTTATTAACTTTATCTGATGCTTCAGCAAAAGTATCATAGGGATAGGTTTGATCTATTTCTTGGGTAAAAGGATTTAAACATGTAAGATTTTTTGACATTTAATATAATCTCCTAATATTTTTTTCTATCTTAATTATTTTTCACTCTTTATGTAATAAATAGAACAGAAAACTAACCTAAAATGAACCACTTTGTCCAGGTTAAAATTTTAATGGGTTTTTTAAGGATTTGGCTAAATTTGTCATAGCGACGCAATACAAAAAATTTTATAGAGATCAAAAGGCGGGATTTCTTATGGTATGTTGCTCTAGTACAATTAAACCAGTTTGAGGATATTTATAAATGAGATCAGTTTTAATTTGGCAAAAGTCTTATGATTAAATAAGTCCTTGTCGGCAGGGTTCATTCCTCGATGTTTTTTATCATTCATAGTTGGAAGCCTTGGTCAAAATGGGTATTGACAATACAGTGTTTCTTTAAATGGGCATAAGCAAATGTTTCTATTTTTTTGGAATAAACAGCTTAACTTTAGGAAAATAAGTTCTGTATCGGTTAATGTCTCTAGTTAGTAAACCATGACCTTCAATAGCTGCATGTGCTCCGATAATAAAATCTGGCAGAGGGGAAGTTTTTTTACCATCTCTTTTTTTGTATTGCAAAAAACATTTACCAGCCAAAAAAGCTGCTTCCCAGGGAATAGCTAGCCTTTTAAACATAGACGAGGGTAGTGATTCTTCTAGTGTTTCGATTCGGCTAAACCTGATTGATACTTCACTGTATATTATTGGATTAATAGCAAGTTCGTTATCTTCTGCCAGCTCTGCTAATAACTTTGATGAAGATTCAAACCAGACTTTGTCTTTAGTAAAAACATCGAGGATAACATTACTATCAACTAAGATCACCTTACTAGCTCCATTATTTCATCAGTCGACATTTTTATATCTCCTTTTCCCTGCATGTGCCTAATTAGGTCTCGACCCCTGCTTTTTTCATCTTGTTTGATGATTATAACTTGATTTCCTGAAATTACAAATTGCACCTCACAGTTAGGTAAAAATCCAAACTTTTCTCTAATATGCTGGGGTATAGTTATTTGTCCCTTAGAAGTTATTTTCATAAAAAACTTTCCTATGGTAAGAGTAATACTATTATTAATCTTACCATATTTGAGATTTATCTTCAACTGTTTTATTACAAGTACCAGATGTTTCATTATTATGTTATATCTTAACCAATGATTATAGAATTTCTGGAGATAAAATGACATTGCAAGATAGAAAATTATGGCGAAGTGAAAGATTACAAAAAGGCCTTAAAACTGTTTATGTCAGCGCAATTATTAATATTTTACTAGCTATTAGTAAAGTTATTGTCGGAACCTTGAGTCATTCAACTTCTCTAGTAGCTGATGGTATACATTCGTTTGGAGACTTAATAACTGATGCGGCGGTATTTGTTGGAATGACAATGGGGGGAAAAGAAGCTGATGAAAGTCATCCTTACGGTCATGGTAAATTTGAAACCCTTGTTACCCTTTCAATAGCTATTTTTCTTCTTGGTTTGGCTCTAGGAATTATTTACCAAGCCATATTAAAGATTTATAGTCCTGATTTAAATGTTCCTGAGACGATTGCTTTGTGGGTTGCTGGTATATCTATCTTATTAAAGGAAGGGTTGTACCAATATACTATTAGGGTGGGGCGTAAGATAAATTGTTCGGTAATGATCGCCAACGCCTGGCATCATAGATCCGATGCTATTTCCTCAGTTGTAGCTTTGTTAGCCATTATAGGCGCTATATCGGGCTATCCGATGCTTGATCCATTAGGAGCGGTATTCATTGCGTTTATATTGGGGTGGGCCGGCTATAAAATAGGAGTAGAAGCTTTAAAAGAATTAATGGAAACTGCTATTGATGAGAAATCAACTCAAAAAATTATAAATAATATCATGGCGATAAACGGAGTAAATGCGGCACATTCTTTTAAGGCGAGGAGACTTGGACCGGATATTTGGGTTGATATTCATATTGAAGTTTTTCCTTTTTGCTCTGTCACTGAAGGTCATCAAATTGCCGAAAGGGTTCGTTTAAAAATATTAACTGAAATGACTAGTGTTAGTGAGGTAATGGTTCATATTGATACAGAAGAAGATCTTTATGAACATCACATGATTGAATCACATATTAAATATAACCGAGAAGAATTAACAAAAATAGTGGCCAAAGAGATTGAGGATTTGGAAAACTTAATCATTGTTTCTATAACCCCTCATTATGTCGCTAATGGAATAATTTTGGATATATTCTTGACAAGTAAAGATATTGCCTTCATAAATGAACTTTGTAAGCAGACAAAAAGGCTGAAAAATTGTTTATTGGAGAAATATATCGACATAGTTGATGTTAGAACCTTTCAATCTTTAGATTTGTAAACGTGAATTTTCACACGATCCGACTATTTAGGTTAAGTTATGTTAATTGGTATTATTAAATGTGATACGATCAAAGATGAAAATCTAAAAAAATATGGAGATCATGATACCTTTTTTATCTCTTTGTTGCGTCAGGTTAATCCTAAATTAAGATTTAAAGTATATGATGCCTTGCTAGAAATTTTTCCTGCTCAATTAAATGAATGTGCGGCCTATATTATAACAGGGAGTTCTCTGAGTATTTATGAAGATACATCTTGGATGCAAAACCTGAAAAATTTGATTTTAAAACTGCATTCAAGCTCAATACCTGTAGCCGGTATTTGTTTTGGACATCAATTGATAGCCTCTGCTTTAGGAGGAAAAGTAGAGTTATCACCAAAAGGATGGGGAATTGGGGTTATATCTTATCCTATTCACCTCCATAAAGATTGGATGTCACCCTCAATGAAAGATTTTTCACTATTGTATTCCCATCAAGATCAAGTAATTGAGCCCCCTATGGGAGCCGAAGTGTTGGCGGGAGGAGATTTTTGCCCTTACGCTATGTTACAAATTGATAAAATTATCACCATGCAAGGACATCCTGAGTTTGAAAGGAACTTTTTAAAGGATGTTATTTTATCAAGAAAAGACAGAATAAAGCCTGAGACCTTAAAAACCGGTATTGATTCACTAAGTCTTAAGACTGATCACCAAATAATCGCTAGCTGGATCGTCAATTTCTTATCAACAGAATCTTCTAGTATGGTTGGTATATAGATTAACAAGATGGATGGTACAGCTGTTCCATTCATCTTGTTGAATTATTTATGCAAAATGCCTAAAATAGCGTTTCCTACAGTTCGGGGAGTTGGAGGCTTGGTGTAAATATTTAACTCGTAATCTTTGTTGTAAGGAGAAATATTAAGCTGTTCTCCTTCGACTATCAAAGTTACGCTTCCTCCCGGATCAAATCCCATTGCGTCTACCGCGCCATTTTTTAACATAATATTAGCTAAATCGACATGGGTCGCTCCAACGCTTTCTCTAATTCGACCATTAATAGCAACTACTATCAAGTCATTCTTGTCGTTAATACCAACAGCAATTTTGGGTCCACGCATATCTGTATAATCGATTCTAGCTGCTTGGGTAGCAATTGAATTATGTGTTTTCCAACCGCCTAGTTCCATATTAATAGCGACTTTACCATTTTTTACTAATAATGGTCCGGCTTCAATTGCGTCGTGTACACCTTCCCAGCCAGCAATAGAAACATCAAGGATGCTTCCCTCTTTCCAATTTTTTAGTTCCATATTTTCAGGAACCGAAACGGTTATTCCGGTGGGTAGTAGTGGCACCGATGAATTTTCACCCACGATTTTCTTAATAATCTTTTTTCCCGCAAAGCGATAAATTATACGACCTTTAGCGGGAATATCTTTTTTGTCATACATTAGATCGTAAAATATTGGTCGGTTTGATTTTTCTAAATTTCTGTCTTTTTTGGTAAAATCAATATTAGCGCCATCCTTTGCTCTTACACTAAATCCATTATATAAATTAGCTCTCTTAATGGAAATAGAACCGTCTTTATTAAAAACCAAGGTTGATTTATTAAATAGAGGAAGAGAAAGAAATTCTGATTTAGCTATAATCATACCTAAGGGACTTCCAATAAATTCTTCTCCTATACCTAATTTACCAACTAACTCTGGATTTAAAATGTAACCACCGTTCCAAGCAAAAGATACCTTCTTTTTAGTTTTCTTTTTGAAGTCCTCAATTAAGGTTAAAACGGTTGCTCCTCTCCTATCTGCGAATGCGGTAACATAATCCCATAATGGTGTTTTTAGTTTTTTGGAGCTTTTCTGTCCGGACATATAAACCTGAATTAACGCTCCGGACCAAGGAGATCCGTCTTTATGTAAGCCATTGAGTTTATTTGATTTTAAAGGCAACTCTGACTTTTTTGGTTTTGGATTATTGGGTTTATTTTCTTGATTCATTAGATCTTGAAGAAATACTTTTATGGGAGTTCCATATTCGTCGGCATCTTTTTTTATTAATTGGAGTAATTTTTTCTCTCCATATTTTTTCACGCATTTTTGATAAAGACTTCCTTTTAAGAAGTTGTGAAATTCTTTGGGGGTTTGGATAGGAGTTGGATATGAAAGACTGGGGCGAATTCCAGCTGGTACCCATTGGATGTAACCATCATTCTTTTTAATAGCTAGAAAATTACAAGAGAGATTACTTTTGGCAACTCCAATACGATATGACGGTAAATCAATCATATCTAATGAAATCATGTGATCGTCACCAATACTTACAATAAAACCATCTTTCTTTTTAATCTTGTTGAGTTCATTTGACGCTTCTTTTCCCAGTTGAGCTAAATGGATTCCTGGGGAAAATACTTCGGTGGGAACAATGTTAAAAAGACCAGCCTCTTTTAGTATATTTATTTCTTTGGCGCAATCATTCTTTAGCCAATTGATAACCGATTTATATGAAGGATTTGCTGATGCGAATTTAGAAATAAATAAAGTAACAACTCCTACTTTTTTCTTTTTTTGAATTTTTTTCTTATCTAGCTTTTGTCCAGAGGGTATTCCCAGTCGTTTTTTTAGTACATGTAGAACAAATAAATTCAATTCTGATTCTAGAGAATTTCCTCCCAATAAGGCAATGGGTCTTGTTGATTCAAGATCCTCCAGCATTCTTTTACTGTCATCAATTTTAAAAGTGGTAGATGCCAGCAATTTTTTTGTACCTTCCATAATACTTTTATAATTTTTGAGAGGTGTTTCTGACAGCTTATCTAGGGGAAGCTTGGGAGCTATTTTTCTAAATCCTTCACCAATAACACCTAGAAGTTCTTGGTCGGTTAATTTTCTAAAAGGATAATGACGGCGGTTTCGATGACGATAACTGAGAGAATGATCGACCACTAGTTTATCATTTCCTTCATAATAATCGAAAACGACATTTAGGAACTGTAAAAAAGTATGACGCTTTTCGTCATCTACTAGATGTCTATCAAGTATAGAAAGCGCAAAAGCCATGGCTTGACTTTTGGTTTCCTTTTCTTCCATACGAAAGTAACTGGGATCAATTAAGGATTTAAGGTGAATCATGTATTCCAATATAGTGTATCCGGACAAATACTTTCTATTTGAAGCAAAAATTGTCTGGTGAAAATCTGAATTATATTTGGTATTCCTTTCCTGAGCCTCTATAGCTTTGGTGAAGGTTAATTTCGATTCCTCTTTCACTTTAGTACAGAGCCATATTTGGTGTAAAAAATTGTCAAATGTCCTGATTAGAGCTTCAAGACTATAACGTTTTTTAACTACCTCACGATTATGAGCAGTAAGAGGCTTAATGGAATCTGGATCGATTATAAGTTCTGTTACAGCATTTAATGTTTTTTTGTCGAATTGTTTTTTAGGAAACTCTAGAACATTGAGCCTTAAGGATTTATCTAGGAACTCACCAACAACTTCACTAAATACTTCTTCTGGATCATATCGATTAGTTAAAATAGGAACCTCACAAGCGGAACTTTCAATAATGGGGAGTCCCCGTCCTTCTTGTTCACTAGGCAAAAGGACCAGATCAGTAACTCCGATAACATTTTCAATCAGAATTCTTTCTAATTTATCCTTCTCAAATTTTTTATTTGTCTCGGTTCCGAAAGAGAAAGCTAAGAAAACTCTTTCTCTAAAATTAACCGGGAGCCTTTTGATCATGGCGATATATTTACCAACAATTTCTTCGGCATGTTTATAGTGAGCGGGTGTAGCCGGACCGGTGACTTGCAAAGTTAAATGTAAGGAAGGATTATCTTTAAAATGCTTTATAAATGGTTTATGACCTAATAAAGCTTCAATTAATAATAGATCTTTATCGATTCGCTTTCTTTTTAAAATGCGAGTGGGTTGTAGAAATAGAAAGTTATCTTGTACATAACTATGGGGAATTCCCGCCCTGATCCCTAGTAAGACGGGCTTTTTGTTATGTACCCATTTAAGATCCGTCTTTACATAATTAGCAGCATTTTCTGAAACAAACTTCTCTTTACCCCTAGAGAGGATTAACTCCATACGGCGAAGGATGTCTTTTTTTCTGGCTTTAGTAACAGGTTTATTTTTCTGTATATCAATAGACGTGGGAGTTTCGCCCACTGACAGAGGATTCATGCCAAACTTTTTAATTAATGTATGGGATTGGGTAGTGTTAATAGTGGCATGAAACCATGCAGGGCTATCCCATGGATATAAGTTTTCTACCATGGTAAAAAATTCACCTATATCGTAATTGGTGAAAAAATGATCCCTGATTTGAGGTTTTGATCCTTTGGGTCGGTTAATGGGTTTATCACCTTTTTCCCAATAAAAATCGTGACAACTATTTAAGATAGGAATTTGCATGACTTCAGATACCAACACTAAAGCTATAGCCAGAGGGATATTACCAGGATTAGAGCAGGCATTGACCGGGATGATTAGTTGAATATTTTCTTTATTTATATAGTTCCCAAGATCTTTAGCTAGTTTAATAAACTGTTCTTTAACTTTTTGGGCCAATATATTGTATTCATTGCTTCCTCTGGATATTTTGGTATGAAAAGCTTCCATATATCCATCCCAATCATCAAATCCAGCTCCTCCTACCAGATGAAATCTTTTCCATCTGGGTAACATTACAATATCTACTTCTTTATAATATTTTCCAGCGATGGTATGGATTTTGGGTAGTTTTCTTCCTTCTTTTAATAGTCGTTCAAAGGCAATGGCGTATTTTGATATTTCAATTGAGACACCATCGATTCCATTATCGAAAGTTAAAAAAGCGATGCCTTTTTGCAGGTTCTTTTTGAATTTATTAAAACTAGGAGTATGGTGTCTCCAGCGATTTGGACGATTGTCTCTAAGGCGGTCCAAGAGAAGACCCATGTCAAACCAGGTGTCAAAATTTTCATTATCAATATGATTACATAATCGCTGATATGCTGCGTTTAGTTCCGTTTTTTTTGCCATAAAATCCTCTTTGGAAAATTTAGGGTTTTACAAATTCATCATTATGCACTTTATATATTATAAGCCCTTTACTGACCTATTTATCAAATATTCTAGTATATTTTCTAAAATCTCAAAAGAGAAAACTTTACTTCCAAGTTTATAATTGTGTTCAGCTATCTCTTTGCGTTTTTGAGGAGATTGAATGATATCGGATATTTTCTCTATTGCTTTTTTCGTTAGTTTACTATTTTCAATCATGACGGTTTGAAAACCCAAAGAGCCTATATCAGGCCAGTAAACGGGTTTGTAATTATTAACAAATATTGGTTTTTTAGCTAGAATTGTCTCAACAAATGCATTGCCAAATCCTTCATAAGTACTAAAATAAGTACAGGCGGTAGCATTAGCATAGCCATCTTCTAGAGAAAAGATTAACTTTTGGCCCTGTTTACCGCGATGATGATCAAAATAATCACCGGCAAAAATTATCTGGTTCTTAATTTTTAGTTTTTGTACTTGTTTTGATAGCTGTTTGAAATAACGACCGCCATAATCATCAGAATTATTGCCGGTTATAACTAACTTTACATTGGGCATATTTAATTCATGAATTAATTGAATGGCTGTATCGATGCCTTTTTGTGGAACAATACGAGTTATTTGTAGGAGCGTAATATCATCAGGGCGCAGATTTAATGCTTTTCTAAACTTATTGTTGTAATTGTCATTTTTGGCAAAAGGTTTTTTAAAATCCATTACGTTAGGTACAACATGGGCCTTTATTTTGAATTTATTTCTTAATGTGTTTTGGGCATTTTTGTTAATAACCGCATGAGTAACATTCGACATGACTAATGGAAAATTATCTTTTATAATTTTTTTTATTCCTGCGTATTTTGTTTTATACCGTTCTCTACGTTCCCAGACAAAATCATGATCGTGGGTTATGCAAGGTATCCCCGTTTTTTTAATTACCGATCCGAGTGCCATTCCCATAGTCAAATGACACGGTAGAGCATTAGCGTTTTCAGATATTATTAGGTCCAGTTTGTTTTTATACAACCAAGATTGAAGATTATTTTCAATAAAGGCAGCTTGTTTAATGAGCCTTTCTAATAAACGGTCTTCATTTACATTTTGCTTAAAAAAAGCGTGATTTTGATGAGCAACTGTTAAGGTATGATATAGAGATAATTCAGGTAGTACTGTAGTATTTGGGATCTTGGACCTTAATTCTCCGGTAATGACAAAGACCTTGTGGCCTAATCTATTTAATACCTCTATCCATTTTTGAGTTTCAAGTGCAACGCCATCAGTCCCCCCAATACGACCAATAACAATGCCTATGTTCAAAGAAGCTCTCCTTTATGCTCTATATGAAATGTCTCTAAGATTTTGCTATCGTTATATACCAGAAATCAGTATCTAATAGCCAGTATCCCAATTATTAAAACACTGAAAAAATGAGTGTTATGATCAGAATTATAAGCACGTATGACAAGTTAGGTTATATGTATTCTTTTAAAGCCGCTACTTTGTCTGTATTTTCCCAATAGAAATCAGACCTACCAAAATGACCATAAGCTGCTGTTTTCTTATATATTGGTTTGAGAAGATTTAAACTGGAAATGATCCCTTTAGGAGTTAATTTAAATGTCTCTCGGACAGCGCTTTCAATTTTTTCCTCGGCTATAACTCCTGTTCCAAAAGTATCTACCATTATAGAAACTGGTTCACCATAACCAATCGCATAAGCTAACTGTATTTGAGCTTTTTCTGCTAGACCGGCGGCAACAATATTCTTGGCAATGTATCTAGCCATATACGCTGCGCTACGATCAACTTTAGAAGGATCTTTACCAGAAAAACATCCTCCTCCATGGCTTGAGTGACCTCCATATGTATCGACAATGATTTTCCTGCCGGTTATACCACAATCACCTTGAGGTCCTCCAATAACAAACCTTCCGGTGGGATTTATTAAATACCTAGTGTTTTCGGTAAGTAATCTAGAAGGTAAGGTTTTCTTTATTAATTCCTCTAATATTGATTCTCTAAGATTTTCTAAAGTTACATCAGGTGAGTGTTGGGTAGATATGACCACCGTTTCAATAGACGCTAATTTACCTTCAGAGTATTTAACCGTTACCTGGGATTTACAGTCAGGTCGTAAAAAAGGCAGAGTGCCATTTTCTCTTAAAGGGACAAGGTTTTCAACCAGTTTATGAGCGTACATAATACTGGCTGGCATTAATTCTGGAGTTTCGTTACAAGCGTACCCAAACATCAATCCTTGGTCTCCAGCGCCCTGTTCTTTGTAAGTGCCTTCTCCCTCATTTACTCCTTGAGCAATATCAGATGATTGTTTATCAATAGTAGTAATAATAGCGCAACTATTATAATCAAATCCCATTTCAGAACTAGTGTAACCAATTTTATGGATAGTATCTCTGGCGATTGCCGGGATATCAGCGTAGGTTGAGGTGGTTATTTCTCCTGCTATGACAACAAGTCCCGTGTTTACTAATGTTTCACAAGCAACTCGGCAAAGGGGGTCGTGTTTTATTAAGTTATCTAAAACCGCATCAGATATTTGGTCAGCGATTTTATCAGGATGTCCGGACCCTACAGATTCTGAGGTGAATAAGTAATCTCTTTTCATATAAACCACCTTTTATAAATTTAAAGTTACGATAGATTTTAAAAACCTTTTATTTTGTTTAGATAAAAAAACTTTCGCTAAAAAATGCAAACAATTTTGATTGTCTTTTATTCGGACAATTTCGAGGCACTCTAACTTATTTTTATTTTCAGCACAAGAGTAATCAAAAGAATCAGAAAGAACTTCTGGTATTTCTATTATTCGTCCATTTTGCATGCAAGCCAACTGTTGATTGGAGAGTGTAATTTCTGAATATTGATTTAAAGTTTGATCCAAAGAAATAAAATAGGGTTTTTTTAAGGATGGATTTGTATCTAAATCGTTAATTTTGATACTTTGGTCCAAATGAAAACTTCCGTTTGTTAACCTGGTTAAAGAGGAAACGTGAGCTACAGTATTGAGTTTTAAGGCAATGTCTCTAGCTAAAGAACGTATGTAAGTACCATGGCCACAGTGTACTTCAAAGGTCGCTTGTGGATATTGGAATGACTTGAGTTTTATTGACTTAATGGAAACTGTTCTCAATTTATCTTTAGTATCAATATGCTTTCCTTCACGGGCATATTTATATAGAGGTTTTCCTTTATGTTTCAGGGCCGAAAAAAGAGGAGGTTCTTGGCAAATATCTCCAATAAAAGATTGGGCTGATTTTATAACATCCTTTTCATTAAGAGAGTTAAGCTGTTTTTTCTTAATGATACTTCCTGTAGAATCCAGAGTGTTGGTTTCTATTCCAAATGTCATAGTGAAAAGATATTTTTTATCACAAGGAGTAATATAAGGGATTATTTTTGTGGCCCTATTTAAACATGTTATTAAAAGGCCTGTGGCAAACGGATCAAGCGTTCCCGTATGGCCTATTTTTTTAACTGGAAGAATTCGTTTTACTTTATTACAGGCAGATGCTGATGATTGTCCAGATTGCTTGTTAATTAAAAGTAGTCCGCTCTCGATCAAGATAAGCCTCTAGATATTCTAATAGTTGATTTTGGGCCTGTTTAAGCGGCGAACTTATAACACAACCAGCCGCATTTTTATGGCCTCCTCCTCCAAAATAAACTGCTGGTGTAGAAACATCCACCTGACCTTTGGAGCGAAGACTGATTTTAGTTTTATCTTTTGATAATTCTTTAAATTGAATTGCAATATCAACGTCTTTTATCGATCTAGGAAAGTTAATAAAGCCATCATAAATATCTGCCTGTTCATTAGTTACACCTACAGACTTAAACATCTCTTGGGTGATGGAAATATAAGCGTATTTGTATTGTGGGTTATATTCCAGAGTTTTTAGAGTAAGAGCCAAGAATTCTATTCTTTTAAGAGGATGACTTTCATATAGATTTTGAGTGATATCCCAGGGGTTAACCCCAGCAGACATTAATTTAGCTACAGTTAAAAACACTTGTTCAGAAGTACTTTCATAACGAAAACATCCGGTGTCAGTTACGATAGCAACAAATAGAGCTTCAGCTATTTCTTTGGTTATCTCAATGTTCAATTCAGTTAAAAGGTCATAAATCAACATACCAGTGGCCGCACTGTCGTTTTTAGAATAAGCTATATCATAATTAGTACCTGTATCATTTAAATGATGATCAATGATAGATAACTGCTTATATGGCTTTTGAATGGAGAATTCTTCTCCAGCTCTTTCAATTTGGTTCATATCTATTAGAACAGCAACGTCATATTTGGTTTCGGGTTTTAATTCGATATTAAAGGATGTATTGGTACGATCTAGAAGAAAGGAAAAGGTTGCTGGTATTTTGCTGCAACAATATAAATCTGACTTTTTTCCTATTTTTTTTAACCCTATATGTAGAGCAATTGCCGAACCAATAGCGTCACCGTCTGGGTCAATATGACTGACAATTAAGAAATCATCTCGATGTTTAAAATAGTTAGCTAATTCTTCTTTTGAACAACTTTGTAAGGGTTTTTTTATGTTCAAATCTTTAATAATTTTTTCCATTTTTTGTCCATATAGGCAAGAGTTATCATGAATAAATAATAGTTCGGGAATATACTTTAAATATAAATTCTTGGCTAAAATTCTTTTAAAAAAAGCCTTGGATTTATTTAAAATGTTGGATGTGTTTTTAATTATTTGTTTATTTTCTTCTAGTACTGAAAAATAGATTTTCATATGCTTTAGATCAGGACTAGCTATAACATCTGTTATGGTGACTAACTCAATTCTAGGATCTTTGAATATACCTCTGGAAAAAATAGAGGCGATTTCTCGTTTTACAAGATCTGAAACTTTTTGTACTCGTATTGAGGTCATGGATATTCCGAATTTAGAATATTACGGTTTTGGTCTCTTCCATAATATACGCTTCGATGATGTCTCCTTCTTTTATGTCAGAGTACTTCTCAATACCGATTCCACATTCATATCCAGAACTTACTTCTTTAACATCATCTTTGAATCTTCTTAAAGAAACTATTTTCCCATCATAAATAACAATATTATTTCTAATTAATTTAGCTTGAGAGTTGCGGGTAACCTTTCCGTCTATCACAGCAGTACCAGCTATTACACCTAATTTTGGTACAGAAAAAGTTTGACGAACCTCTGCTTTACCAATCACTTTTTCAACCATGGTAGGAGCGGCTCTTCCTTCTATTAGAGATTTTATTTCATCGATTAATGAATAAATAATACTATTATAATGAATAAGGACGCCTTTTTTGGGAGCTAAATCACTTGCTTGTTTATCAGCTCTTACATTAAATCCTATTATAACTGAATCAGTGGTTGTCGCTAATATAATGTCAGACTCATTAATACCACCTACCGTTTCATGAACAATGTTGATATTGACTTTTTCGTTGTTCAGTTTCAGTAGCGAATGACTCAAGGCTTCAATTGAACCTTTGGTATCAGCTTTAATAATGATATTAAACTTTAGTTGTTCGTTGGTAGATTGTTTGGCACTAATAAGTTCTGATAATGTTAGTTCCTCGGTATTAGTGGCTTCTTCTTTGCGGATCGTTAATTTTCTCTGTTCAACAATATCCGAAGCGATTTTTTCATCTGTAACAACATTAACAGTATCACCGGCTGCAGGTGGTTTTGAAAGTCCGCTTATTGCTACGGGGATAGAGGGCCCTGCACTTTCAACATTATTACCTTTAAAGTCTGTTAGAGATTTTATTCGACCAATTTCTGTTCCCGCAATAATCATTTGTCCGGTAGTTAAAAGACCTTCTTTTACTAAGACGGTAGCAATGCAGCCACGACCTTTCTCCATGTTGGCCTCTAATACTACACCCGATGCGGGACCTGAATCTCTGGCTTTTAATTCAAGCATCTCAACTTGCAATAAAATAGATTCTAACAAATCATCGATGCCGGTATTTTCTTTGGCTGATACCTTACAGAATATATTTTCTCCTCCCCATTCCTCACTTACTATTTCATATTCAGATAGTTGTTGATAAATCTTTTCTAAATTAATGTTAGGCTTATCTATCTTATTTATAGCTACTATTAATGGTACTTTTGAGGCTTTAGCATGAGAAATGGATTCAATAGTTTGGGGCATAACACCATCATCTGCCGCAACAACCAGGATAACAACGTCGGTTGCCCCAGCTCCTCTTTCTCTCATTCTGGTAAAAGCTTCGTGTCCGGGGGTGTCTATAAAAGTAATGATTTTATTGTTATGTTTAACAGTATAAGCACCAATATGTTGGGTGATACCGCCGGCTTCCCCCTCTGTTACATTTGAATTGCGAATAAGGTCCAATAAACTAGTTTTTCCATGATCCACGTGTCCCATAATGGTTACAACAGGGGGCCTGATTTCTTTATCGAAATCTTCTGTTATAGCAACGGCTTTTTCTAATACTTTATCTTCTTGATATGTTTCATTGGAGACTTCTATTCCAAAATCAGAGGCTATAAGGGTTGCGGTGTCTATGTCCACAATTTGATTAACTGTTAACATTAAACCCGATCCCATCATTTTTGTTATGATTTCAGTGGCCTTGACATTCATATTTTTAGCCAGGTCCGCAACGCTAATAACTTGAGTGAGCGTTATCTTTGTTTTGATGGCTTTAGGTTTAGTAATTAGGGTCTGCTTGAATTGGCGCTTTGTCCTTTTACCCATATCTTTTTTGGGGATGTGGACGGTTTTTGTTGGTACATATACATTAGACGCTGCTTCCTCTAATAATTTTTCTTGTTCTTCTGGGGTGATAATCTTAGAGTCTTCTTGCTCCTGTAGAAGAATTGATTCGTAATCCATTTGTTCTTTTTCACGTTTGGCAGCTTTTTGTTTTTTAATTTTAGTTGCTTGAGCTTGATCCTCAGTATATCCGAGTTTTTTATCTTTTTTGATGATAGGATCTTTTTGGTCAATTTCTTTTTTATCAGTAGATAGGGTCTTAGTATCTACCTTTTTCTCCTCAGCGTCCTTAGTTTTTACTTTCTTTTTTTCTTCTGTTACAGGTTCACTAATACCTTCACGTTGATCACGAAGTTTCTTTGCTGCTATTAACTGCGATTCTAGAAAAGTTCTTCTAGTGGGGTTAGTTTCTTCTCTAACTTTTCTTTCCAGCATCTCAATAGGATCAATGATCTTTTCTTTGGGAGTTTTAGCCTCTTGTTCAATTTCATCTTTTGATGGTTCTGATTCTTTTTTATTTTCTTTAGTTGTATCTTTGTCTTCTTTTTTAGTAACCTTGGCTTTTGGCTTTATTTTAGCGGAAACCTTAACATCTTTCTTTAGCTCATCATCCTGTTTTTCTTTTGCTTCTTTATCTGATTTGGGGGCTTCAGTGTCATCGACTTTATCTTTTGCTTCAATTTGTTTTTCTTTAGGTTCATCATCCTTAGGTTTTTCGGGAGGCAGAGTTTCTTTTGTTGGTTTTTTTCTTCGTCGTATAATAGTTGAAGATGTTCTTCTTTCTACAATAGGCTCTAGAGATACCTCTGTTGCTTGAATATCTGGAGAGGTTTGGTTTTCTTTTTTATTTTCTTCCGTCAACATAGCCTTCTTTCTTAAAATCTCGGTTATTTCAAGTGTATATTATCGTCAAAATAATGAATATCATACTCCAATATTGCTTGCCTGTTCAATCAAATCAGTCGCGGTTTTTAAAGGGATATCTAATTTTTCAGACAACGATTCCGCATTTGCAGAGCTTAAATGATTGAGAGTATAATAACCAATATCATTTAACTTTTTTAATAAAGGAATGTCTATGTTGTCAGAAATGTTTAACAATAGCTTGTCATCAGTTGTTAACTCACGGCCTAAAATAGCTTCAGGTGAATTATTTTCTCGTTCTTCAACTAGTTTTTTAGCGTTGTTTATAATCTTAGTAGATTGTTCTTCCTCTAGATGTAGCAGTTTTAAAAAGATTCTAGGTGTCATCTTAGCGACTTCTTCAATCTTCCTGAATCCTTCATTAACTAGTATGGAAGCAAATATATCGTTAAGACCCTCAATATGAAGGAGTTCTTCTTTGGAGAGTTGTTTCCCTTCTTCAAGTTTACTTTCACTCTTAATATCAATTTTCCACATGGTCAGCCTAGCAGCTAGACGAACATTTTGTCCCCGCTTTCCAATGGCAAGTGAAAGTTGATCGTCAGGCACTATAACTTCCATAGTTTTTGTTTTTTCATTTACTATAACTTTAGATACTTCTGCTGGAGCTAGTGAGTTACATACATATTTAGCTGGATCAGGATCCCAGGGAACAATGTCTATTTTCTCTCCTTTAAGTTCTTGAACTACGTTTTGAACTCTTGATCCTTTTATACCAACACAAGCTCCTACTGGGTCAACAGAAGACTCTTTGGAGTAAACCGATATTTTAGATCTGAATCCAGGGTCCCTAACTCCATTTTTAATGGTAACAATTCCATCATATATTTCAGATACTTCAATTTCGAACAAACGAATAAGAAGCCCTTCATTGGCTCGACTTAAAATAATTTGAGGACCTTTCGTGACTCTTTTGACATCTAATACATGGCATTGTACCCGGTCCTTTATTCTATATTTTTCGTTTGGTACTTGTTCTTTATAAGGTAATATGGCCTCAGTTCTTCCTAAATCAACAATAATGTCCTGTCGTTCGAAACGACGAATAATACCAGAAATTAGCTCTCCTTTTCTATCCTTAAACTCCTCATATATCACGTCTTTTTCGGCGTTTCTAACTTTTTGAACAAGTATTTGTTTGGCGGCTTGGGCTGCTACCCTAGTGAAGCCAGCTGTGTCAAGCTTTACTCCTAGATCATCGTCTAGAGCTGATTCTGGATCGCGTTTTTTAGCTTCTTCAATAGAAATTTCTAGACTTTCGTCGTTAACATTTTCTACAACTTTGCGGAATTGAAAAACTTCTATTTCATTCATCTCTTCATTGAAAATGGCCTCAATGTCCGCCTCATTACCATATTTTACACGAGCAACGTAGAGCATGGCAGCTTCTAGGGCTTCGATAATAAGTGTTTTGTCTATCCCCTTATCTTTTCCAACCAGTTCTATAACCTTCATTAAATCTTCTTGCATAAGACTTTTTCCTATCCTTTAGTTTTTGGTATTTCTCCATATTAGTTAGTATTTATATTTTGTGATTTGATGTTCGTAATACCTGAAGATGAAACTTCTAATGTATACGAGTTTTTAAAAAAAGAGTCCAATATTTGGTCATCATCGAACGTGTGAGACACCAATGCACAATCATTTATGCTGATTGGACGATCTTTATGGCTGATAAATAATCTTAAAATAGGAGTCTTTTCAGTAATCTCAACTTCCATATTAAATAGGTCAAACCCAGTGTTTTTTATAGTTTTATCAATGTGTTGTCTTAATTTGCTGTTGTTTGTCATGAATACGGTCTCTTTTTTAGCTAGTGCCTTATAATAATTAAACTATGTGAGGTTCAACAATACTTTACTTTACAACTTTAAGTAATAGTTAAGTGAAGGGTAATCCAGTAATAAATAAGCAGTTTAAATAAAAAAAAAGTGGGCTAACCCAGGACCCACTTGTTACGATTACCACCACAATAGAACACCGTTTTTCTATCACATAATAGTGTTGAAATTCAAGTAAAAACGACAAAGGTTGGCTCAAAGGTTAGAAATCTGAATATTGGCGTCATTTTCTTGCGTGATTTTATCTTGCAGCATTTTGGTTATTCCCTTACGATGAGCATTTCCAACCTGTATAAATATAGCGTTACCACTAAAATCTTTAATGAGGTCAAACGCATTTTCGACCATATCTTTATTACGTTGATCAATGATTATCTTGTTTAATTCAGAATTAGAGATGCGCTTTTCTTCTTTAGAGATTTTAAGTACTATCAAAGCATAAATTAGATGAAATAGCTTGTATTTGATAGAATTATCCAGTTTGTCAAAATCATCAATTTTAGCTAGCTGGCTAATTTTATCCAGCTCTTCTTTTTTCCAGGATTTTAACAAGATAGTTGCCTTATTCATGATCTCTTCATCCGCCATAAAATTTTCAGCCCAGACTTCCGCGGACATAGTGATTAGTGGAGAATCAAGTTTTTTCTTGTTTAATGTATTATGAGGGTCGATTCCATGATGCTTTAGAAAGGCTTCACAAAAAGTTAACCAATGATAGTTATCTTTACCAATCACAATATCCGTTAATTTATTAATTTCAAAAAAGACATCTGATTCGGGCCATGATTGTTGCCAGTTATAAGTTTGATTTTTGATATTTTTTGCTACCTGGAAAAAATATTCGTTAAAGATGTTAGGAAAGTCGTTTTTATGATCAACAAGATAACTATGAATATAATCGTTCATTAAGATTAAATAAAGGATGTTCCCTTTATAGTTTATTATATGTTTTGATAAGTAATCATTTAATAGCATTTTGGTAAAAGTATTAGAACGGTCCTTTGGGGAGTAATTTAGATTTTTATTAATATTAATCAGAAGGTGTGCCAGATTATAAACCATTAAGACCATTCCGAGTGAATATGATTTTTCGTTCTCTAATCCGATAATTCTGACTTTCTTTGAGGGTTGGAGTTTATTGGTTATGTTGTATAATTTTTCACCAAATGAATTAAATATAATGCCTTCTCGTAAAAACAGAATGTTTTTTCTTTGGGCATCATTAATAACCTTTTCTTTTATAGTTTGGAAAATCTCTAGTTGGTGTCCTTCGCCAATAATGTATATTGGTATATTTCTATAAGATATTGTTGAGAGCATATTCAGTGATTGTATCTCTTTTAAATATTCGGGATAATATTCTTTTTTGCCTGAAAATGTATTGATAAAGGTTGTACAACTACTGATAAAAAATAAAAGAAGTAAACATGTTGCTGTCAAAGTTCTCTTTTGTATCATGTGCTTACCCAATGTTACCTTAAGAAAGGAGACAGGCTCCTTAATTCAATCGGATTTATATCATAAATTTGATAAAAATAAAATAATAATTTATAAAATTTTAAACAAAATTAAGGTGATGTGTTGTTTTCTATCAAGTTTATCCTGTTAATTTGGCGATTAGTTTTCGTGATAATGCAGCTATGGTATCGTTTTGGATAATATTAGTGATTTCAGATGGTTGAAAAGGGGTGGGGTATTTGGTTTTTAAGTTTTTAATTTTATTAATACTTTTATCAATACAGGCTTTAAGCTGTTTGTCTTGGTAGCAATTAATTAAGCATTGGTAGGATTCTTCCCATATTGATTTTTTTTCACCGATAATAAAACAATTAATCCCAGCTTTTAGACCCATAATAATAATTTGTTCTATCGAATAATTATCAAATACAGCCTTCATTTCAATATCATCAGAAAATACAACTCCCGAGAAATTTATTTTTCTTAATAAGGGCTTTAACACCTTTTCGGATAGTGTTACTGGTATTTGGTCCAATTCCTTAATTACGATATGGGCGGTCATAATACTATCTAAATTTTGTTTACCAGCTTCAATAAAAGGTTGAAGTTCTCTTTGCAATAGGTTCTTTT
Source organism: uncultured bacterium (assembly GCA_964544765.1). Classification (GTDB taxonomy): domain Bacteria; phylum Bdellovibrionota_B; class Oligoflexia; order CAYFLR01; family CAYFLR01; genus CAZJDM01. Next base: position 21,056 of record CAZJDM010000049.1, read on the forward strand.
CAGAAGAATTGATGATAGGTAAATCGAGATGTGAGTCTTTGTCAGTATCACCATGTCCTGGAAAATGTTTACCGCATGTAATAATACCGCTTTGTTGTAGTCCTTTCATAAATTGAATGCCATGAATAATTACTTCTTGAGCGGTACTCCCAAAGCTGCGATTGCCAATAATGGGGTTCTTTTCATTAGTGTGTATATCCAAAACAGGTGCAAAATTGAGATTAAATCCTAATTGTTTTAGATCATCAGCCATAGCTTGAGCCAGCTGCATGGTTAATTCGGAATCGTTAAATTTTCCAATTAAATTAGCTGGAGGATAATATGGATAATAATCTAAAGGTAGTCTTTGAACCCTACCTCCTTCTTGATCAATTGAGATAAAAGGAGCGCTGTGGATAGTATTTTCATATAATTCTAATAAATTTCTGTTTAGCTTTATAATTTGTTCAGGATTTTTTAAGTTCCTTTTAAAATGAATAAAGCCACCGGGATATGTTTTTTTTATCAGCGCAGTTTCTTCAAATGTGACTGATTCTTTTTCCAGTCCAACAACCAGTAATTGGCCAATCTGATCGATCATTATTGACTGTCATCTAATATTTGCAATAAATATCGTTGTGAATGTTTGGCAGCACTACAATTTAATATGGTTCTAATGGCATCAGCTGTTCGTCCTTGTCTACCAATAACCTTACCAATGTCTTCTTTAGCTACCCTCAGCTCTATAATGTTAGATTGGGCACCGTTGATTTCGTTTAATTCAACTTTTTCAACATGATCTACTAAAGACTTGACAATTTTCTCAATAAGAGCTTTCATATGTGGCCTCCAAGAAATGATAACATGTGTTATTTATTTTCATTATTGCTCTTTTTAGTATTTTACAATAATGGTTCTGTTATGTAAAACAAAACAATTATGGTTTTTATTGTAACTGAATATTAAACGGTATGAATTTGAATAAACAATAGGAGGAAACAATGGCTGGAGTAGAAGAAGTACATATTTTTGATGGAAAGGTTAGTCGAGTTTTTAATGTTATATCTGATTTTATGTCTTATCCTGATGTTATAAGCGACATAGTTTCAGCCGAAGTAATAGAGAATAAGAAAACCAGTACAGTAGTAAAATTTGAATTAAAGATCGTAAAAAATTTCTATTATATTTTAGAATTAAAAGAAAAGAAAAATAAGGAAATCAGTTGGACATTAGTAGAATCAGATATTATGAAGCATAATATCGGCTCTTGGTCCTTTAAAAAGCTTGATGAGAATCAAACACAAGCAACTTATAAAATCGATGTAAAATTTGGTTTATTAGTGCCAAAAATGATTATTAATGCAGTGGTAAAAGGAAATTTACCTCAAATGTTCCAAGAATTTAATCAGGCCATTACTTCTGGTTAGGTTGATTTTTTCATTTCTGTTGCTAGTTCAAGTGCTTTTTTAGTAATATTGCTTCCACTTATCATACGAGCTAGTTCTTTTATTTGTTCTTTGGTTTTAGAAAGATGTTTGATCGAGGTTATTGTTCTGCCTTTTTCAATAAACTTTTCTACCAAAAGGTGGTTATTAGCAAAACAAGCAACTTGTCCCAGATGGGTTATACATAGAATTTGATGTTTGTTAGCTAGATTAGCTAGCTTACATCCAACTGCTTTAGCGATACTTCCTCCAATACCGCTATCAATTTCATCAAAGATAAACACATGAAGATCTTCTGTACGTGCTAATGAAGTTTTAATGGACAATATAATTCGAGATAACTCACCTCCCGAAACAATACTGGTTAATGGGAGTAAGTTTTCACCTTTGTTGGGAGAAATAAAAAATTCAACATTGTCTTTTCCCCATTCGTTTATATAAGTATTCCCTATCTTGGGCAATTGATTATCATTTAAGTTTGCAACCTGAATAACAAAGCTAGTATGTTCCATTCCCAAACCTTTTAACTCAGTTTCAATATGTTTAGAAAGTATTATTTCCCAGGCTTTCCGTTCTTTACTAATAACCTCAGCTTGTGAAAGTAACTTTTTTTCCAAGCTATCTTTTTCTTTTTTCAGAGACATAATTTTTTCATCAGTATTGCTGATGTTATCTATTTGATTGTCCAATCCCTTTCGATAATTTAATATTGCCTCAATGGAATCACCGTATTTGTTTTTTAAATCTAATAATAATGAGAATCGCTCTTCTACTTCTTGTAATAAGGCGGGATCAGTTTCAATTGACTTGTAATATGTTCTAGCTTCTGAAATAAAGTCTTCAAGTTGGACAGAGATTTCTTCAATCATTTGGTAAAGATTTATTGTACGAGAATCGATTGTTTTATAGGGTTTTAAGTCGTTTTGGACCTTTGTGAAATAGGTAAGTGCGCTTTCATTAGATGAGTATAAATTTTCTTCAGCTTCGGCAAATACTTTATATAGTTCTTCAGCATGTAACAATCTATTTCTGGTTTCATTTAATTCTTGATCTTCTTTAAGGTTTAAGTGAGCCTTGTCAATCTCATCTTTTTGAAAGAGAAAGTAATCTAATTTTCGTTGATTTTCTTCTTCTGAACGGATTAACGATTCTAGGTTTTTATTAATTTCTTTCCATTTAAAATAATCCTGTTGATAACGTTGAACCAGTTTGTTGATTTTAGGGGTATTAATAACCTTTAGATGGTTTTCTTTTTTTAGTAAGTAGTTGTGTTCTCTTTGACTGCTGATATCTACGAGATGACGAGTTATGTGATTTAGGGTAGTTAAAGTAACATTACATTGATTGATCCATGCTCTGCTGCGTCCATTCTTGCTAATTTGTCTTTTAATAATTAATGAGTCTCCATCTAGATCAATTCCAGATTCATTTAGGAGTTGATTAATTATATTGTTGGGAGGGATAATAAACACAGCTTCTGCATTACCAACGTTATAACCTGAACGTAGTAAGTCTGGCGGTATTCTACCCCCTAAAATTAAATTTAAAGAGTTAATAATAATTGATTTGCCGGCTCCGGTCTCTCCGGATATTATATTTAGGCCCTTTTTAAAATTTATATGTAACTCATCTATTAAAGCTAGGCCTTTTATTTTTAACTCAAGAAGCACGCTACCGCCAATTAGTAGTGTTAACAAATAATTTTTTCTTTTTTGCTATATCAAATCAGAATAATAAAGGCAAATGCACCCAAATGCAAAATGGTCGTGATTATTTGGTTAGCCAACCTTGAAAAAATTAATGGGATATGTTCTAAGGCTCTGCTATTGTTACTTCAGATTCTAGATCATAATTTTTAATCAGACTGGTTAAATTTCTTATTAATTTGTCTATCTCTCCTTCTGGCGTAGGAGCAGTTGGGATTACCGGATTCACTTTTAGCTTTATAGCCTTTAACAACTTTTCTACCTGTTTTTGACTCAAATCAGAACGAAGCAACACATAATCGGTCAACTGACGCATAAATGTTTTAGAAACACGCTGATGATGTAAAAAATAAAGAAAGATTTCTGTTAAGATATCATTGGGCAAATTATCTTTTTTTATAGGACCTAAACATTGCTGGTTCTTTTCTATGTTGGGTGATTCAATTTGATAGGAGCAGGAGTATTTTTTTAAGATATTAAAAATTTTAAACTTAGGAACAGGATGAATTGGGAGTTGAAAATGATATTGCCAAATTTTATGCTCTCTTAATTTAATCAGGCTATTATAGCATTTATCTATTCTATCATAACTTCTTTCCAACGTTGCAGTGAAATCTCCTTGGGTAGCATGACCGTTATTTACCAGATTAATGGCTTCAAGATACGTTGATTTCATCTTTCTAAATCTTTCGAAAATTAAGGTTTGAAATTCAGCGAGGGCATCAAACCTAACATGATATATTGGAAGACCAAGTTGTCTAGCAAGATAATTTAACCAAGAATCTTGCTGTTCTTGGTTTAAATACAGCTTAAGCTTTATTGTACTGGCCGCCATTTGACAATTATTGAAGTCAAATTCTATTTCTGATTCATAATATGCCGCGTCTTGTAATTTTACTTCGGTAGCGGTGCGGAATATTGGCATGCCCATATTATTTAACCATTGAACCAATGATTCTTCATTTAAGGTAGAAAGTTTTTGTGAATGAAAGAAATGGTTTAACTGTCTAATTACTCGCACATCTTCTGTAAACTGCCATAAAAATTCGTGTACATAAGCAAAACTTAGTTGCAAAATAGAAGTTGCTTCTAACTGATCTAGAACTTCTTGATTAAATTCAAAGATGGTAGGTCTGTTTTTCTGTTGAGGATTCTCCAAGTATGTATAACGAATAATAGCTTGATTTATCTGATAAGTGGACGGTTCTCCTGTTTTACAATTGGGAGGAGGAACTAAACCCTTTGTTTTATTTTTACCTTGTGGTCCTGATGGTATTAATTCATCTTTGATATCTTCAAGTCTTCCTAGTGGCACCCATACTTCATCATTTCCCCAATTATTGAGCTGTTGAGAGTTAGTAACAAATTTTTGAAATAGTTGATGTAATCTAGGTATTTTCTTTAAGACATCTAAAATACGGTTATAGGAATCATCTAATGAGTTGGGTTCATCTATGACTGGTAAGGTATTATATGCCATTAAGGCATAATCTAAGTGGTAATATCCATCTATCGGGAAGAAGACTGTCTGATTTGCATTACAAAAGATGCCATCCCCACCATTACCAGCGTCTCTATAGCCTGAAATGAGTGAGTTTAATGAAAATAGTGGAAATATAATTGTTACAAATAAGATAATTTTTTTCATGTTTTCTCTCTATCGGTTTCACTAGTGGTAAATGGAAATAGTTGTAAAGATAAACAAAATACAGCATCTTTGGATGGTTGATCATTACAAAACCTGCTGGCAAAATTTCGACGAAATTCTATTATGTAATCTGACATTGCTTTTAATTCTTGTTTATTTGCGGCAAAGGTCATAGCAGATACATATCGTTCATCAACCGGTAAACTATTTATGGCATCAACCGCTTTTTTAAGTACCTGACGATGAAAATTTCTTAAGGTAACAGATGGGACACCATCAATTGTAGTGGTCCCTGTTTCTGAAGCAATAAGTTTACCATCTTTTTCTTTTATTAATCCAAGGGACAACATTCTTTGTATTGCCTCAGAAGCCTCGTGTTCGAAAATATTTAATTTTCTGGCCATCCAGGGAATACTATATTCAAAATCTTTTAAGTATAGTAGTTCTACGATAGCAAAATGATACCAGTCTGCTATTACCTTAAAAATATCATCTCGAATTTTGTATTCTTCCCAAATTTGGGAATGTTCAGCTCGTATTGTAGCTAATTTCCGTTTTAATGGATTTCTAGCGTGTTGAGCTTCAGCCAAGTTACAAAAAAGTTTTTTTTCGGTGGAACTTAGTTTTAAATTTTCAGCAATTTTTTGGGCTGATTTGGGAGACAAACCTTGTTTACCTTTAAGAACATTACATAAACAAGAGGGATTCATTTCGAGATCACGGGCAAAGCTACGTAGAGAGTAATTGGGATTTTTCTCGCATCTATCATGATATTTTGTATTTAAAAAAACTCTGTAATCTTCTATCATTTTTAGACCTTATCTTTTTTGTCCCGAGAAATATACACTATTATTTATGAAAAATCAAGCCTAATTTTATATAACTATAATATTAGGTTTGATTTATTTTAATTATATGTATATGTTTGAAATAATAGTTAATTTTTGGCCCATTCATATGTTTATAGGCTAAGGGTGTAAATGAAATTTACGGTTCATCGCGTTAAGTTGTTTAGGGATTTTCTAGTGTTATATCTAGTTCTAGATCATAATGGTTAATTAACGCTCTTATATTTTGTCCTAATTTATCAGTCTCTCCTTCTGGTGTAGGAGCAGTTGGGAGTACCGGATTCACTTTTAGCTTTATAGCCTTTAACAACTTTTCTACCTGTTTTTGATTCAAATCAGAACGAAGTAACATATAATCGGTCAACTGACGCATAAATGTTATTGTAACACGCTGATGAATTAAAAAATAAAGAAAGATTTCGGTTAAGGTATCACTAGGTAAATTATCTTTTTTTATAGGGCCTAAACATTGTTGGTTCCCTGCTATTTTGGGTGATTCAATGCGCATATGCAAGCAGGAGTATTTTTTTAAGATATTAAAAATTTTAAACTTGGGAACAGGGAAAATAGGGAGTTGAAAATTATGTCTCCAAATTTTATGCTCTCTTAATTTAATCAGGCTATTATAGCATTTATCTATTCTATCATAGGGCGGACTTTGTCCGCAGCCTTCAGTTATCAGTCTTCCGTTCTCAGC
>CAZJDM010000050.1:0-27281 GCA_964544765.1 uncultured bacterium
ATTTTTGTTTATGAACTTTTACACTGTTGAATATTTTACACTCTGAATTGCTGTTGAATGGATTAATATTTGACAGTTTAAGAGTAGATTTCTTAGTATATACCAATTCATCGTTCTTATTAATGAAAGTAATATTTGGAGTTTTAAAGAAGTTATTCATTGTCCTAGGCTCTTTACATAACTGAGCTAAAGACTCCTCACCTTCGCCTAGCACAATAATATCAATAAAAGAGAATTGTTTTAAAATTTCTTTATGACAAGCTGTTGCGTGTATGCCTCCTAAAACCACGGTAGATGATGGATAATGATTTTTAAATATTTTAGCAAGTGAAATGGAGGATATTGTATTTCTAAAATGGGTGCTTATCCCAATAATATCCCAATCTTCTTTAAAAACACTCGAATTTTTGACTAAAGATAAAGTAGCATTTTTGTATTTACCTTTAGCTTGTAATAATTCGATATTTAAATCTAATATCTTAACTTTATTAGCGACATTGCTTGCCATGACAAAATTGGCTAAGGCAACATGACAAAGGGGTAGCTGAAGATTTCCTTCTAAGCATGATGTATATTCAAATGGAGCAACTAAAAGTAAATTTGGTTTATTAATCATATTCTTTATTTTACTATTAACATCAAAAAAATACAAAAAGGCTTATAAAAAGCCCTCAAAATGCTCAAGAGTTTGGTTTTACAGTAAAATCCAACTTACTAGCATTGACCCTTAATTTTATCTGTACTTGCCATTTTTAAGGGCCTTAAACCCTGAAATCTCCTAAGTTTGTCTAATGTTTCAATAACTTTACCAGTTAACGACAATTGCCCATAATGGGTATTTATAATTGTCGTATATCAGTCTATTGAGAATGGTCAACTTATTTGAGGGTGGAGTCCGCCTTTTTGATCAAGATAACAAATTTAAGAATCGTAAGAGTAATACCATTTTTTCCTTCCTTGTAGAAAAAAAGCGATAGCAATTAAGCAAATACCAAATAAAAATAAAAATGCTATTTGGATAAGCTGTGATATATCCACAGAACGGGACATTAGTGCTGCTATAAAAGTTATAAGAACGCTAATTGCACTGGATATTGAGTGTCTAACTGAAAGGAGGTAAACTCGTTTTTCAGGCGATTCAATGGATTGAAACAAAGAAAGAGTTGAAGATCTTGCCAGAGACAGAAATCCTATAAAGGACATCAGACCTAGAGCGGCGAAGAGCAAATTGTTAGTAAAGGAAAGGCTGAGAAATGAAACACCTGTAAGAATGTGAAACAAAGTAATAGATCTAAAAGTTTTCATATGATTTTTTAACTTATTTATTAATAGTTTCCCAAGTAGAATTCCTAGGATGCTGACACTGAAAAATGGACCAATATGAGAGAACTTAAGACCTAAAGTGTCCAGATAGTAAGGAATCTCAATATAATCAAAAATACAACAAACAATGCCGGTGGCTATATGAAAGGAAAATAGTATTAAAATAGATTGAAATGAATTGTTGAGCCAAGTCGGTTCAGATTTTGTTTTTTCTCTAAAGGTAGGTTCTTCTTGTTCTATTTTATCTTGTCCTTTGTCACTGGGAGAAGGTAGAAGAATATATACAATAATACCTGAAAAAATATAAGTTCCAGCATCAAAGATTAAAGCACCTGTAATTCCAGTATTGTCTATTAAAAAGCCTCCGAGTCCTGCGCCAATAACCATAGTTGAGTAACCAACTAACTGCAAGTTTTGATTTGTATTGAGTAGTAATTTATTGGGTAAAATTTTAGGCAAATAATTATTGAAAGAGGTTTCATGTAAATTAAATAAGAATCCTATAGCAAATAAGAGACAGGGTATTATATATATCGAATCAGAGTATAGGAGCACTAAAAGAAGTAATACTCCAGAAAGAATATTACTAAAAATGATCATTTTCTTTTCACCAAATTTTTTCACAAGATAGGATACGGCTTTGTAACTAACAGCTCCTCCCAGGTATTTTGCGGTAAAGAAAATACCAAGATTGAATAGGAATTTTTCTTTAGAGTGTGGAATAGCTACTATAGCTAAGTAGCTGGTAAATGTACCGATCTGATTAATAAGAAAGTAGATTAAGACTTTAATCTGAATTGGATTATCACTCTTAAACAAATTTTTTAGCCAAGTATTTATCAAAATTATTCTCCACATTTTGAACAAAGGAATCGTCTGCTACTGAGTGTAAATCGCTCAATCCTCTGTAGTCTAAAGTTACGTTAAAGCGATTAAAGTATTCGTCACCTAGAAGAAAAGAAATGAACTCTATATAGAGATCTATTAATCGATTCTTTTTAGGTAATTTAGCTAAAGTATCTCTAATCCTCTGGTGGGTAACTAAATATTTAGTCCAAACAGAAATCTTTTCAAGGAAGCTGAGACTCTGGATATGTTTTGAATGTAATAGTTTAAAAGGTGGAGTATCTTCATGCTTAATACCAAAATTCACAGCATTTCTTTGAACAGTACTCCCCGGTAAAACGTATAGAATAAAAGCATTAAAACTATCTACTGAATTATTCAACACAAAATCAAGGGTTTCCAGATAATTTTCATCTGTGTCATAAGGTAAACCTAGTATTACATCAAAAGAGAGAATATTGCCCTCCTCACGATGTATAGCAATTTTTTCTGAAAATTTCTTAAAATCTGTTTGCCTGCCAATTGCATTAAGAACACGTAAATTCGTCGATTGAAGGCCTATAGATCCGACAATCAAAGGATTTTGAGCCATTTTTTTTGCTATTTCTGGGTTAATGGTTGTTACGTTCTGTTCAAAGTAAATATATTCTATATCACCAGTATTGATATGCCTCTCCAAAAAATCAAGGATAGTTATACCTCGCTTACGTTGGATAAAAAGATCACTATCAATCAAATAAATCATTGATATATGGTTTAGTTGAGCAATAGAGATAATATCTTGTTCAACAGTTTCCAAAGAAGCGTACTGTACTTTTTGCTGACCCCATGTACAGTAACTACAAGAAAATGGACATCCTTCAGAGGTCTGAAGACATATCTGTATATGATTACCAGTTTTCTCAACCAACTCTTCAATAGTAATTACGGAAAAATGAGCTGGAATAAACTGAATGAGAATATTGAAATGAGTCTAACCCTTGATACTCACATTTTACACAATTACTCAAATAGTCATTTAAAAAGGTCTCAAATGACGATTCTCCATTTCCTGTAAATGTAACGAATTGGGGGTTTGATTGAGGGATAGGAATAGATAAAGCTCCTGGTCCACCAAATAAAATATGTTTAAAATCGGTGTGGTTTGTCGCATGAAGTACATCAGTAATAGGTTGAATATTCCAAATATAGGCAGAAAATCCTACTATATCGAATTGTTTAATGTATGAAGCAGTTTCATCAACATTAAAATTTATGCCTAAATCTAGTAAATCAATGGAAAAATGTTTAGATAGATTTATATCATTATTAATATGTGTGCGAAGACGTTGTAGAGCAAGAGAAATATAGCTTTCAAGGTTAAAGCTAATTAGAATTATTTTTGTATTTTTTTGCTCTTTTGATCTTGTTGTCTTTTTTTCTTGGCCAGTATATTTTCTTTTAATTTTTTCAGGCGTTTGCCTGAAGGTGCGCCTGTTGGCATTATTAATTCCTTTGACTGATGTTACTTTTATACTCATCCAAAACACCGTTTGTAATATTGCAAATTATAACGAACTTGTCAATTACCAGCATGTGTTATTATATATTTAAAAAAAACAGTAATTTTTTAAACAATTCAAGTAAATAGAATTGTTTAAGTCCTCCAATCTTCGATACCTTTTTCAAAACTTCTTATAAATATAAACGCTTGAATTTTAAGTGAATATTTAGGAAAGCCACATATAAATTATTTCTATGGCTAGAGAATATTCATGCTGGGGAAAATACCAAGTAATATATTATATGTCAATATAAAATATATTAAATATAAAATCAAAATATATTTAACCATAATATAATGTGAAAATAATAGTATTATTCCATTTGTAAAATTTATTTGAAGAGGTTTTCCTATATTTTAATTAATTACATTTCTTCTTAATGGACGTTGTATATTCTCGAATAACACTGAAACCTAATTGTTTTGCCAAATTAGTTGACGTTTCGTTTGCTGAATTCCAAGATGGATTGATTCCTTTATCTTGACAATAGAGCAACAAAGAAGTGCGTATCTTGGTAGCCAAACCCTTTCTTCGGTAATGGGGATTTGTATCAACCTGTATTTCAATTCCTTTAGAACATGCAGCAAATGACGAAACTATACTAACAATAGTTTTATTCTTTAAAGCGTAATAACCAATACCATTTTCAATAAACTCTTGAGGCGATTTAAACGCCGTTAGGTGATATTTAAATATTGTTTCTTTATTATTATAAATATATTTCGCAATATCTAAATCTATACGTCTGACTTTGAAAGATTTATCGTCAAATTTCCGATGTGTAGGTTTAAACATTTTGGTATCTATTGCATTATGGTTAAAAGCACTTCTACTCAATAGTGTTAAACTATTATCACCGTACTCTTTTGATAGTAAATCTTGCCAATCTTTCTTGTTGTTAGTAATTATTAAACCACGGTCATTTTCAATAATGGACCCGAGAATAATCGGTAATTCTGAATCTTGAAAAATCTTACTAAACCGACTTTTCATATCTTTTGGAACATCTTTTAACATATACTACCTAGCTCGTTCATATAATTTACAGACCAAAGTCTTATATCATACTTTAAAGATTTAAAAACAACATTTATCTTTTAATTACTTTTATTTCCTCTCTCGAATCTGGGCAAAGTCAAATAGGCAGACAACGAGCTATAAAACTGGCCAAAGCTCTTAAAGTACATCCAGCAGTGATTTTGTTTCCAGACTTTGATATAGGTGATGTCGTTTAATTTAATAATCTCTCTCCATAAGATATTTCTCAGTCATAATTCTGAGAGATTCTTTCACATTTTTACCTTCTTCTTTTTAGTTTGGTATAAAGTTCTAACTGCTTGGGGTTATTTGTAGTAAAATCCTATAATAGCTTAATATTATTAAGGAGTAAGGAGATGAATAAATTCCGACTGTAAAATAATGACCCCTTGTGATCGTCCTAGGGGAGGTTTAAGATGGCAGCATAATTTTTACCAACTCAAATGAAATGTCCAGGTATAGATAATCCAGATGATGGGTTTGACTAAATTACAAAGTTGTTGTATATTGTGATTCACTATTGGAGGTTATTATGAACAAACTAGTTTCAATATTCATTAAGTTGCTATTAGTGGTTGGTTTCATTGATGTTTCATTTTCATCATCAAATACATGCGATTATGGGGATTTAGCATTTTTAGATAACTCAAAAGATGATATTCTTCTAGCAATGCCTGTTACAGTATGTGTTGAAGATATAGATGGAGAATCTCTACCCATATATCGAAGAGGTTAGGTGATCCGATCACATTTTGTCTATTTTTATAATAAATTTGTTCCCACCTATTAAATTCGTTACAATCTGATTTATGTATAAATCTGTTATAATTTACATAACCGTGTTTTTGTTAGGAAATTATATGTCAGAATTAAATGCTAAACAATTAGACAAAAAGCCCCTCACCTTTATCTTTCCACATTTACATCATAATTACGAATGGGATATATCAAATTGTAGCAGCTTATGGATTTATTTTATTGCTAATAATATAGCTGAACCGCTTATTAGAATAGGGAATAGATCGCAATATGAGCCTGGAATTGCAACTTCATGGTCTTTTACAGAGGACAAAAAGCAAATTACATTCTTGTTATCTGATAAATACAGATATCATAATGGCGAGTTAGTAACATATGAAGATATATATAAAAGTATTGAGCGAGTTTTATTGGCAAAAAAGACTTCACATTCAGATCTTTCAAATGCTCTTTGTATTAAAGAAAATAAATGCCAAGGATTATCGTTAAATAAAAACGTACTTACAATATCTTTAGAGCAACCTATAAATGGTATACTTTTTAATATAGCAACTCCAGAGTATGGAGTTGTACATAAAACATTTTATAATCATAAAATAAAGCCCCATGATGCACTAAAGAATCTATCCGGTCCTTATCAAGTTCTTTCCTTTGATCCTAAGATTATGAAACTACAAGTTCAAACCAATCACCCCTTAATAGATGTACACAGTCCCAAAGATGTAGTTATTAAAGAGATAGTCGATACTAATGAGGCAATAAAATATCTTATAAATCATAAAGAATCAGTTTTTATTGCATCAGATTATAATAGTGGTTTGCGAGTAATAGATCTGAACCTTCCTCAATTTATTAGCGCACCTTCATTAACTGAATTCTTAGTACCAAATATTTTATCTAAACATCTTGATACTGTTGAAAAAAGAAAAACAATATTCTCTATTTTTAATCATGTAAAGAATCAACTGGAAGTAAATAGCAAAATTGCATCTCTAACCAACCAGATATTTACACACAATAATTTAGCCAGACTAGATGAAGATTTAGTTGGTCAAATATATAAAACAAAACCCAAAACATTAAAACATAAAGTTAAATTAAATATGTTGTTATTTGATTGGATGAAAGAATCTCCGATCCCTCTAGAATTGAAAAAATTGTTAACTGTTTATAACATCGACTTAAATATTGTCGATGTTGATATTCCAACAGGCTTATCAAAGATAAATTCTAATGATTATGATTTAACATATATATATTCAGGTGTTAGTGCTATAGATCCTATTGTCGAACTTATTTACTTATTCAAGCACCCTATTACAAGATCTTTTTACACTAAAAATGAAGAAGCGCTTAAATTACTAAATATAGCGAAATCAATAATTGATCGAAATTCTTATGTAAAAATAATTCGCCAAATCCATATGTCCTTGCTTTCTGAGTACCGGGTATTACCACTATTTCACACCAAAATGGTTTATGTTAGTGGGGGGAACTTTGAACTGCGTGATATGAATCATTTTGATGGAGGGCTTGATATATGGCGCTGGAAACAGAAAAGCAAAAAATAGAAATAAATTTTTTAAATCAAGATCTTCTAACAAAGTACCCCTCTTTTGAATTAGAAGAGTTATCAAGAATTTTAAAAGCCAGAAAAGATCAAGTAAATATAACAGTAGAATACACCAACAAATGTCCTGTTACTCCTAAATTCTATTATTATCTAAGCAAACTGAGTTTTAATGAATCAGTCATTTCAATAGGTACAGGGGAGTCTTTTAATAAAAAATTGGCAAGAATGAGAGCAATAGGAGAATCATTAGAAAGACTCCCTTTACTCCTAAAAACAGACAAATGGGAACCACTGTTATACAAAAACAAATTTAATGGCCCCATTTTCACCACATCTAATGGTATGGCTTATAACCTAGATCTAATATCTGCTATCATAAATGCCTATCGAGAACTAGTAGAGAGACACGTTGTTCTGAATGCTTGGATCAACTATTCTCCAGTTCAATATATAACGCCCTGGTTTTCATACGGTATTTTAAACAAATTAAATGGATGGAAAGAACGGGTAAAAGCCAATTATATATATTTTCCAAATAAATATGGTCTACATGTTGTTGCAAATATATTGACATCTAAAATCCCTCCCTATACCTTGTTTGGGTATGGTTGTGATTTTGACCTTGTTTCGGCAGTGGAAAAAGCTTTCATGGAATCGTGGCGGTTTTATTGGAATTATCTAATAAACCCTATTGACAACAAATTTGCAAAAAATGAAGTTCAAACATTTATTGATCATTATAAATATTTTGCTACCAATTCTATTAATCTCTCTAAAATATTTAATATTAAACAAGCAACATCATCAAAATATACTTTTAATAAACGACTCACTCTAGATCAAAAGACTTTCAATTCACTAGTTGATGAGATATATCTTTTTAACTTTGAATCAATTGGATTGGTTGGGTATTCGGCTAAATGTAGCTCATCTTCTTTAACCCAGCTTTGGAAAGGACAATTACAGAAAAGTGATGGGGTCCGTAAAATAGGAGATATACACCCAATACCTTAAAAATTTGTACATTATGAAATTATCAAGAAGAAGAATTATACTTACATTCGTGTTAGCTAGTTTTACTCTGATAAGTGTATTTTTATTGAGCAGCTTTTATTTACTTAAAATATATTATTTAGAAAAAGCATTAATATCAAATGCCGAATCTAATATTTCATTACTGGAAAGAGACGTAAATGAAGGTAATTATAGGCATATTATTGAAACGCTTTCAATTTCAAAAATAGAAGGACATTTTCTTTTTCAAGATATATTAATAAAAAATACTTTAACTAATGTAATTATTCCATCTAACTATTCGGATAAGTGGCATTGTTCTATAAAAGATATTGATTATATCGTTAAACAAAACAAGCAAATGTATATTTGCATATCCTTTAATGAACAATTAAAAATTCAGTTTCAGATTAAAAATGATATTAACAATATTATTTTTAAAAATACTTTTTACCTCTTGGGTTTAATTTATGGATTAATTTTTACAATCACCATTACATTACTGTTTTTGATATTAAGTGATAAATATTTTAAAAATCTTCTGTACTTTATTAACAAGAGTATAGCAAAGAAAGAGACCCCCTTCATTTTTCCGGTTGAATTTAAATTTTTACTTAAACCAATTAATAATATCAAACAAACAATAAAAGACCTGAACAAAAAAGTTGAAAATCAAGCAAAATTAGCCGCTATTGGAGCTGCTACATCTATAATCTCACATGACATAAGACGACCATTCAACAACTTAAAATCATTTATAGATACTTTACCAGAACATTTAGATAACCCTGACCATATTAAAAGCACATGTACATCCATAATAGATTCTGTTTCTTCTGTTAGTTTAATGCTAGATGAAATGATGGAGTTTTCAAAGAAAAGTGAATTGTCTCTTTATCAAATTAATTTTTATGACTTTATCAAGTCATCTTTGAAAGAACTTTTTATATTCAATAAAGCAATTCCTATAAAAATAAAGCTTTCAGCACATGATCCAATCTCAATCTCCATTGATCAATTTAAAATGATAAGAGTTATTCATAATTTAGTTGATAATGCAGTTGAAGCTATGAGGGGAAGAGGAGCTATTTGGATTAATTCATCAATTGCAAATGGTCAATTAACTATTTTTGTAGGTAATGATGGACCAATGATACCAGAGAAGAATCTTAAAAAATTATTTGAACCATTTGCTACATTTGGAAAAGAAAAAGGAACTGGCTTGGGTTTAGCAATTACTAAACAAATTGTTGAGTCTCATAGAGGTTCTATCACAGTTGAGAATACAGAAAAAGGACCAGAATTTACTATTATATTGCCAATAGGTGTTGGTATTGATCATGATACCAAAACCATCGAAGAAGAGTTTTTTATTGCAGAACTCTATAATATTAAACCAGTACCTTCTTTAACTGTAACTAAAATAGAAGTATCTAAAGAAACAGATGATATTTCTAAAGTTCAGCAAAAATATAATAGACTAAAATATATTATGATTGTAGATGATGATCAAATCCAAGTCGATCATGTTTCATCAATTATTAAACAAATCTTTCCCAAAGCAGAAATCATTTCCTGCAATACCTATGAAGAAGCAGATGGCAAAGTATTCGAATATCTATTTGATTTGATAATTTCTGATTATGATTTAGGAAAAAACTCCAAAAATGGACTAGATTTAATCAAAGAAATTAAAAAGGTCATTTCTAATGCGACTTATTTATTAGTCTCTAGTAGAAAATTGAAAAATAAGTTAGAATTGAAAGATAACAATATTTCATTTATTCCAAAACCAATTGATAAGAAACTATTAATACAAACACTTTTAACCTATAAGAAATAAAATGGAAATCGACTGGTTCATTTTAGGAAATCTGGCAATTTAACCAAACCAAGGTATTATTGTAATTTAGTACTTCAATTTCACTTTCTCTTTTAGATGAAGGGTTATTTTTTAGGATTTTTTTTACTTCAGTAAGAGGCAGTGGGTTGCCCTCGATACTTGTTGATGTATAGGCGGATAAAGCGTGTGCTGATTGCTGCATTTCCATTAAAACTATATCACTTAACTTTAATTGATTGAACTCATGAGATAATACAGCAATTTTCTTTAAATTATCCGTGATTACCTTAGTATAGCTGAATGAATCAAAATTCATTAAATAAACCTTATACTCGATATTCGCCTAATATTCGCCTAAATTATATTAGTTAATTATACCTTAAGAGAAAATGGTAAGCTAGCTTTTTGAATTTAGATGGAGATGAATTTCAGCTTTACAATAGAAAAAAAAATCCTTATGATTGCCAGTAAGGACTAGGACGTGTAGTCCTTGGCCGTCTGGTCCCGAAGCTCCTTCTATATCTTTGATTTAGTGGGATAGTCGTCATACCAAAACCAAAGGATTGGGAAGGGTTAACTGATGAACATTTCAACTTCAACTTCAACTTCAACTTCGACTTCAACCTCTAAACTGGCCAGAGTTAAAAAGAAGGTCTTTATTAATTTTTTGGACAGTACTAAACCAAATTATTATGACCTAACTTTGGATATTGAGCTTAAGGTTAGCAGGGCCCATGCTAAAATGCTGAAGGCAAATGGCGTTCTTACAGACAAAGAGTATAAAGAAGTTTGTCACCATATTAAAAAACTGCAAAAAGATATTTATGATGGTAAAATCCATTGTCCAGGAACATACCATGAATTATTTTTTAATGTTCATGAAGAGTTATTCTCTCCTCTGCTAGACATAGCACCAAAACTACAGATAGGTCGTAGCTTCAAGGACCAAAATGTATTAGCTTTAAAGCTCTTAATTAGAGATGAAATTTTAGGAGTAAAACAACTACTTTTAGATATGAGTCAAGCTTTGATTGATGTCTCTAAGAAGTATTTTAATGTTATTTATCCAGGTTATAATCACCTACAGCAGTCGGTACCTAATTTACTATCGAACTTTTTTATGGCTTTTTATTATATGTTTGAAAAAGATTATAATCGATTAAGAGCTGTTCAAGATGAGTGCGCAGTTATGCCGATTAGTATGGATGTTGGATTGGAACATATCTTTTCTTTGGATCGAACCACCTTGTTAAAAGAGTTGGACATGAAGAGAATTTCCAAAAATAATATCGAAGCTATAAGTGATCGTGATTTTGCAATATCCTTTCATGTAGCGATGGCTGATGTTATGACTCATTTAACCAGACTTTGCGAGGATTTAATCATTTGGTCATCGGCTGAATTTGGTTATTTGGATATCCCTGAAGGTTTTACTCTAGGAGGAGATAATATCCCTGTTAGCACTACACCAGATGTTTTAGAAATGATTAGAGGTAAAGGAGGTAAAGTTATTGGTAATTTAAATGCATCTTTTATGATGTATCGCACATTGCCAATGGGACAGCAATCAGATTATGAGGATGAACGGGACGTTCTTTTTGATAGTTCTTTTACTGTAAAAAAATGTCTAACTATTATGATTCAATTTATTCGGGAAATGACATTTAAGGGGCAAAAAGCATTACAAGATGTTGCTAATAATTATGGTCTTTCTTTTATCATAATGGAATATTTACTCAATAAAGGAATAACCCCGGCTGAAGCTAACAATATAATCAACCAGATAGTAAGTTATTGCCAACAAAAAAAGGTGGGTTTAGAATCATTGATATTTGCCGAATATCAACAGTTTTCCACTTATTTTGATGAAAATATTGCCGACCTAGTGAGTGTTAAGAAGCTTTTTACCAGTAATGAATCAACTGGACTGGGTAAAATTTCTAAAAAAGTCATGTTAGAAACAATTGAAAGAGAAGAAGCAAATTTAAATAAGGAACTCAAAGAACTCAAAAAAATAAACAATAATTCTATCAATCAATGAAAATACTATCATTATCAATCCTTTTCATGTTAATAACCTTTGGTTGTGGTGTCAAAAGGGATATTAAACCTTATCCCAGTTATATTACCAAAGGAAAGAAACTTGAATCTATGACTGATAAGTATCTAGACATAAAAGAAGAATCTTTCCCTAGCTATCCAATTTTTTGGATAGAATCGACCTTACGTTAAATAGATTGTGTTGAAAAGATAGATTGCGTTGAAATTGGTTTTTTCCAGCGCACAATACAATTTATTAGGTAAAACTAGGTAAAACTAGATAAATCTAGATAAAACATTTGTTTATTGGAGATTTTATATGAAATCAACCTTGATTATTAATGCCTTGGCTAGCGAGAAGGAACTTGAAGAAATATTTATTCAAGGATGGGTACGTACCAAGAGAACTTCTAAGGATTTTAGTTTTATTGAATTAAATGATGGTTCATGCTTAACCAATATTCAAGTAATCGTTGATAATGCTGTAGATGGATATGATCAGATGGCTAAGATATCCACTGGAGCTGCTATAGCAGTATGGGGTAAATTAGCTTCCTCTCCAGGAAAGGGTCAGAAATGGGAGGTTGCAGCTAAAGGATTTAAGATTTATGGACTCGCTGACTCAAATTACCCTTTGCAAAAAAAGGGGCATACGATGGAGTTTTTAAGGGAGATAGCTCACTTACGTCCGCGATCTAATCTTTTTGGTTGTATGTTCCGTCTTAGAAGTAAAATATCTGATGCGATACATAGGTTTTTTCAAGATAGAAATTTTGTTTATGTGCATACTCCTATTATTACCGCTAGTGATTGTGAGGGAGCAGGAGAGTTATTTAAAGTTACTACTTTAGAGGAAATGAATAAAAAGGTAGATTATTCTGAGGATTTTTTTGGTAAACCTACCTATTTAACGGTTAGCGGTCAGTTGGAAGCAGAACTTATGGCTCTAGCCCTAGGCAATGTTTATACCTTTGGTCCTACTTTTAGGGCCGAGAACTCTAATACTTCCAGACATGTTAGTGAATTTTGGATGATAGAACCAGAAATGGCTTTTTATGATCTAGAAGATGATATGGATTTGGCTGAGAAGTTCGTAAAGTATTTAATGCAATTTGTCCTTAATGAGTGTAAGAGCGATTTGGATATATTTGCTAAATTTGTTGATAAGAAATTGTATGATCGATTAAATTTGCTTTTAGAGAAAGATTTTATGCGTGTTCCTTACACCGAGGCAATTGAGATTTTACAAAAGTCCGGTAAACAATTTGAATATCCTGTTTCTTATGGGGTGGATTTGCAAACAGAACATGAACGGTATCTTACTGAAGAGTACGCTAAGTGTCCAATGACTGTTTACAATTACCCTAAAGAGATAAAACCTTTTTATATGCGTTTGAATGATGATAACAAAACTGTGGCCGCAATGGATATGCTAGTACCAGGAATTGGGGAGATAATTGGAGGTAGTCAGAGAGAAGAAAGATTAGATCTTCTAGTTGAAAACCTAAAACGGCAAGATATTCAACCTAAGGATTATTGGTGGTATGTGGATTCACGCAGGTATGGTTCGGTCCCTCACAGCGGCTTTGGTTTAGGGTTTGAGCGAATGTTGATGTATATAACTGGAATGGCCAACATTAGAGATGTAATTCCTTTTCCTAGAACGCCAAAGAGCGTAGAATTTTAAACGCTATAACAAAATTTTAAACATTAAAAGAATAAGTACTGTGATTAGAGTTATTGGCACTTAATGACGAGTTATGTAAATCAATCAGTCTCTATATGTAAATCAATCAGTCTTTATCAGAATTCACTCGTTGTTTAAGCTCTAATCCGGTTTTGAAAAAAGGCAATCTTTTAGGAATTACTTCAATACTTTGGCCCGTTTTTGGGTTGCGGCCTCTATATCCTTTGTATTCCCGTACTGTAAAAGCTCCAAATCCCCTAATTTCAATTCGATCATTTCTACCCAACGCTCCAGATATAGAGTCAAAGAAGAGGTTGACAACATCTTCTGCTTTAGCGTGAGGTATGTCAGACTTGATAGCGATGTTTTCAATTAATTCAGACTTAACCATGTTGGCTCCTTTTCATCAGAGTTGAACCCTTGTTTGGATCCTTATCCTTGGATCATATATGATAACCATCGGGAACTTTTTAAAAAAGTTTAATAAAAAATGAAAAATTCGTATGATAGACAAATTTATGTCGTGTGTAGGTTTCTATTCACGTCGTAAATCTGGATTTTTTGGAATTTTATGTAGGAAGCCCAACGATCATTAGTCGCTGGGTTCTTCACTTTTGACCAGGGAAACTAAATCCAAAACCTATAAAAGGAAGGGCTATGTCTTTATAAAGATTGATTATCATATCTTCACCATTCTCTTTTTTATAGGTTTTACTTAAATAGACAAGGCTACCTGTAAAGTACATGTATTTTAAAAAATGTACCCTAGCTCCTAAATCCAGAGTTATCAGATAACCCTGACGTGAATCGATAGAGGCGTTCAGATAATTGGATTCAAGAATACCATAATTAATTCCCAGGAAGAATCCCCCTAATCTAAATTCTAGTCGTGGACCGTAAGATATATCAAGTTGTTTGATTAGAAAGTTTCTAATATAAAATCCCCCGATGCCCAAATGTTTATAAGGCCAGAATAAGGCTCCTTTAGAGAAAGTAAACTGCTCAAGTGTTTGAAAATAGGTGCTTGGTCCTTGGGCAGCTATATAGAAGTTTAAAGAGCCAGAGGTTCCAATTTGTACGATCGGAGATCTTTTAGCAGCCATGGCGTTTGTAGAGACAATGCCAATGATAATGATAATGAGAAGGTAAAAATATATCCAAAATGACTGGAAAAGAAATAAAATTTTGTTTCGAGATTTCACCATCTTAATCATTTTATCATACTAAAGTAGGTTTTGTATTGATTTTGAAAATATGACGGTTAGAATGCATAGATATGATAGCGTACTTAAATGGTAAATTAAAATTCAAGTCGGTGGATAGTGTAATTTTGGATGTTCGAGATGTAGGATACCAGGTATTTTGCCCCCTATCTTCTTTTTATAATTTTCCTGAAATAGATGGAGAAGTATCTTTATTTATTTATACCTATGTCAGAGAGGATGACATACGTCTTTATGGTTTTATTACCAGTGAAGAGAAAGAGTTGTTTAAATTATTACTATCTATTAATGGGGTAGGACCCAAGGCAGCCATTCAGGTATTATCCAATATGTCGGTTGATGAATTCGTTGAAGCCGTTACCAGTCGTATGATTGATCGATTTAAAAAAGTTCCGGGAATTGGACCTAAAGCTTCAGAGCGCATTATTTTAGAAGCTCGGGATAAATTAACCAAAGTTTTTACCATAGACGATAAAGGTGCTCCGCAGACTAAAGACATTAATAGAACTGGAAATGTTAATCAACTGACTGAGGATGTGGCCTCTGCTTTAGTTAATTTAGGTTATAATCAGAAATCTGCACTTAAAGCAGTTGATCAAGTTTTAATCGAAGAGAGTAATCCTTCCTTTGAAGAGGTTCTTAGAAAAGCTTTACGTATTTTGGTGTAGGAAAAAGTAGGTTGTTAAATTTATGACTGACAATGATCGGCTAATAACTCCTAATCGATTAGGAGAACAAGAAGTTGTGGGTGAAGTTGCACTCAGACCCAATAAATTTGATGATTATCCTGGGCAGGAAAAAGCCAAGTCCAATATGAAGGTGTTTGTGAAAGCTGCCTTGCAGAGAAAAGAACCCCTGGATCATGTTTTGCTGCACGGACCACCGGGATTAGGTAAAACTACTTTGGCTAATATTATTGCCCATACTTTGGGTGTTAATATGAAAACTACTTCTGGTCCCGCTATTGATAAGCCAGGTGATTTGGCAGCTATATTGACTAATTTGGAACCTTCAGATGTCTTATTTATAGATGAGATTCATAGGTTGTCCAGTGCTAGTGAAGAAGTTTTGTATCCGGCAATGGAAGATTTTCAGCTAGACATAACAATAGGGCAGGGGCCCTCTGCTAGAATTGTAAGAATAGATCTTCCTCCTTTTACCATGGTAGGAGCGACAACTAGAACCGGTAATTTGACAACTCCTTTGAGGGATCGATTTGGTATTATTTCTCGTTTAGAATTTTACGATAATGATGAACTAGCCAAGATAATAATGAGAAGTTCTAAAATTTTAAATATTCCCGTGGATAAAGGAGGAGCTTTTGAAATAGCCAGAAGATCAAGAGGTACTCCTCGGGTAGCTAATCGTTTATTAAAACGGATTAGGGACTTTGCTCAAGTTGAAGGCAAGGAGATCGTGGATAAAGAGATTGCCAGTAGTAGTCTTGATAGTCTGGAAGTTGATAAAGAGGGTTTGGATTATATGGACCGACGAATTCTGCAGAACATTATAGAGAAATATAGCGGTGGACCGGTTGGATTAGATAGTATTGCTACTACGGTCGGGGAGGAAAAAGACACCATCGAGGAAGTCTATGAGTCTTATCTGGTTTACCGGGGTTTTATTTTAAGGACACCTAGAGGAAGGGTAGCCAGTAAACAGGCTTATGATCATCTGGGATTGCCAGAGAATTCTTAGTCCTCAATTACCTTGTCTTAATATTGATAATTTTTCAGCATAGATTTACCGTCAACAATTGTATCGATAATTTCAATACTCTCCAATTGAGAGTGGGGTGTATTAAAGGGATCTGCAGATAAAACGGTTAAATCCGCTTGAAAATTAGGCAGTAGTTTTCCCAGTTTATTTTCAGTGAAATTGGCCCAACTAGGATGAACAGTATATCCTTGTAATGTTTCAAAGAGGGTCAAATTTTCTTGGTCCGATCTTTTGGTGATAGCTGCTTTTATATTAGAAAAAACGTCCGGTAACTCTACAGGCGCGTCTGTACCTATTGCCAGTTTTTTATTATGATTTAAAACTGTTTTCCAAGGATATAGTTTAAAATCCGATTGTTGTAAGAAAGGAAATTTATCAAATAACCATTTTTTATCAGTGGCGTAATGACAAGGTTGCATACTGGGTACAATGGGAAGAGTTTGGAAAAATTTTAGATCTTGGGGTTTTAAGAACTGTATATGTTCTAACCTAGGTCGAAATGGTTCAATAGGTATAGTTTGATTTATTTTATTTAAAACTTTTAAAACATTACTAGAAGCTTGATCTCCAATAGAATGATACACCGGTTGGAATTGGCGCTGCAGGACTTTTTGGGTTTGACCTAAGATTTGTTCATAGTTTAAAAGTTCCAGTCCATAGCAATTTGATTTTTGTTCAAATGAAGTGAAAGCTCCTTCCGATCCTATGGCTCCATCAAGGAAAAATTTTACGGATTGAATCGTCAGGTAATTGGTTCTTAGTGGACCAGAAAATTGTTGGAGGTAAAACTCCATATGTTTGGTACCCGAGATCCATATGTTGGAGCGAATTTTTAATTCGTTTTTATTATTTAAATCATTAAAGGCTAAAACTTCATTTAAGGTTGACTGGGCTTCATCAACAGAAGTAATTCCATGTGCAAGTAATGCTTTTTGAGCATAGGTGATGTCTTCTTTTATTTCTTCTAAAGAATCTTTGGGTTTGTGTTTGATTAGTAAGGACATATCATCATCGACTAAAATTCCTGAGGGAAAAGAATCTTTTAAGTCGGCAATTTTTAGAGCGGGGGAATTGGCCATTATACTATGACCATCTGCGGTATATATTATTAAAGGATAGGATGGTTCTATTTTATCCAAGTAATCAATGTCAAGTCGTTCATTAGTAGGCATAAGATTAAGGTTTAATCCTTTTCCTATGATCCAATGTGAATTGGAGGGTGAAGACAAGTGAGCAATGAAATTTCGATATGACTCATAAAAATCATTTTTACATCGTACTTGTTCACATCTAAGGACTCTCCTTCTGTTACCTAAACTTAGGGTATGAATATGAGAATCATGGAAACCAGGAAGGACTGTTGTTCCCTTGAGATCTATAATGTCTTCGTTAGGTTCGGGACGAAGAAATTCTGATTTTTTGGCAATTTCAAGAATATAGCCATCTTTAATCCGCATTGAGTGAAAAGTATCTGTTGGCTGGTTTAGAGTATATGCTTTGAAATTATGTAGAATCATTTTTTTCCTTAATATTTTTAATTACATGCCGACTAATAAATACCATGATGAACATCCATATACCCGATTTTTTTATGGATATATATTGGCACTATCCTTGGGCATTGGTAGTGGCTATCTCAGTTATATGTATAATATTTGTTTTATTTTTTCCAATACCATTTGAATACTGGGAAACAGATTGGGAAGGATTGTCTGTTTTCATACTGTTTGTTTCCTCCATACCGTTTGTGTTTGCGGGTTTATACTGGGGGTGGGAAAAACTGACTCCTTTAAATTTTACTATATCCATTATTATGTTTTTATCCGCAGGTATTATAACCGCATTTAGATGTGTATTTAGAATGGCTAAAAATTATCCATTTTATTCTAATTTATTAGAGAAAATTATAAAAGAACAAGCTGAATTGAAAAAGCAAAGAGAAAGATTGCGGGCAGAAGCTAAGCAAAGAAGACTCAAAAGACTTAGAGAAGATATTGAGGGAACCAGCATTAGTGAGGGAGAGGAAGTTAAGCAGTTGACCTGACATGGTAATTAAGGGTTTTTTTAAGTTTGGAAGAAGTGGCATGACATAGAGCCACAGCTAATGCGTCTGAAGCATCTGTATATGCTTTTTCTCGTAAATTCAACAGCACTCTAATCATTTCAACTACCTGATTTTTACTTGCTCGACCATATCCTACTACCGCCATTTTTATTTGAGTGGGACTATATTCAGCTAAAGGGAGGTTGGCGTCTTGTAGGGCGATTATAGCGGAACCTCTTGCATGACCTAATTTTAATGCGCTTTGAACATTTTTCCCGCAAAAAACATTTTCGATACTTGCTTCGTCGGGTTGGTATTCAGCGATTATTTTACGTAGACCGGTAAAGATGAAATGAATTTTTTGAAAGAAACCTTCTTCTCCTTGGGGATCATTGAGAGCTTTTTTGACGAATAGACAACCGTTATCAATATGAATTGTTTTGTTGCCAATAACATCTATGATCCCCCAGCCTGTGATGTTAGTACCGGGGTCTACTCCTAAAATTCTCATTAAACACTATTTTTCAGCTAATTGGGTTAATGTTTCTTCCGAGAAATCAACGTTAGAATATAATTTTTGTACATCATCCAATTCTTCTAATTTACTGAGTAATTTTACCACTTGTTCAGCGGTATCTCCTTCGACCGTTATTTTGTTGTCCGGTAATTTGGTTACTTCACCTTGTTTAGGGGTAAAACCATCATTTTCTAGGGCCGTTCGAACGTTAAGATACTCACTTGGTTCGGTGATAACGGTCCAGGAATCTCCATCGTCAATAAGGTCCTCAGCTCCGGCTTCCAATGCTTTATCCATTAGTTCTTCTTCAGAAATTGCTTCCTTATCATACTCAATAACCCCTTTGGATTTAAATTGATATGCTACACTACCAGCTTCAGCCATTTTGCCACTACTTTTGGAAAAAGCGTGCCTTACTTCGGCAATAGTTCGGTTTTTGTTGTCGGTTAAGCAGTCTAATACGATAGCAACTCCACCTGGTCCGTATCCTTCATATGTTAGTTCGACGTATTCAACTCCTTCTAATTCACCAGTTCCTTTTTTAATAGCTCTTTCAATATTGTCTTTGGGCATATTGACGTCTTTAGCCGCTAATAAAGCTGTTCTAAGTCGTGGATTATGGTCCGGTTCTCCTCCGCCATTTTTTGCGGCAACCATAATTTCTCTAATCACTTTAGTGAATTTTGCTCCTCGAGCAGCGTCAGCCGCACCTTTTTTATGCTGGATTTTACTCCATTTATTATGACCTGACATATGCGCCTCTATTCAAATTAATAATAATACTCGGTTAACAGTAATCAGTTTTAAGTATAACAATTCTCACTTAAAACTGGGAGTTAAGTGAGTAATAACTATAAAGAACCATATCATTTAAATGAGCAAAGGTGAATTAGAAAAATAGTTAGATACATTTGTGGGTGCATTAAAACCCGGTTACTCTGATCATAGGATAGATATTCTTATTAGCAACGCTGGATGCATTCTGTAAGATGATATTCACCTCCGAGTTAGTGAAATCCACAATTTGAAACCAGCTATTTTGATAAATATCACTACCATTCGGCATATATATACTAACTTGAACGTTCAGAGTTGAATTAGGAAATGGAATTGGAAAAGGGACTGGAGTGGGAGTGGAAACTTCAAGGTCTTTAAAATTGGGACCGACTGTCCACTGCATGATGAAACCACTCTTAAATTTAACATAACCGTTATTAGTGAGATTTTGGTTAATAATACCCTCTTCATGTGGTTTCCAAGCAAAATTACCATCATCATCTAGTACACAAAATTCTACATTCTTTTTATCATCACTAACCCGAGTCTTCCCCAAATCAGCCTCTTTATTACATGTAGGGGGACCTGTGCATACAGGATACGAGTCTCCATATATGATGCCAGTAAAGACAAGGCTAGAAGTAATAGATATTAAGACAAAATTAATAATCTTAAACATAAAATCCATCCTACTTGAAAATAGTCCCTATAAATCTGGGTCGACAAAATTGATAAAAACTTTACTCATTATGACGAATTTCATATGCACTACCACCAATAAATTCTCGAATGGGAGAGATAGGGGATATTTCTTCCAGATAATCGTATCTAATAATGGTGTCCAAAAGGGTTGATGTCCTCACACCACGAATATATGGATCAAGTCGCCCCTCTCTTCTGAGGTTTTCGATATAAATTAAACTGGGAAATATTTCTTGTAGAGATGTTTTAAGTACTGGCAACTCATAAGGAAGTCCGGTATTAATAACTTCGTCAACGGCATATATATAAGGTATTATATGTTTGAGTTCTCCTTTACGAACATAGGTCCAATGAGCCAAGGTCTTTTTGGGGTCGTAGTTACGATATAAGTGATCGCGGATCATACGCTTTAATAACCTGATGTCAGTCCATTTGGTATAAGAACCATCTGTGTTGCGTAGTACGTTTTGTGGTTCAACAAAGATTTTGAATTTTTTATCGGTTGGAACTGATTCGGTGGTTTTGCGATATAGTCCGTGAAGACAATCAATAAGTATCAGCTCGTCATTTTGGACAGAAAATTCTTCTATTCCATCTCGTTTGCCTAATTTAAAATTGTAAATAGGTTTTTGGATAGTTTTACCTAAAGTTAAATCTTGTAAATTGTTATTTAGAAGGTCCAGTTCTAAAGCATCAGGCATTTCGAAGTCATAATCGCCAAATTCATCTTTGGGATAGGCTGAAAGAGATAAAAAATAATCATCAACATTGAGTTGTTTAAGCTTTAGTCCTCTTTTTTGTAATTTTTGGCTCAAAATGGCGGTAGTAGTGGTTTTATTGGAACAGGACGGTCCAGCAATGATGACTATTTTTAACTGGTTCTTTCGTTTTAAAATTTTTTCAACTACTTGCTCAATATCAGCATAAAAACGTTCATCACTTAGATCCATTAGTTCTTTTAGAGATTTACCATTTTTTCCTAAGATCCAGTCATTAAGTCCAAAGACGCTGTCACATTCATGCTTAATGTTCCAAAGTAATGTTGATTGTAAGGTCTCTCGATGAATTCCATCATGAGTAAATTGAGTCTTGGATATTTCTCCAGTTTTAATTTTGTTTCTGCCTTCTCGGTATATCATGAAACCTTCGGCTACACACACCTCACCAATAGCTTTTAGTTCCAATTCTATCATGTCTTGGATAAATTCTCGGTCAGGATAGTAATCATATTCAGTAAAACCTAAACGAGCTTTATTTTGGATTTTTTGATAAAATCCATTTATCACTTCTTCAAGGTAGGGTAGTTTTTTATGGTTATTGGTAAATAAATCTCTTACCATCGTGATTGGTTGACTGTTTTCTGACCAAAAAGTATCTTGTCCTTTGGGATCAAGCTGATCAAACTCATTAAGTTGATCGAGGCAGGTTTGACATAAAAGGGATGTTAATCGTGGGCAAAAGTCTGATCTTAAAATACGTTCGGATCTTTCATTTTGGTCAAAACTATTTATTTTATTAAGAGCGTCTTTAATTAAAGCATTTAAATTATAAAAATTATCAAAGATTCGTTTTTGGACCAATTCACTGTACTTAATAGCTCGACTTTCAGCTTCCCATTCTTTAACATGTTCTATATATGTAATTGCGGTGGCTATTGACTTATAAATTTTTGATAGGTCGAAGGGAACAATTTTTCCATGTTTATCAATAATACGGGTTATAGAATTAGGGATAGTCACGGTTGATCCTTCCATTTATATTTGATAAATGATATCAAAAAATATTGCATAGGTTAAGGAATACAAGATTGTCGCAAAAAGATCAAAGACCAAAATTACTATATCCACAGCATTTACCTATTTTAGACAAAAAGGCTGAAATTGTCGCGGCTATTAATGATAATCAAGTGCTGATTATTACCGGAGAAACAGGATCTGGAAAAACTACTCAACTTCCTAAATTTTGTTTGGAGGCCGGCAGAGGATTAAAAAGAAAAATAGGGGTTACCGAACCGCGACGTATTGCCGCGACTTCGATTGCCAAAATTCTTAATCAGCAGATTGTATCCGCAAAACCAGCGGTAAGTTATCAAGTAAGATTTTCCAGTACTGACCATCCATATAGTTGTATTAAACTGATGACAGACGGTATCCTACTAAAAGAAATTGAATCAGATCCATATTTAAACAAGTATGATACGATTGTTGTTGATGAAGTACACGAGCGTAGTCTCAATATTGATTTTATTCTAGGGTACTTAAAAAATATTTTACCTCAGAGACCTGATTTGAAGGTTATCATATCTTCAGCAACTATTCAGGCCGACAGATTTTCTAAGTTTTTTAATCGTGCTCCAGTTATTGAGGTTACCGGTAGAATGTTTCCGGTAGCTGTACTTTATGATCCCATAACTGATGATGAATTGAACAAATTTGATGATCCTGTTGTAGATAAAACTGTTCGAACGGTCAGAGACCTTTTACAGGAAAAAACCCCTGGTGGTATTTTAGTGTTTTTACCTACCGAAGCTTACATCCGAGACACGGTTCAAAAATTAAAATCCGATAGAGAGATTGAAGTATTCCCCTTGTTTGCTCGATTGAGTTTTAACGATCAACAGAAGATTTTTGAAAAGTATGATAAACCCAAAGTAATAATTGCCACTAATATTGCCGAAACATCCATCACTGTACCTGATATAAGGTATGTTATAGATTCGGGCCTGGCTCGGGTAAGTCATTATTGCCCTAAAGTCAAGATTCGTACCTTGCCGGTTGAAATGATTGCTAAAAGTAATGCTGATCAACGTAAAGGTCGTTCGGGAAGGGTTTCCGATGGTATTTGTATTAGATTATATGATGAAGCTGATTATCAAATGATGGCAAAAGAACATTTACCGGAGATATTACGCTCTGATTTATCTCAGGTTATATTACGTATGTTAATTATGCCCCTAGGACGAGTGGAATCTTTTCCTTTTTTTGATGCTCCTTCTAAGCAGGCAATTAAAGATGGATTCAAAACTTTGTCTATAATCGGAGCGGTTGACAGAGATAATAAAATTACTCCATTAGGTCGTAAATTAGCCAAGTTACCAATTGATCCAAGAGTAGCTAGAATATTGATAGAGGCTGCGAAGACCAATATTCTAGAAGAAATGCTGATAATTGTAACTGCCTTGTCGATTCAGGATCCAATGGAAAGACCTTTTGAAAAAGAAAAGGAAGCCGATGAGCGTCATAAAAAGTTTAAAGATTCCCGGTCAGATTTTTTAACTTATCTAAATATTTGGAAAGCATATCATAAGACAGCTAGTAAACAGAACTCACGAGGCAAAATAAGACGTTTTTTGCGAGAGAATTTTCTTTCTTGGCCCAGGATGCATGAATGGATCGATTTACATAAGGAGCTTTCAAGGTTGTTGAAAGAGGGCGGTTTTATATCTAAAAAAAATTCAAGCCAAAAACCGTTTCGAGACAAGTCGTTAGGTAAAAAACAAACATCTAATAAACAATTAGGTCAAGAAGAACCTAAGGATCGTGTGCCTTATGACCTGGTGCATAAGGCTATTTTAAGCGGTTTTTTAGGAATGATTGCCAAGAAAGATGAACGAAAAAAATGGTTGTATCATGGTCCAAGAGGATTGCAGGTTTCAATCTTCCCAGGATCGGTTTTATTTCATGAAGGACCAGAGTGGATAGTAAGCGCGGGAGTAGTAGAAACAACTAAATTATATGCCCGAGTGGTTGCAAAGGTTCGTCCCGAGTGGATTGAGCAAGTCGCTGGTGATTTGTGTAATCGGCGTTTTGAAGATATATCTTGGCATTATTCATTGGGGCGCGTAACCGCAGTGGAAGATGCTTCTCTTTGGGGATTGTCTTTGGTAAAGGGTCGAAAAGTACATTATGGTCGGATAAATCGTAAGGAAGCCAGAAAAGTTTTTATTAAAGAAGGATTAATTCCCGGTCACATTGATTTTTCTTTTGGTTTTCTTAAATCTAATCTAGAGGTGATTGAGTCAGTTAAAAGATGGGAAGACAAGTTAAGAGACCGGTCATTGTTGATACACCAGGATGAACTTTTTGATTTTTATGATCAAAGGTTGTCAGATGTTGTGAATGTATCTGAGTTGAGAAAATGGTTAAAGAATCATCCTAAAGACAAAAGATTATATATGAGAATAGAAGAAATAACCCATCAGGATATTGATCAACTCTCTAAAAGTTTATACCCGGATGAATTTTTACTTGGTAGTCATAGCATGAGCCTTGAGTATGTTTTTGATCTTGATTCCTCATTAGATGGTGTCACGCTAAAAATTCCAATAGAGTTATTAAATCAAGTTCCAACTTTTGTTGGTGACTGGCTAATTCCAGGATGGTTATCAACCAAGGTGCACACTCTAATAAAAAATTTACCCAAATCCATCCGCAAAGAAATAGGAATGATACAAACCATAGTTGAGAGTTTCATTCAGCAAACAGAAACTAGGTCGGGTTCAATTATTGATGAGTTATCGGCTTTTATCAAGAAAAAGGAAGGTGTTGATATATCTTTTTATGATTGGCACCTAGAGGCTCTGGATCTTTTTTTAAAGATGCGTTTTGAAATATTGGATCGTCGTAATATCAGCATAGCCGTGGGTAGAGATTTTAAAGCTCTTCAAGATCAGTTTGCGGTAAAATTTAAACAATGGCAAGTTCCCGATAGAGATAAGTGGTTCAGATCAAATGTTCTATCTTGGGATTGGGATGAACTACCTTTACAAGTAGAAATATCACCATATAAAGGGGGTATCCGACACTTGGCTTTTCCTGGATTATTGGTGACAGAAGGAAAAATCAATAAAACACTTTTTAATAATAAGCAAGAAGCAGAACGTGAAACCATTAGAGGGATCAATTTACTATTAGAAATTTCTTTAGCTGAAAATCTTTATACTTTAAACCAGTCGTTAAAAATAATTCCTCCAGAAACGATCCGAGTATTTAAAAAGCAAAATTGGACACAGGACCTGATAGGAGATGCTATTGTTGGTATTACACAATCTTTGGTCTATTTAAACCAAATGGTAAGGACCAAACAGGAATTTGATAAGATGAAAGGTCAGGTAAGTGAATCTTTAAAGACCTGTGTAGATGGTTTTGTTACCTTATTAGATCAGGTTGCTCATGAGTTTAAGAATATTGAAATGTTGATAAAAACACAGAGTGGTGAAAGGTCAGGAGGATGGATATCTGAAGCTTTAGATGAAATAAATGAACATTTAAACAGATTGTTATATCCTGGTTTTATTAAGTCGGTTGCTTATCAATATTTGCAGGATTATCCCCGATACTTAAAAGGAATAAATATTCGTATAGAACGGTTACTTTCTAGACCTGACAGTGATCGTAAGAAATCAATTGAATTAAGGCCCATTCAACAAGAAATTTTAGAGTTGGCGGGTAAAATAAATGGCAACAAAGAATTTCAGCGAGATAGATTATCCAAAAATAAATTGCTCGATGATAAATTGTCTAATGAAGTAGATGAGTTGTTTTCTTGGATGGAGGAACTCAGAATTTCTGTTTTCGCTCAGGAATTGAAAACCAAGTTTCCTGTTTCGATTAAACGTCTAAAGGAAAAGATCAATGATTTAACTTTTAATTACCTTTTCAATTAAGTAGGTGGGCCTTTGTTTGACTTCTTCAAAAATAACTCGAATATACATAGCTAGAAAATAAAAAGAGATCATGCCTAATAAACCCATTAGTAAAATCAAAATAAGACATAACAATAGTAAAAAATTTTCCCTAAATAAAAAGTGATGAGTAGTGGGAATCAAAAGACCCGCAATAATTAAAACGGTGATGAAGCTCCACAGGACACCAAAGCGAAAGATTAATTTAAGAGGATAAAAACTAAAATTAACAAAAGCTTTTTCGGCCCAGCGGATGTTATCAAAAAAGGTGTTGCTTGATTTGCCTACATGACGCTCGTCTCTGGTATATGGTGTTGAGGTAATATTAAAACCGGTCCAGGCTCTAATGCCTCTGATATAACGGTTTCGCTCTGGAAATTGATTCATCTTATCTACTACTTTACGATCCAAAAGGGCAAAATCACCAGCATCTAGAGGGATGGGGATGTAGGCAACGTGACGAAATAGACGGTAAAAAAACCAATAATTAATTCGACGAAATAAAGAACCATGGCGCTTTACTCGTTGACCATAAACAATATCAAAGCCTTGTTGCCACTGATCGTAAAACTCGGTGATAACTTCAGGAGGGTCCTGCAAATCTCCATCCATCAGAACAACTGCATCACCGGTAGCGAGCTCTAATCCAGCTTGAAAGGATGGTTGGCTCGAACCAAAATTACGTGAGAAAATAATGGACTGACAATGTTGATCCTGCCCACAAATATGGTTATAAACTTCGATCGAATCATCTGTACTGCAATTATCAACCCAAATAATTTCATATAATATATTTATGCTCTGAAAGGTCTTTACCAATCTTTGGTAGAGCGGAGTAATGTTTTTTTGTTCGTTGTAGCAGGCAATTACAACAGAAATTTTTCTTTTTGGCTCGTTATCATGCATCAACTTTCCTCTAGATTCCTATTTCTTCAATTTTCTTACTAAT
>CAZJDM010000051.1:0-2861 GCA_964544765.1 uncultured bacterium
ATATTGGAAATCATTGAACTGCATAGCTGAAAAAGCTAATTCCTTTATAATCAAGAAATGGTGAAAGCGTTGTGTTACGGGGTGGTTCTATTCAAACGTATGACTGCAACAGGTGGTTATAGAAATAAAATTTATCAATTTTAACTTTCTTCTACTGACTTACTAAATCACTGGTAGCAATTGGTAGACCGTGACCTGCCCAGGAATCAAATCCTCCGTCTAAGTTATAAATATTTTTAAATCCTTCACCAGCCATCAGTGAAATTGCTTGTGTACTACGAGTACCTGCTTTGCAATATACTAGGTATGTTCCATCGATCGGTAATTCCAATATATCGTTATAAAACTCAGATTCTTGAACATTTAATAAGCGTGCCCTGTTTAAATGTCCCTTAGAAAATTCATCTGGTGTCCTGGCATCGATGATAATAATATCAGGGCGACTATCTATTAGAGCCTGCGCATCGTGTGGTCCAATGTTTATATATATTTTATTAGACTCTTGTTGTGGTGATTTATTATTTAGACCATCACACGGGTTTGCTAAAAGTTTTAGTTCAATAAAAATACTAAAACTAAGTATTGAAAATATAAAAATACTAACGGTTATTTTTTGCAGAAAAGTTTTCATGCTTATATCCACTTATTAAAATATGATTATGTGCGAATTAGCTACTATTCTAATCTAATAAAGTCAAGATAAAAAGAGATAAATAAAATAAAAAATAAAATTCGAAAAAAATGAATGTGAGTGCCATTTTTACTAGTTGATATAAGTTGATATAAGTTGCTATCGGTTATTGTTTCAATTACTCAATAATGAAGTTCTATTTGTAAGTTGGGAAGAACCGCATT
This sequence comes from uncultured bacterium, assembly GCA_964544765.1. Taxonomy (GTDB): domain Bacteria; phylum Bdellovibrionota_B; class Oligoflexia; order CAYFLR01; family CAYFLR01; genus CAZJDM01. The sequence continues at coordinate 856 of CAZJDM010000051.1, forward strand.
AACGTGGTTTGTGAAAAATCTGCATTGAAATTTATTACAGATTAAGGAGGTTATTTTATGGTTATCAAAAAATTATCATTGTTGGCGTTGGCACTAATAACAATTATGAAAATTAGTAGTATCAAGGGAACCATTAATGCAGCTGGTACGACTTCATTTGGTGATATTTCCTATGGGTACACTACCAAACACCATTACCATAATGGATATAAGCAAGATTTAAGTGGTGCGGCTATAGTTGGGAATAAAATTGTCTATATTGATGATGGAGGTACTCCATTAGATAATAGTTTGCACTCTATTCGAGTTGTTGATGCTCTTGAACCTCGTAATGAAGTGACAATTCCATTACCAGCAGATCTGGAACATAGAGATTTGGAAGGAATTACATCCATTGATGATCGTTTTATTATGACTGCGAGTTTGAGTGTTCCTGGTGATGAGAGATTCAATCGTTTAACGAAATTTCATTTTGAAGAAGAACAAGGGAGACTAAAATTCGTTGCTGATGATAGTGTTGATTTGCGTAATGATTTAGTATCAGCAATGCGGCAAGATTTTGATGATGATTGGATAGACCGATTTTTAGTTGAACCTCCTAAAACAGGTGGTTTAAATATTGAAGCTATTTCTCGGCATCATACTAAAGAAAAAGCTATTGTATGGGGCCTTCGATCTCCTTTATATGATAAAAAATTTGGAAACCCTGCTAATAACCCCGGTATGTCGTTAACTCAAGGTAAAGCAATTGTCGTTTGGGTTGCTAAACCTTTTAAAAATTCTGTTGAATTTAATTTTGCTACCTTGGATTTAGAAGGAAAGGGAATTCGTGGTATGGAATGGATTCCTAAGTTGGATGCGTATATAATAATCGCAGGTCCCGCACCAAAGGGTAGTGGATATACCTTATGGTCATGGAATCCAGAAAAAGATAATAATAGCCTAAGTAAACTAAGCGTAGAAGGTTTTGACCGGCTTTGTCGTCCTGAAACCATGATTCAATTATCACAAGATGATAAAAATTATTTGGTTATATATAGTGAAGAATCTGGTGGTTCGTGCGTCAATGCGCCTTATACATATATTAAAGCTGAAATTGTTTTGAACAATTGAAAATGTTTTTAGTAACTTAATTGGTAACTGAATATTAGTTTAGAAACCAATTTTTTGGGTGCTGCGTACTGGTATATATTTACCGTTTACCGCAATATTTCGGGTCACCACCATCTGCTATACATTTAGCTATAAAAAGAGGTCATAACCGACGAGCTAGAGAACTAAAAGAAGAAATTAAAGTAGAATTTAAGAAAGTTCAGCAATGGCAGGAAGAAAAAAAGATAGATGAAAAGCTGATCCTACTAAAAGCTATGATCATTAATTAACATGGTCTAACTTGATAATCACCGGAAAGTGATCCGAATAACCCTCTTGCCATACTAATTGGTCATCTTGGTCGTAAAAACAAGCTGACTTAGGTAATCCTTGTGAGTCACAAGTTAGATTCTGTATTACTTTGAATGATTTTGCTTTATATTTTAATGGTTGTCCCCCACTGATTAAGGAAGGAGATATTATTATCTGGTCCAACATGCTCCATTTGGATGTTAGACATTTGGAATAAAAACAACTACCCGGAAATTTGCGATTTAACCATTCCCAGGAGGTATTATATAAAATAACCTTGGATAGATCTTGTTGATGCTTAACTGTGTGTTGATCGTAGGTTGCCATGAGATAATCCATTATTGAGATAGAAAAAGGATCATCATTAAAATCACCCATTACTATTATATTTTTATCCAGCGTTAGGGATTCAGGATGGGATTCCTCTGGATAAGCTTTTATACGTTTATTAAATTTATCTCCATTATGAAGTTTCCATATTCGAGTTTGCAGTTGATCACAAACCGATTGACGGTACATTTGGGTATAGTATTTATTGGCTGGTCTGGCTTTTAGATGACAACAATAGGTAATTAATTCAACTTGATTGTTTTTAAGTTTAC
>CAZJDM010000051.1:2871-27204 GCA_964544765.1 uncultured bacterium
TCAAAACGATCGAAAAACTGAAGATAGTTGGCCTTCTTTAATGTCAAAAAGTTTTTATCGTAGATGATAATGTTGTCATTGTATTCTAATTTGAATTTAGGATCCTTTACCATTTCAAAACGTTGAGGCAAGTGAGCGAGGATATCTTGGGCTACTTTCGAATTTTCAACTTCATTTAAACCTATGATAGCTGGAATGTTGCGGTTACCATACTCTAATAGTATTTTTTTTATGATATGAGCAACTCTTTTAATTTTTTGTGTATAACGTTCAAGGGTCCAGCCTTCTTTGGGAGTCATATCATTACGGGGTCCACCGCTTTGCGGATGGAAAAGGTTTTCCAAGTTCCAGGACAGCACCAGTATATTTTTACTCATAATTAAGTTCCTTAGTGAATTCCATATTAAGTTCTTTATTAAGTTACTTGTTAAATTTTTTATTGCCAATTGGAAATTGGCAATGGTAACTATAGTCAAAGCTATCTAAAATCGAATACGACCTTATTATCTGTATCCAGCCGTAAACGAGCATTAAAGGGCTTTCCCGCTTTTGATTTAAAACCTTTTAGTAGATCTGTTTTACCATTACTTACGAGCTGTTTTACTTGAGTTTCAGTGATCTTTTTACTAGCAATTTGCTTCCAAATAACAAATTTGCACCCAAATTTCCACTTAGAACAACCAAATCCCTTTTTTCCTTCTATTATATTTCCCCTACAAGCGGGACATTTACCTAATTCTGATGATGCATTAACTGAACTGTTTGTACTAACAAAAGTTGTATTATTTTTAAATTCTTCAATTGAGCAGCAAACATACCGCTTAATATTTTGTAAAAAGATTGAAAGGTCCCCTTTGCCTTGGGCTATCTGTTCTAGATACTGTTCCCATCTGGCTGTTTCCTCTGGAGAAGTTATAAGTTTTGTTTGATCCATTGTTCGAAGAGTTTTTACTAAAGAACAGCCCTTTTTAGTAGCTATTAGAGCCTTTTTACATCTTTCAATATAGGTACGCTCAAGAAGCTTTTCAATAATAGCGGCCCTAGTGGCTTGAGTTCCCAAACCAACGTTGCCATGAAAAACGTTTTTTAGATCCTGCTTGGAAACATATTTTGCTGGTCTGACCATAGCGCCCAATAATGAGCTTTCGGTATATTCTGCGGGTGGAGTGGTGGTTTTTTGCTCTATACATGTATCTTTTATATAAGCTGGATCATTTTTTTGCAGTGGTGGTAAGATCTGTGTGTCCTCTTTTTTGGTTTTTTCTCGTTCATATAAAACTTGCCATCCGGGTTTAAGAATGATTTTTCCTTTGGTTCGAAAAGTTTCGACATTTACTTTGGTGATTATCTCAGTTGTTTCAAAATGACAGGGTGGATAAAATGCAGCCGCAAATCGCCTAAGAACCAGGTCATATATTTTTCTTTCATTGGGATCCACGGCATGGGGCGCTGTTTTAAGTGGGATGAGCGCATGATGATCAGTGAGTTTAGCGTCATTAAAAACACGTTTATTTGATTTTCGAAGATTATTATGGTCCATACCTTGAAAAATATCTGGATAGGTTTTGGAAAGATTATCAACAATTCGTTTGGTCATATCAACGTTCTTAGTTCCTAATACTGTGGAATCTGATCGGGGATAAGAAAGGCACTTTCTTTTTTCGTACAAGGATTGAGTTAGATTCAAGGTTGTTTGAGCGGCAAAACCGTATCTTTTGTTGGCATCTCGCTGTAATTCAGTTAGTGAATATAGGGGTGGAGGATTTTGACTTTTCTTTTGCTTTTTTACAGTAGCAACAATACCGGTAGACTTGTCTATTTGGGAAATAATTTCTTCGGCTTTATTTTGATTTTCAAATCGGTTTAGTTCCGCTTTAAACCAGGTTCCTCGCCAATTACCTTTTTCATTATAAAACTGAACATGTAGTTGCCAATATGGTTCAGGTTTAAAGTTATCAATTTCTTTTCGACGGTCAACTAGTAGAGATAGTACAGTGGTTTGTACACGTCCAATAGAATAAAGATCTCCCATCTTTTTCGTAGCGGCACGGGTTAGATTCATTCCAACGAGCCAATCGGCGAATTGTCGACCTTGCCCAGCCTTATAGAGCCTATCAAAAGATGTGGATGGTTTTATATTGCGCATAGACTCTAATATAACTTCCTTGGAAAGTGCTTGACTGGTCCAAAATCTAAAAATTTCTTTTTTGTTTTTTCCATATTCTAGAATGGTTCTAGCAATAACTTCTCCTTCTCGTCCAGCGTCAGTCGCAATTATGACTCTTTTAATATCCCTTCTTTTTAATTGTTTAACGATGTTGTTAAGTTGTTTTTTGGTTTTTGATATAGGCTTGTATTTGAATTCCATAGGTAAAATAGGTAAATTGTCTAAATTCCATCGTTTCCATTTTAGATCGTAGTCATTTGGCGCGAAAAGCTCAACTAGATGGCCAATTGCCGATGCTAGGACATAATTATTATTTTCCATTGTTCCAAAGGGTATGTCCAGAGCCTTGGCAAAATCTCTGGCTACAGAAGGTTTTTCAGTTATTATAAGTGTTTTCATCAAATGCCTCATTGGGAGCAATGTGGATAATTAACAGGTAGACGAAAAAACTTTTATCATAAAATTATTATTTTTTTAATGAAAAAGTAGTGCCCTTATAAGTTGGCTAAAGCACAGATTCCATCATCTTGTTCGCTAGTATTACTAACTAAAGCACACTGGATCCTTGCAATTTCAATAGCGTCATCGGAGAAATCTTCTTTGATTTTTTCTATAACAAAACTAAGATTATTTCCAATTGGATGCTCAGGATCAGTCAAAGATGTTGGCTGGAAGTGATCTGAGGATAGGTTTTGGGGAAAAGTAAATCGTAAAACTTTCCATCTTTTGCCATTAGCGAAAGTTATATCCTTCAAATAGGTAATGGATCTTACAGAGACTCCCTGATCTTGCTCACCGCTTTTCACTAATACTTGAGTAAGCGATCCGCATCCCTGTGCAATATTTTCGGCAGGAACAATAATCAAATTGGAAGTTAGCATATAGGCTTTACTGGTACTACATAGGGCATTTTGTAAATTAAAGAAATGGCCATTATCATCCCTATTATTATCGCCAGTAGTATTGGCATTATTGGTATGACTATATTGGTTATTATCATTTGCAATGATGCTACTATCATCGGTGGGATTATTGCTACTATTGTTATCAGTGTTGTTGCCAATGTCAGTGTTACTACCGTTAGAAGAGCTTCCATCATTATTAGTATAGTTGCTGTTATTAACACTATCGGGAACTAAAAAATGGTATTCATTAACTTCACCGGTGAAGTTTTCTGGAGGAATTGAAGCTAGATGTACAGGGGGAATGGTGTTAGAAGTATATATTATAGTTGGATCGGTGTTTTTATTAAAACTTACCTCATATCTACTAGCTTCACTTTCATTATAGGGCATATTTAAAACTACCGCGGTATCTTCTTCCAACTCAAAATTGGGATCATAATATATTTTTAGATTATTATCTTCCTTGTAAAAATATTGGATTGGCACCTCGGATTCAAAGGCTAAGGATACTGATGTAGCTGAGCTAGGAGTCGGAGAATTAGGATCAACGGGGATTAAATGAACTTCGTTAGGGCGCTCAGTAACGTTAGTATCAAAATCAGCCACAGGTTTTCCTTCTTCATCAAACGATATTAAGTACGGACCTTGGGGAGTATATGCTGATATTGTTTTATTGGGGTTTTGAGTGACCCATTCATTACTGAACCGTATTTGCATTCCATTCTCTTGATCAAATGATATTTCCGGTGGCAACAGAGGTTGATTATTTATCTGTGAACTGTTGCTTGGTTCTCCCTGTCCAGCAGGTGTTACTGAAGAACTCGTTGTGTTGCTGGTAGGTGCATTTCTGATGATCGGAGTTCCTCTTTCATCAAATGAAACAGTTACTGGTCCATTAGGAGTATTGACTGTTTTTGAATAATTAGGATTAGCAGCTACCCACCTTGGGTCATATTGCATTTGTATGCCTTGACCTTCTTGGTAGTAAATGTTCGGAGCAGCGGGTGGTGGAGCTTGTTGTCGCACTGTTTGGGTTGGTGCAGGTTGCCTTGAACCTCCATTACTACCTCCAATTGGAAAACTATGTGATATTGATGCTGGTCCTATTTTAGTTCCAACTGAAATACCTCCTGGATTACCTCCTATGGCAATTGGACCCAGGTTAAAATTGGCGCTTGGTCCACTGGGACCCAAACCTATATTGCCCAGTCCAGGTAAGCCAAAATTAAGGCTAAAATTAGATACTAGTTCAAAACGTTGATTATCAGTAGATGTAGATAAGGAATGATAAAATTCAATTAATAAAGCCTTTTGATTGCCAGAATCCGTTTGATTTAAGGATGTTACAGATTTGTCGTCAGATTTAAAATTTGCTAGATGTTCATCTTGATAACAGTTTAAAAGAAGAAAAAAGCATGTTATTTCAATCGTTAATATTATGAAGTTTTTTCTCATAATCGCTCACTTTCGTTACGTAATATGTATCGGTCTTTATGAGGAATTAATTTAGGAATTCTATTGTAATTAGGCTATATTTATATATTTGGTTGGATTTATGTTCGAAAACTATTTGAAATTATTGGCATAGATCTTTTGCTCTTTTAGTTTTCTAAGAACAGTGTTCTTATCTATCTCTAAAACCCTTTTCTCCTAATCAATTTATAAAATCAACAATTTACACCCACCACCCATTAATGGTAACCATCTTGCTGATCGTATTAATTTAGATATAGTTATTTACATACGATAACCGCTACTCAACCCTGTTCTAGAATTTTACTCCAACATCTAGAGTGATTGTTTCTGAATAAGCATTATATGATCCAGAAATTGATTGAGGAGAATCTATTTCAGTAGTCATAATTCTTTCGCGAACATCTGAAATATCAATAATGAATTTGTCGATTTTAAACCCCACCCCATAAGTAAATATACGTCGATCGTTTCCATAAGGGAAAGATGGATCGAAGGCGCTTTCTGATACGGAATTGTTTTCGTAAAAAAAGCCGGTTCTCAATTTTACTAGCGGGTGAGGAGACCAGTAGCCGCCAATTTTGTAGGAATAAACATCTTCCCGGTGTCTATTAGGGTGTTCTTCCGTAAAAGGCTTTTGAGTGTCGTATGAAATAGCAAAATCATTAAAATCCGACCAATCAGTTCGAAAAAATGATACTTCAATATAAAAAGAAGGATTTGTTTTTTTATCTTTAAACGCCGCTCCAAATTCTAACACAGCAGGTAGTCGAGTACCATAAGTAATATTTCCATCAGGATATTTAGCAGTAAGCATCTCAACCTCAGAGGTATCAAATTGTACCACCCCGTCTCCTTCTATTTTTATGCCGTTATTGTAAACCGCTCCACAGGCAAAAATGTCGTGATTTATCATAATGGAAACATTAAAACCGACACCAGTGCTGGTTACTCCATAGTGCGTAGGAATTATCGAGGTTTCACTCACATATAGATTTTTCTTCTTTTCAAAAGTCGCTCCGATCATGTTAATACCGCCGCTTATGGAGATCTCATCAGTGATAGCAACAGCTATGTTTAATGGAAGCTTGCTGACTTTTAAAGTTTCTTCCGTGACCAGGTGTTTTCCGGGCCAAGTTTCCTGCCAAAGGGTTTTATATCCATAAGCACTATGCTGACCGATGCCAAAGGATATTGGACGTGTGAAGAGTTCTCCCGTCCATGAAGCAAAGAGATACAAATCATAGGCTGGTGTATTGTCTGTAGATACTGTATGAGAATCGTTTGATGGATGAAAGTTAGTTTGTAGTTTTTGTTGGTAACCACCAAGGAGGAAGTGAAAACCTTTATCTAAAAATACCATCGAAGCTGGCAAAATTGCAGCACTTCCAGCACTTTCAGCGGTAAAAAGTCCTGTAGTCGCTTGTCCTGCTGATGCGCTGGTACGGGTGTGAGACAAAAAACCACTTGCCGATATTTCTGAAAAAAGGCCCACCAAATTAACAAAAGTAACAATGGATATTATAATTAAAGTTTTCAAAGTGCTAAAAGTTTTAATCGTCATACAAACCTCTGGATTTTAACAAACAATCCATGAATCAATAAGGATTAATTATACTACTTATTTATTCACTTTTACTCACGCTTACTCACGTTTATTTACGTTCATTCACGGACCTATTCGCATGCCTGTAAAATTTCTGGACCATCCGGCTCTAAAACCCTTCCACTTAAAATAAATTCGCGAGCTTGTATCTGGCCTGCACATGTTGCTGTAGTCCTTTTATCAATAAGAAAATTATGCCTGGCCCGAGCGCCTGTTTCAAGAGGTTCGTAGTCCCAAGGGTAAAACAGCCAAGACGAACGGTGTAAAGAATCTCCATCTCGGTTGACGGTTCCAGTTATACAACCATTATCATCATTACAACCGGGTAAATCCCCTTCGTATAAATTCATTGAAAGTGACCAAATGTCCATGCTTTGAGCGGGTATAACCTCGTCTTCATACATTTGCTGGACTAAAATATCAGCTTGTCCAGTGTTATCAACAAATGATAAAGGATCTACAACTGCAGAGAAAAAACTATGAGCCAGTTGCATACCAATCAGTGATTTAAAGGTTTCAAGCTCTCCTAAAACCTCTAATTCACTCTTCATTTGCTCGGTAAATAATTCAGTATTAACCAAAATACTCGCAAAATCAGCGCCAATACCATTTAATACAAACCTGTCTATTGGAATGTCGCCTTTTTCGGAAATTAAAATACCCAAAATAGCTCCTAGCCCTCTGCCCACAAAATTAATGGATGGTTTGGCACTAGCAATAATACTTAAATTGTTATTAGATTCTGAATCAAGTTCTGGTATGATATTGTTTAAGCTATCTTCGAGACCTAGTAGGTGTAACATAATCGGATTTACTTTTAACATAATAGCCAGATGGTAAATATCCATTAATGTTTGAATCATATAACCTGCAGTTATTGACGGGTTCATACTATTAATAAAATTACCTCCAGAGTCATCTCTGGTAATTTTTCCGTCACCATTAATATCTTTAAAAGATCGTACCCCATGACCAAACGCATCAATGGCAATAACAGCGATATTTTTATTGGCGAATGTATTGGCCAAAGCTATGAATTCTGTAGCATCTCCAAAAAAACCATGTTGGTAGATCACTACTTTTGGATTTAGATTGTCAAGCTTTTCGGGCATTGATAGCCAAAAATCCATCCCTTCTGCCGAAGAAAGATCAGCCGGGTTTTCATTGGGATTGATCTTTAAACAGGTACCTCCGGGATTTTCTCCAGTGATATCGATATCAAGGATCCATTCTTTGGTAGCTGGATCCTTGGTTAGAAAGTTAGTACAGGAGTAATGCCCACGATATATAGCCTTAATATTTAGATTTCCTGCTTCATTTAATTCTTTTAGAACCGGCATGGAATCCGTTTGCCCATCTTGGTTTAGATCAATTTCTTCAGTAAAATAGGCCAGCATGTTGATAGAATTATTAGTGTTATTGTTGAGTGAGTTGGGAGTATTGGGAGTATTGTAAATATTACTAAGTTGCTCATCAAGGTCGTTTAACCCATAATGGGTTCTGTCCAGCAGATTAGGTGTAAATAGTTTGTTTCCAGTAGGGTTGGCGGTATCGTTTGGTTTTAACATTGTAAATGAGATGGGACTATCTGCCGCTCCCCAATAATTAGCGTTATCATTTTCCGTTGGTTGCCAGACTTCATCTTCATCATAATCGTCATCATCATTGTTATCGTTATTATTATTCCAATCCAATGCGGGATTGAAGACACTAAGAGCTGTTTCCTTGAGTTTTGAGTTGGTAAAGGCAGTGGTGCTATTTCCACTGGTGGTAAATACAAATGCTCCTATAATATCACTTCGCTTAATATCTATTTCATCAAGATCCTCTAATATAGGATCAAGTCTCGCTCGTTCAGCTTCAAGGGCCGAGACATGAGCCAAGTTTAAGCCTGTCAGCTCGAAAAATTTGGAACATGCTTCATCGATATCAATATCGGGACAGGCGTCATTGTTATCAATAAGTGATTCAGAGCTTTTCAATAAGCTTGATACAACAGTTTCTCCCAAGGGAGATTCGTTTGTGTCAAGCATTGAATTAGTTATGATTACTACATATGAGTTACCTTTGATAAAGGTCTGGGATGTTGGAACCAGAATTAGCTCATTGAACTCGGTAAGGACAACGGCCGCGAAGTCTCCCTGCTGACCGGAAATATTTATCGAAGTGGGCCAAGGGTAAACCCGGTCATGGATATTGGCGGTGTTGATTATCAGAATTGAATTTTGCCATCTAGAATTATATTTAAAATCGATTTTACCATCGAAAGGTATTCTTATGGGTATTTGAGAGTTAGTTGAGTACAAAGGATCAATACCGACTTGGGAATTAAGTTCGTTTAAGTAATCTAGAGCCATTGTACTTGGAACCGGTACTTCTCCCGTGGCAATGTTGAATTTTATCACTGTACAATAGGAGCAGAGTTTTTCTGAGGTTACAGGGGAAAGTTCGGCATCACTGAGATCCATCTTGGGAGTGGGATCCCCATAAAAGAAGCGTTGATAAGCTTCCCTGCATCCACTTTGAAATATCAATCCCAAGAAAAAACAGAATGTTATAAAAAAAGAAAAATTCATTTTTTTCCCTTATTGATTACAGTCTACCTCTGTTTCCATCCAGGTTGTGCCACTGTCTGGGTTGGTAACTACTGCTATTATTTTTACTTTTTCGGGAGAATCTTTTTCACATCCAAAATAACTATTGGTAGTAGTGCTTAACCACAAGGCAAAGCCTCCTTTTGAAGAAAACCACTGAGTTTTATAGTTGGTATCCTCCTTTGTATTTTCAATTTCTAATTCTAATTCTATCTTGAAAATAGTCCCTAGTTCAAAATTCTGATATTCAGTTTGTTTTGTATCTTCTTTAGACACTTCTTTCTTGTAGCTGTCGCTACTTTCCGAGTTCTTTTTGGTTGATTCTTCTTTATTGTATGATTCTTTGCCATACTCTTTTTTTTCATACTCTCCTTTGTCCGTTTCTTTCTTAGTAGATGTATCCTTAGATTTGCTGGCGAATAATTTTTCCAACTCAGTATTTACCGCACTTAGACTTGATTTTGATGCAGTGATTTCTGAAATCACAGGATTAACTGCCAGATCTGCTTGGGCCTTTGTGTCTGCATTATAGACCTTGATTTGGTGGGTGAATTTTTGATCGCTCGGTTTTAGGGTGATAGCAATTTTGAAATTATAGCTTTTTTTATCTTCTAGAAGAGTCGTTGGAGCAGTGTAAACAGCTTCATTAAGATTGTCGGTCCCTTCGATTTTGCCATAAGGGAACTCGTTTTCTGTATCGACATTATTGTTATTATTGTCGTCTTGCACAGCCATTTCATAGGAAAAAATTAATTCATCATCGTTGGGATTAAAGATCAATAATTCTAATTTTGATTCCTGACCAACAAGAATTTCAGGCTTGTCCATTCGGCTGGCCAATATTTTGGGCCTGTTATTAGTTTGATTTATCACGAAAATATCCTTGATATCCTTACCATCCTCTTTAAAGGAAGAAAAATTTTCTTCATCGACTTTCTGGCCGCCAGCCTGTTCTAGAATGCCCTCGCAGTGGTAAATACAAAAGAGTGACAAAATAAACATAAGTTGGAAATATTTGTTGTTTTTTTTCATTGTTACATCCTATTTACAATTTACTTTTTTCTCGTTCCAAGCTACACCACCCATTCGATCCCAGATTACGGAATAAATCGAAATTTGATTTCCGCCATTTTCAGGGCACATATAAATGGTTTTCTTTATGTCTGTGGTTTCAAATGAGCCTGCTTGGGCATACCATTTATAATTAAAGTCTGATTCCCCCTGTTCCTTATCCTCCGCAATTGCTTCTACAGACATCATTTTTGATTTTGCTCCCTTAGTTGATCCTCCTTGTTTAACATTGATTCCTTGATGAGTGGGATTTGTATTGAGTTCATCGGATTCAAAACTGCCGCCTGTTTTGTATACGTACACGTTTTTTCTAACGTTAAGATTAATATCTTTCCCAGATAGTTGAATTTCAACGGTGATAACTCTGCGATTTTGCTTTGGCTCCAGCTGCTTAGGAGCATTATATAGAAATTTTGATGGATTGTCAGTTGTTTGAATTGAGCCATTATCAATGGTAGGAAGAGTGTTTTCTTCAGGGTCGATTATACTGGTTGAAGTAAAGGCAATATTATCAGGATTGACCAAGTTTAAGCTGAGAGTTGAGGGCTCGCCGGTGAAAAGGCTTGGAGGTTCAAACTGAATACCTAATACTCGAAATTTATTTACCAGATATTCGGGATCTAGTTCCTTAACCTCTTCTTTACCACAACCAAACAAGATGATTGCGATTAGGATATAAATTATATTCTTTTTATGAGTCATCATCTTTTTCTCACTACCTTTATTTTGCGCTTTTTAGACAAAATCTAATAAAAAACCTAATAAAAAAAACCTAATAAGTGGCTCTTATGCCTAAAAAGGGAACAATCTCTAATCCTTCTATATACTGTTTCTCAGAGTAGTCATAATTATACTGAGTAGATATCGGCACAGTAGCCATGGTTACGTTCTGTATCTCCAGATATAAATTCAAGCGCCAGGTATCCCAGATAAAAATATAATCGGTCCTGACGTCAATCTGATAGACGTCTCGATCAAGTTCACTATTGATAAGTTCAACATCATATTTTGTTACAAATATATCTTTATCACCATCATAATAATCTAGAATAAGTGGAGTTACTCTTTGTCCGGAATAGTAAACTGCTTTGGCCGCAAACTTCCAGCTTGGTGTAATTTGATAGCTTGTAACAAGAGTAAGATCAACAGGCTTATCAAATGTTGATTTGATCCAGGTACCAGAATTGGGTTCTTTTTCTTCAACATTTAAGTAGGTAAATGCCACCCATCCCATAAATCGTTTGGTCAAGGTGTGTTTTAGAAGCATTTCAATACCAAAGATTTTAGCTAATCCGTTTGGTACTATACCGAGTTCTGAATCCCATATAGGAAGATTTCTGATGTCTTTTAAGAAACCTTCAATTTGTAATTCAATATCAGAAGTTATATCAAGTTCAAATCCAGTACCGTATTGATAGTTCTTTTGGGCGGGAAGTTCTGGGTTGCCGAACCACCTGTCTATGTTACTATCGATTATCACTTGAGAGTACTGACCACATGCCGCTTTTAGTCGAAAACTATCTGTAAGGTTATATCGAGTGGAGATTCTGGGATCTACATATAGCTTGTTTTTAATATCCAGAAAGGAAACATTGAATCCTGGAATAAGTTGCCACGATTTGGTTACTTGAAATTCATCTCCTAGAAACAGGGTAAGTCTGGTAGCTGTGAGAGACTCTAAGTTTGTTATCATCGCCTCTTCTTGCCCCTCTTCGACCTCAACGTCTTCATTTACGACTTCTCTTTCATAAAGCAATTTAGTGACATCAAATTGGCTACCATAAATAAATCTATGATCCTTTGAGACCCTGTGTTCAAAAACCGAATCCAGACCACTGTAATGGGTGGTGTAGACCTGACTGTCATCATCAATAGAATTATTGCTCCTGCTTTGAAGGTAATACGGTGATAGCTGATATTGAAAATTTTTATCGCTTCTATCTTTATAGCGTAAGAATAATCCGGTGAAGAATTTTTGTTGATTGAAATCAATCAAATTCGATCCGGATTCACTTTGGTTGACTGCCAATTGATCCCACGCATTTATAGAATCTATAGAAATTGTTTTTTTCTTGGCTAATCTATAATCAAATCCGATCTGGACATCTGAGAATGTGGGAAGGGCGATAGCGGTATTTTTATCTTCTATAAAGGGTTTGGCTACGATATCAAGATAGCTTCTTCTTGCTGAAAATCTATAAGCTAGATTATTATTGATGGGACCTTCTACATATGCTTCGCTTTTGATAAGAGATATGTCAAATTCACCTGAGTGTTTGTCATAATTACCTTGAGTTGGAATTATGTCCAGAATTCCGCCCATAACATTACCATGATCCACACTAAAGCCGCCTGGATATAAATCCATTTTTTCAATCAGATTTGTATTAAAGATACTGGACATATTTCCGGAGTGATAGACAAAGGGAATTGGAATTCTGTCAAAGAGAATAAGCGATTCATTTGGTGATGACCCTCTGATTACTAAATTGGATGTATTACCGCCGATTCCGGTTTCACCATAGCTGCCAGATTGTTGGGGCATACCACTGAGAGATTTTCTTAAAGTTCTTTCACTGCCTGATTTACTACTGCTGCTTGATTTGCTGTCGGTAGATTTACCACTACTACTGGATTTTTTGGTGCTTTTTTTACTACTACCTTTTTTACTACCGCCTTTTTTCTCTGTGCCACCGGTTTCTCCTGTGCTCACACCGGGCAAGGCTTCAATGGCTTTTACCGCATCTCCACCGGTACCGGGCAAATCTTTTAGTTCTCTGGTTTTAAGACCGTGTTTGGACATATCAGTGCGCTTTATTTTTCCGAAAACGAAAACTTCATCATCTGACTCGAAATATTGTTTTAAGTAAATTGTAAGGGGTTCTTCTAGCGGTACATTTATATCCATCACCTTGCGTTCATAGCCCTCTCGTAGAAATATAATTTGATGTTGACCGGCTTGTACTCCTTCTATGGTAAAGTAACCTTTTATATCGCTCTGCGTACGCTTCTTTTGTGTGGGAATAAAAATATAAGAGTCTGCTACTGCCCCTCCGCCTCCACTTTGGAAGATTCTGCCGTTTACTGTGTATAAAGAAAATGGAGCTTCTGGTTTTGGGATGTCTACATACAAATCATCGTTGGTATTGTTGTTATTATTATTGTTGTTGTTATTGTCACTTGCGAAACAGGGAGATGATGAAATCCCTACCAAGGCAGTTATTATAATAAATTGAATTATGGTGAGTAAATTAGTCATCAAGCAAGAACCTTACTTATTGATAGCTGTTAACAACCATTAATACTCGTTATATTCAAAAATAACAGCAGCTCCAGAATTAGAAGCTTTATTATCAAGTGAGTCATCACCCCAATTAATAATATTATTTTGACTGCTGTCTTCTTGGTCACTACCAATGATTATAGTGTTATTATAAATCGACACACTTTGACCAAAGGCATCACCTTTTGTGGTATTGGGGGATTTTAAGACAGCCGTCTGGGTCCATAGTGAGGCTGTTCTGTTAAAGATATATGCTGCTCCTGCGCCTGAAGCTGTATTATCATCAACATAATTGGTTCCAATGAAAACGTTGCTTTGACCACCATCTTCTCCACGAGCTCCAATTACTAAAGTGTTGTTATAGATACTGACACTATTACCGAAACCATCGCCTTGACTTGCGTTACTGGCTTTTATAAAGGCTTCAAATATCCAGTTTCCTTCGATAAGTCTATAAGCATAGGCTGCGCCGGAGGATTCGGCTTGATTGTTTTCTGTGATTGTAACTTGAGTTTCTATTGAGGTGCGATTACTATCTTCACCCCAGGCTCCAACAACAATGGTATCTTGATAGATATCTACACTTTTTCCAAAACCATCTTCTGCTTCATTATTAGGGGCTTTTAGATATGCTTCAAAGATCCACTCGGTGTCATTTTTGTAATAAACGTATACCGCACCGGATCCCTTTGCGCTGTTGTTATCATCACTTATAAAATAGTTATCGCCGTTTACGCTGAGGACACTATTACAATCTTCACTAGTTGATCCAACAACGATTCTATTTTCATGGATGGCCAAACTTTCTCCAAATTGATCACCAGCTTCCTCGTTAGGAGCCTTTAGTAGCGCCTCAAATTTCCATGCATTATCTGTATTGTTTGTATTATCTGAATTATCTGAATTGTTAGTACTATCTTTTTTACTGAAGATATATACCAAACCAGATTCGTCTTCTCCTTTGGCGGCGATAATTATAGTTGTATCTTGAATATCAACCGCGTTACCGAACTGATCGCCAGGATAACTGTTGGGAGCTTTTAAGATAGTTTTCAGATTCCAATCTGATTCTGAACGTTCAAATACATATACTACTCCTGAGTCTGGTCCGCGAGCGCCAATGACTAAGATGTTTTCGTAAGCAGCGATACTTGTGCCGAATCGATCATATTTTTCAGGATTGGGAGCCTTAAGGTAAGCTTCTTGGGTCC
This sequence comes from uncultured bacterium, assembly GCA_964544765.1. Lineage (GTDB taxonomy): Bacteria > Bdellovibrionota_B > Oligoflexia > CAYFLR01 > CAYFLR01 > CAZJDM01. Next base: position 17,182 of record CAZJDM010000051.1, read on the forward strand.
AATAATTATTTTCACTATTGTTTATTCTAAAGACATATACCGCGCCAGAACCTGGCATACTATTGTCTTCAGGTTTATCAGACGAATTTGAACCTTCTCCGGGCGCGCTTATTACTATTGTATCGTTCCATATTACTACATTTTCTCCAAAACCGTCATGATCCCCAGCGTTAAAAGCTTTTAATGTTACTATGGGCCAGTAACCTCTTATAATTGAAACAATATACACTTTTGTAAGGGGTGTGGTCGGATGGGCTACTTCAATAGTGATAGTCGTATCACCAGATTCTGCTGTAAAAGTAAATGATTGTGATCCTTGAACTCTTGGTTCATCATTCATTTTGATATATGCTGTTTGATCAGCAGGTTCAGCAATTATGGTTGAAGTGACACTATTTGTGGTTGAGGTGGTACTATCTGTGGTGGAAGTAATATTTTCATTAGAAAGGTAACAGACATATTCCAGGTTATCTGCGCTGAAAGCTGGTGATAAATCGCAATCAGGGATAGATATATCCAATAAGTCAATGTGGGAAAGATTAACAGTAACTGCATAGTCCCGAGTTCTATTATCTGCTCCAGTAACAGTGTAGGTACTTGCTGTGCCATCTTGAAACTCCTGCGGTGAATTGTTTGCTGGGTTTATCAGATCGCCTGCTATTGATATAGTAGGAACCAGATTGTCTAGTGGCGTAATGTAGGGTAATTCTATTGTAATGGTTTTTTCCTCTTCATTTATAATGCCGTGTATGTCTTCTGTTAAGAAAGGGTTGTCAGTCCGCAGGAATGAAAAGGTGTCAATCGACTTGTCGTTTTGGCTGGAGATTTCAACATAAACCGAATATTCTGTAGATGTGCCGTTTCCAGCTGTAATTGTATAAGTAAAGGCAGTTCCATCGATATATGACTGGGCTGTTTCTGATGGAGGATCTATAGAATGGCCCTTAATTGATATCGTTGGTGTAAGTTCTACGAGAGAATTTCCATCGGGAGAAGTTTCCTCAAGAGCTGTTCTATATGGAACCTTAAGATATATTGATCTTTCTTCAACATCGATAATTCCAGGTATATCGATTTCAAGAGCATCGTTTTTGTTTGCTTTGAAATAAAAAGATGTAATTTCTTTTTCCTTTTGATCCGGATCAATAGTTAAGGCTTGAGATCTTAGGGATCTGTAAGTTGAATCTGGTTGCTCACACTGGAGAAAAAATATACTCATAGCTACAAGTAGCAATACAAGCTGCCAAATTTTATGTTCTATTAATTGTAGGTTTTTATATTCCATTAATTTTAGTGTGTTGTTTGGAATTCTCCTTCTTCTATTTTAGCAGAAATTGGTCTGTTTGAAAAAAACTTATCAACTGAACTCATTAGCAATGCGTTTCTGCTGCCGAGGTATACGAGCAACTTGTATCTTGAATTTATCTTTTGTATAATTATTAAATTAAAAAAATATGTTTGGTTTTGATTATTACTTTAACTTCAGTTCCTTCAGGATAGATTTTTTGGTCACCTTGGTGATTTTCATCTATTAAAAGGTGTTGTCCACTGTTTTCTACTGTATAACGGATAATATTCCCTAAAAACTCTTTATATAAAACTCTTCCTTTCATGGTAAGTGTATCTGGGTATTCATTATCAACTGATTTACTAGCGACAATCTTTAAGTTTTGGGGACGTAATATGGCATATTTGGCCTTGTTGTTGGTATGGTTAGGGTTAGCATTATTGTTAATATGGTTAGGGATTGTAAGATTATTGGTTGTATGAAAATAAATACTTTCATTATTCTTTTCTAATTGGCCTTCTATAATATTAGCTGTTCCTAAGAATCTAGCTACAAACTGATTAATGGGTCGATCATATAATTCGATAGGAGGCCCTACTTGCTGTATTATTCCTTGATCTATAACCGCAATTCGATCAGAAATGGTATTTGCCTCTTCTTGATCATGGGTTACAAAAATAGTTGTAATACCTAATTTGCGTTGTAGTTGAAGTATTTCTCGGCGCATAGAAATACGTAATTTAACATCTAAATTAGAAAGAGGTTCGTCTAGTAATAAAACTCTGGGCTCAATAACAATGGTTCTAGCTAGTGCTACCCTTTGCTGTTGACCTCCTGAAAGTTGATTAGGGTTACGATCGGCTAGACTGGATAATTCAACTAGTTCTAACGCGTTTTTTACTCGTTCAGCTATTTGAGACTTGGTCATTTTTCTTTCTTTTAAACCGAAAGCCACATTTTGCCAGACTGTCAAATGCGGCCATAGGGCGTAACTTTGAAAAACTAACCCTACATCACGTTTCCAAGGTGGTGATAAAGTTACATCATCTGAGTCAAAAAATATTTGTCCTTTAGCTGTTGGACCAAAACCAGCTATGGAACGTAGTAATGTTGATTTGCCTGAGCCTGATGGACCTAGCAGCGAGAATAATTCACCTGGTTTAATAGTAAGGTTGATATTGTTGAGTACTTCGGTGTTTCCATAAGAAAGACTGAAATTTTGGATTTTTACCTCAGTAGCTGAATTGGTGTTTGGATTCATATTTATTTTCTCCACTATTTTTCTCCACTATTTTTTTCAACTAATTGATGAGAGAAATAAGTACATATGCTGATAATTATCACGACAACTATCCCTAATGCGGCTCCTGGCCCTCTACCCGCGGAAGATTGCATAAATTCATAGATGCCATAAGATAATGGAGCGTCTGATTGGGCCGAAACTAACATGATTGTTGCTGATAATTCCATAGCTGCCGTAGCAAAACTACTCATAAACCCAGCAATTATTCCTCCGCTCATAAGAGGTATTACTATCCGTTTTAAGGTGGAGAATTTGTTTGCTCCCAAACTTTCGGCGGCGTTTTCTAACAAGATACTAACTTGAGAAAGCCCCGCAACACAAGCTCTAAGGGCGTAAGGTAATCGTCTAATTGTTAGGGCAACTACTATGATAACCCACCAAGAAGCTAGTGGCTTATCAATGAAGGGTATATTAAAGTGATGAAAAGTTCGTAAATAACCAATGCCTAAAACAATTCCTGGTACGGTCATGGCGCTCATAGCTATATAATCCAACCATTTTTGACCAAAGAGTTTGGTTCTATATACTAAATAGGCTATGGTTACTCCTAAGATGATGTCAATGAAAGCTGCTAAACCGGCGTACACTAAAGTATTAGTAATGTATTGTGAAGATGAACTCCAAATCTGGCTATAATGACTCAGTGTATATCCATCTGGGAGAATCGCATAGGACCATATGGTCCCAAAAGAAAGTAGGGCAAGTCCAATATGGGGTGTTAGTACTAACAGTAATATCAAAGAAATTACTGAATAACCAATGATATTTTGCCACCAACTTAGATCTCGCTTGAGTAGGCCCCCACCTCCTTTTTGGATAGTAGCGTAATCTTTATTTTTTATGGCTGAAAAGGAAGCCCAAAGTGAGAATAGTGAAAAGACTACTAAAATAACCGAAATAACATAACCCATAGGATCTGAAACACCAATAGATGTTATCCGTAAGTAAGCCTGTGGGGCTAACATATTGTTGATATTTAGTAGTAGAGGGGTTCCAAGGTCATCAAAAACTTTAATGAAAACCAAAGAAGCGCCCGCAATGTAACCAGGCATAGATAGAGGAAGGACAATGCGTCTTAATAGTCTAAATCCGTGAGAACCAAGGCTTTGGGCTGATTCTTCCATTGATTGGTCAATATTGTTTAAAGCGGCAGAAAGATTTATTAAAATAAACGGAAAGAAGTGTAAGCTCTCTACAAATATAACTCCGTTTAGACCCTCCATAAATGGAATATTAATTCCGATAAACTTTTCTAGTAATAGATTTACAGAGCCATTAGTGCCAAATATCAACTGCATGGCTATTGCTCCTACAAAAGGAGGCATTACTAGAGGAATAAAACCTAACGTTTGTATTAAAATCGCACCTTTAAAGTTAAAACGGGTTGTAAGATAGGCTAACGGTATTGCCATAATAGATGAAAAAACCACTGACATAAAGGCAACATAGACGGAGTTAAAAAATGATTGTTGAAAAAGATCTGTTTGAAAGAAATCTATGAAGTTAATTAAGGTAAAATCACCAGTATTGGGATCTTGTAAAGCAATGAAGATAACTCTTAATACTGGCAATATTAAAAAGAGAAACAAAAATAAAACTACAAAGAGGGCTATTATTTTTTTTATTCTGTTGTGGGAATAACCACTACTATTCATGACTTTCATAGCTTAGAGCTTTAATTGAGTGCTGGAGATAGCTAGCTAGAGGCAAATAGATTTAGCTTTTTGCGCTAAAGTTTTAGCTTGTTGATAGTTTTTAACAACTTGAGCATCCCATTGTTGTTCAATCTTTGCTTGGCGACCTGTTACTTTAGTGGTGATCTTTTTACGTTTCTTTTTAAAGACAGCATTGAAAGATTTTTGTTGAGCCTTAGCTGCGGAAATAGGAATTAAATTGACTAACCGACGAGCTTCTTTAATAAGTTGAGCGGCTTTTTTATTTGGATTTGCTTTTAAAGCTTCTTCGGCCAAGTTTATGGCTTTAGTGGCAGCTTGCAGGTCAGAAAGACGGTAAGTGATCATTACATCGAATAGGGAGTTAACTACGTTGTAACGGCTTTTGGATAAATTAAGGTCAAATTTTACTGCGGAACCTATTGTTTTATCTTTAAATGGGTTGGGAAAACCTTTTGGCGCTTTAGCATAGATAGTGGGGTTGATAGGTAATCTGCGAATTTTAGGATTTAATAAAAGTTCTTGTCCCGTTTTGGATAATAGAAATTCAATAAATGCCGCGGCGGCTTTGGGGTGAGGAGCATTTTTAATAATAGCTATATTAGCTGGAACTAAGGTAGTAATAGGTGGATAAATATAATCTACTGGATAGCCAGATGCTTTGGAAGATAAACCGAAAAAATCGATTACAACACCTAATCCAAACTGCCCACTATTAACACCATCAGGTACACCAAAACTACGTTCTGTAATTGTCTTTAGGTTTCCAGCAATGGCTTTCCATTCGGCCCATCCTTGTTCCCATCCTTTTCCTTGAAGTAAAGTTTCAACAGTCAAGTGTGTAGTTCCAGAACGAGATGGAGCGCTGATACCTAGATGCTTGTGATAGACCGGTTTCTTTAGATCTGACCAATTTTGGGGAGGAGGTATCTTTTTGGCTTTTAGATAACGATTGTTCCACATTATTCCATAACCAGAAGCGGCAAATCCTTTATAGTAACCATCGGGATCATGAATAGAAAAGGCACCTACTTTTTGAGGAATTCCCTTAACCTTTGTTTGGTATTTAACTAGAAGCTCGTCATCTTTTAGAACTTCAAAAGCATCAGGAGCAGAGGCCCAAAATAAATCTGTTTGATTATTTAGAGCTGTTGATTGTAGGTATTTAATCCCTGCGGTAGTTTTTTTCTTTAACATCTCAACTTTTATTCCTGGATGTTTTTTTTCAAAAGCAGACTTAAATAGAGTTGTGGTATCAGGAGGGTAAGATGTAACTATTACTAATTTTTTTTCTATCCCTTGTACGGTAGAGTTTTCTGTCGCTTGTATAGTATGTATAGTAGAGGTAAATAATAAAACGGGCCAACAAAGAAAATAACTAACTTTTTTAAATAGAGCTAATGGAAAGATTTTTTTCATAATATACTTCATCCCTAATCTGGAGGTTAGCTTTTTAAACTAGCTTCTTTTATTAAACATCTTTAGGGTTGTCAATATAAAAAGTCTCTGAAATTACTTAATAATATCAACTTGAGCAATTTTTTGTTTGAAATGTGTTTTATGGTTTTTTTACCAGACGCGATGGTTGATGAAGTTGTAATTTTTATTTCATCGAAATGACTGCCATTTTTGCAGAATTTACATAAATAATCAAATGTAATTTAACTATCAGTGTATTTTGTGGTAAAAGAATTTACAAATTATGGTAGAGATCAAAATTTTATTATTTGCTCTTGGAGCTGATATAGATTTAAGCCTTATAAATAATCGTCGTATAAAAATTAATGAAAGTCGAGGTGCAGTACCTGAATGGACTAGTAGAAAGAAAAGCATTTAAAAGAGAGATATCATGAATTTCGCTTATATCGCCCCTGTTTGTTTGTTGGGATTTAGAATAAACTTGCCATATAAAAAAGCAATAACTAACCCGCCAAAACCTTGCTCGACTATATGGATAACAGCATTAGCAAAGACATAAAGCAATGGTTTATCATGAGCTCCAGCTAAAGCTAATTCATGAGGAAAAACCCAAAGTAAGCCAATAAGTCCTCCAAACTTTAACCCTTCTATTAAAAGATTAGTGCCTATTTTCAATTTTGTAAATATATACGTCATTAATAGAGTAAGAACCAAATAAGCTATGAAAATAATTATGGTTCCTTCATGTGCCGCTCCAGCATGACTCTTAAAAAACTTTTCAAAAATTATCTCATGTATTATTCCTGCAAATAACCACATTGACAAACTAGCAAGGAACACAATAAGGCTATACTTTTTTATTTTTAATATATTCATAAACATACCTCTAATAGTTATTTAATATTAATAGTAATTTTCTGATGTTTCTTTTTATAGTCAAACTTTAATTTATCAAAACTGGGAAACCCTGAAAATATACCAAATTTGAATGTGGAACTATAACCAAGGGGTTCGTTAGGAAAACCCAAGAAATGATGGTCAAGCTTTTTATTTCTATTCTTATCATAAAAAGCTACAACTACATATTCAGTAAGAGCAAGATTATCAATAGAAAAAACAGCTTTATTGTTTATAACACTGGCAAACTCACTAATATAGGGTTTTTGAAACATTTCTGCATCGTTTCTAAATACATTTATCCCAATTTGCCCATTGTTTTGTTTTAAATTTTGTAATTTAACTATAATTATCAGCTTATTTTCTTTATTAGAGTTTGAAAATAAATCAAAATTATAGGTTGATAGAAAGACGGCAATCAAGAAAAATTTATAAAACTTAGTCTTCATACTAAAAATCCTCCTTATTTTTCTATGTGTTTCAAAAGGAATTCTAGCTATAACCACTAGAATTCAACTGTTGAGTGAGTTTCTTCAAACTCCTTTACCACATCTTCAATCCATTTAACTAAAGTGGTGATGGTCATTCTGTATTGCTTTATAATTTGACGCGGACCAAATGGAATATAATTTCCCATTTTTTTTTCATGAATGATTACACCACTTTGAAACACTTTTAATTGATTTTGTAATTCTAATAATAGTGCATAAGCTTTTTTAGGTTCTAAGGTTTCTATATTCCAAAGTACTGTATTAAATTCTAAAAAGTATGGTTTGATATTTTTAGAAAAATAAAACATTAGCTCGTAAAACCTTTCTCGACCTTTTTCATTTATTTGATAGATTACTTTATTTGGAACACCTGGTTCATGTACAGTTTTGCCTACTAAGTAACCATTGTCAGCTAACCTGCGACAACTTTTAAAAATAGCAGGTGTGCTGATTTTTAACACTCTACTAACCTGTCGTTTTTGAATAAAACGAACAAGTTCATAAGCATTTTGAGGCTTTTTAAATAAAATTCCCAATAATATTAAATCCACAGTAGACATATTTTATCCCTTTACTGCTGTACTATATACTACTATACAGTATAGCAATAATTTTAATTTCTTACAAGTAAAAATATATATTTTAGGATTTAAAATAAAAAACATTATTTATTTTAGATATATAGCATTAGATTCGAACCAAATTTTTTCCTCATTAGAATATTCTTTCTCTACTGTAGATATTTAAACTAATTGCAAGTAATTTTTATTTCTAGTATCCTATACTTACCATGGCAGGTCTATATTTATATTTAGGAAAATAACTGTAGCATCTGATGAAGTTATGATTTTTTTTAAAGAGGATTAAATATGGATAGAAGAGATTTCATAAAAAATTCTGGTATAGGGTTTGGTTCTTTGGTTTTATCAACTACTTTTCTTAATTCTTGTAACACGACAATACCTAAGTATCTAATGCCTTGGAAAGGACCTACATCATTGCAAAGCCAAGATATCAGAAAAGCTGTTTTATCCTATGCCATACTCGCTGCAAATCCGCATAATAAACAATCATGGATCATTAAATTTACTGGAACTAATTCTTTTGATTTATTTATTGATATGGAGCGTCTTTTACCAGAGACAGACCCATTGTCTCGTCAAAGTCACATTGGACAGGGAACTTTTCTAGAAAATATAAAAATTGCCGCTCCTTCTCTGGGTTATAGTGCTAATATAACCTATTTTCCTAAAGGAGCATATAGCAACTCAAAAGTTGTATCCTTGCCTATTGCTTCTATTAGGTTAGAACCAATTTCTAATCCTAAAGTAGATCCACTATTTACTTATATAACAAAAAGACAGAGTAATAAAAGAATCTATGAGAATCGTTCTTTCTCTGACAAAAAAATTTCTAAACTAATTAAAAAACATGCTTTTGCCGATATCCCTGTATTTTTTTCTGACGATAATAATCTGAAAAAAAATTTAGTATCGATACTCACTGAAGCTATGAAGGTGGAGGTTTCGCTATATAAACGTCATATGGAAACAGTTAATATGTTTAGATTTGGTGATACTGAGCTTGAAAAACATCGAGATGGTTTTGGAGTAGGGCAATCAGGTATTACAGGGCTAAAAAAATGGATGGTTGAAACATTTTTTTTATCAAAAGAAGGTGCTGGTGCAGCAGATTCCAGTTTTGCAAAAACAACCATTGATTTGACACACGATCAAGCAGAGTCGGCGGCTGCCTACGGATGGATTATATCAAAAGACAATAGTAGATTGAAACAAGTTATGACTGGCCATATATATCAACGTATTAACTTACAGACAGCCCAGCTTGGAATTGCACAACATCCATTAAGTCAACCATTACAAGAATACACTGACATGATCCCTCTGTACAATAAATTATATAGCCTCCTCGAAGTGCCTAAGGGGCATACTCTACAGATGTTGTTTCGTCTTGGGTACGCTGAACAGGTTACTCATGCTCCAAGACGAGAAATAAGTGAGATAATAAGAAGTTAGGGAAAAAAACTGTGATTAAACAAATCAAAAACCTTTTAAAATCCGTGAATGTATTTTGATTTATGTTTATTACTTTTTTGCTAGATTATACTGACATGGATTATTAACCACGATATGCAAAGGAAAAGAATAATAAGCTGGTTGAGTTATTACAAAAACTTCGATATTTATATCATAGTTTTGAAACGTAAGCGATCCACGATGGGAACCTAGAATCCGCTAAATTTATGAGTTAAAACTAGATCAGATTAACAAGTCAGGTAGATTGCAGAGGCAAATTACCCGATGTTTAATTTAAATTTTGATCGGAGGTTTTGATGAAAAGTAATGAGATTGTACAAAAAGAGAGGTATTGGAAGAAAACAATTAAATTATGGCAAGAGAGTGGTCTAAATCAAAGTGCCTTTTGTAAAAGGAATAATTTAAAGCCCTTTCAGTTAAGTTATTGGTACAACCGCTTAGCTAAAACAGAGATACATCAACAGGAGCCTAGTAAGTTTATTCCTGTTTCTACTGAGTCATCAGAATCAAAAAAGCTTAATCCTTTATCTACCGGTCAGTTAAAAATTAAGGAAAAAGAGATAACTCTTGATCATATAGACTTCCAAACAATCCTCCAAATATTGGAGGTTCATTCATGATAAGACCTAATAATGGGGTAAAGAAGGTGTATCTGTACAGTAGCCCAGTTGATATGCGAAAAAATATTAGTGAGCTATCAGTTTTAGTTGAGGCAGAAATGAACCTCAACCTATTTGAAAAATCAATTTTTGTTTTTGTAAATAGAGGTCGAACCATCATCAAGATATTAGCTTGGGAGCGTAATGGTTTTATTCTATGGTGCAAAAAACTAGAACAAGATGTAATTGTTCACCTGGGTCCTAAATTTTGATTATCCTCACTTAACAATAATTCA
>CAZJDM010000052.1:0-25924 GCA_964544765.1 uncultured bacterium
AATCAAATTTTTTTTATTTTTCATGTCAAGGTGGGGTCTAGGCCTAACTTACGATTATCATTGATTAAGAGTGATTAACTTTGATTAAAGAAAAGTGAGTGCCACGCACTCATATTAAGTGTTTTATTAATTATTTAAGGCACTTATGAAAACTAAAATGCAGCTCTCATAATCGTGCGGTCGGCACCCTGGGCGGGCCCGATCAAACCTGCCCCTAGATACTTGAAATTAAAAGGGAATTCTTGAAAAAGGGTTCCCTTTTTTTGTGTTTGGCAGACATAATAGCTAAAATCACAATTAATGAAAATTAACCAAAAACAAGCCAAAGCAATGATAATCTAACCCATTGTTATTGTTTGTAAATTTTTTTTATTCAACCATGCCTTAGATTTTATGTCTATAAATTCAACATTTACTAGACATAAAACGCTTTTTGTGTAATTTGCTAGACACAAATACTTATTGTATCTACTAAAAGTGAAAATAGTATACAAAAAACATCTTGTTTATGATGTAATAAACGTAAACCTGTTTCTGTCTTGATGTTTCAGAAAAACTAGACGCAAAGGAGTAAGAGTGAAACCCTACAAACCTGATAAATTACCGCTAAAAAACTTAGACTATGAAAAACTGATTGGCCTCGTAGGGGAAGCAAATGCCAAACTATCCGAATACAATGGTCTTCTCCAAGCCCTTATCAATCCAGCGGTAATGTTATCACCTTTAACCAATCAGGAGGCGGTACTATCATCAAAAATTGAAGGTACACAGGCAACTATCGAAGAAGTTTTAGAGCATGAAGCAGGTGAAGTTTACGATGAAAATAAACAACAAGATATCACGGAAATCTTAAATTATAGAAAGGCTTTAATTTTAGCAGAAGAGCATCTTAGATATTATCCATTCAGTCTCAATTTAATTTTAGAACTTCATAAAATATTGATGGACAGCGTGGATAGTCCCTACAAAATGGTAGACATAGTAAATTAATTTTATTCTGGAATAGGCGCCGTGATAAGATAGTGCCAGTTTAAAGGAGCTTTAGTAAGATTCTTTTTCATAGCCGGCGTAAAATGGCGACACTCGCTTCTAAAATTTATGTGTATATCATTTTTTTATAATATGTACGATTAAGTCCTGACTATCTCAGCTTAGGATTAATATCTAATCTAACCTTATTGACCAACAATGGAGATATCTTCTGAATTAAACGATTGTCAAAATACATAACTACCGCAATGGTATAGTCACCTTCTTTTAATCCAGATGTATCCATAAAGATCCCAATATTAGTATCATGCCGTTTCAGCCACTCGCGAGGTTTTCCTCCTAAATGCAAAAAGGGAACAGCTTTATTTACAAGTAAATTCACACTGGGCTTAAATTCCATAAAAAATTCCCAGTTATCTCTTTTTCCCTGGATCCAATATCCTTCTTTTACTATATCGCTTATATCACCCACTGACTCTTGAGACTTGAGAGAACTGAGCTTTTTAAAATTAGTATTAAACTTCCATTCCTTTAAACCGTTAGTAAATTTCAAACCATAGTAAAATCCACTGCCTTTTCTAAAGAGCTTTTTCGCATCTATAGGAGAGTTAAGTACCGCCGGTAAAGAAATAGCATTTTCAAACATAGAAATTTCAGTATACATTTCAATATCAATATCCATTGATAATAATCGAAAGAAAAAGGAAACCTGAGCAATAATCCTAACAGGTCCAATTTTCCAATAATTTAGCTTGGTTATTAAATCATTAGAGGTTAGTTCTATTTCGAAAAAATATTTAATATCAGCATAGAAAATAAACTGCGATCGGTCTATTACTCTTTGCCACTTCTCTTTATTATTTTCATCCTTGATGTAAATATAATCCATGACCATATGATTTTTTGGATTAAATTTAAATCGATATTTACTAGTCTCAATAATTCCCTTTTTATGATCATAGGATAGCAATCTTGCGGGATGTTTTGGTGGAGACTTTTCTCTATCAACTGATAGGTATAGAGCTAACTCTTCCTTGGAAGTAGAATTTCGTATAATAATTTCGAAAAAAAAGGAGGGTTTATTTTTCCAACGGATTAAAGGATCTCTTTTTCTAAGATCAGTTCCTCTTACTACCAATTCATCGTTATCATCAAAAATACCATTATCAAACATTGGCGGCAGTCCATTGGACTTTGGCAGAACATAATCACCAATTTTATTAACTTCATCTATTTGAAAAGGAATGGGTTCAGCATAATGATTCTTGCCCGCGACAAAAACCCCATACTGTGAAACACGAAAACCGAGAGCCTTTCTGATCTTTGAACCTTTGATAATTACCGGTTGAGGAAATCCATCAGTGCTAATATCAACTTTTTTAACGTCAGATTTTTTAACGTCAGAAAAGATGTAATTACTAAAAAAAATGGAAAATAAACATAAAATCAAATACATAAAGTCTATTTTAGCAACCTTCTCAAGTAATAGCAGAATTTTCCGATCTTTTACCTTGATGACTCCAAAGGAGACAAGATGAGATCTATTTCAACTGTCTTTATCATAAGTATAATCATATTAGCCAGTGCTTGCAAGCAACGGGTTAATTTTATGCCCTCACCCCAAATAAATACATCTGATCCAGAATCTGAAGCTATTAAATTGGAAGAACCCCCACCTCCTAGCACTATCAACTTAGAGGGTTGTGATAACACCAAAAAAATTAGCCTTCCATCTAATAGCACTATTTCCAGTTTTAAATATACTAATAAATGTGAAATAAAATCTTCAATCCAGGAAACCAAGAATCTACCATTAGATATTTTAATTCTTCTAGATGTATCCGGCAGTATGCAAAAAAACATTGATACCATTAGAGATCATATTGATACCTTTATAGCTAGCTTGCGAACCTATACACCCAGAATTGGATTAATTCCTTTTGTAGACAATATTCAAGAAACAAACATTGTTCCCCTAACAGAGAACACTAGAGACTTTTTAAACGTCATCCACCGATTAACAGCAAAAGGAGGCGGTAAATACGACTATCAAGAAGCGGGACTACTTGCAATTGAAACCGCATTGACTCTTTTTAAAATCGATATGGAGCAAAACCCGGCACATAAAAATGCCCGGAAGGTTTTATTAGTAATAACAAATTCTGCTTCACATCGAGGTGATTCTTCTACCTTAGACAGCACTATAACTATTCAAAGAATTAACGAATTCACTAGAGTAGTCAATAATTTCTCACTGTTTTACTCAATCCCAACCTTTGATAACACAGTCCAAGATCCAACTACTTTGGAATTTATTCAGGCTCACAACCAATATCGCAAGATTCTAACGCAAAGTAACAACAACCTGCCCATAGAAGAAAGGGGGGGATTATTAAGTTATCCTTTTCAAGCTGATACATTATTAAATGAATTTAAAGATAAATTAACCACGATTGTAGACAAAGAAATAACTTTATCATGTTTACCACAAAAAGCTTTTATGGTTACAATCGCAGCAATACCTTCTACCCTTGATTTGCCCATAAACTTAAAAAATAGCTTAAACAATAGTACCAATCAACAAACAACTATTACTTTAAATGAACCAATCACCCGAAATATCAGTGATAATTATGCTTTAACGATATCTCGTTGCTGTGGTACATTATCTGATTTAGAAATAGAAAAATGTAAAAAAACCTGGCAACAAACCTTTTATTTGGATTAACAACGACATTAGCAGGCTTCCCACCATATATGGGTTGGACTAAGATTTCTCTTTCAATATCTGTTGATAAGACTGAATGATCAGGTCCGTTTGCATTTTTGAAACTCTTTTAATTTCATCACCTAGATGAGCAACTTTATCAGGATGGTATTCTGATAAAGCCTTCTTATAGGCCTGTTTTATTTCATGCAAACTAGCTCTTTTAGAAACATTAAGATTTTTATACGGATCACCTACATCCATCTTTATCTTAGCATTCTTAAGAGCTCTAAAACCCCTTCTAAACTTTCGAAACAAATCAAAAACAATCCACGCAACTAATATAATTACAAATAATCTTATCAAACCGCCAAACATGCCTACTCCATAACGCATTTAAAGCAATTTTTCAAGTAACAGTTCAATTTGAATGTGTGTGATATAACTTGATAGGTGGGTTTTCCCATAGTGTTAATCTACTTATTTTCTAGGGTTTCAGCTAGCTCATTAAGTTTAGTAACCAGATCTTTTAGATCATCTTTCTCTCTAATGGTAATGCGTTTTTTATAATCGCCAATTTTTAAATCATCAATAAAATTATGGATAGAAACCAACGGGCCATACACCTTATGAGTGAGCGTAATCGACATTGCAAAGGTTAAAATGGAATAAGTTACTAATAATATTGCGACTTTTATCAACCCCCTAATGACAACATCATTTGCAATCAGGTTCCATTGACTGGTAGTATCGACTACATTAAAAATCTTCATCACATTCGCATACTGCTCATAAGTAATTTGATAGAAAATAACAGCACTCGCAATCATGAATATTAAGCTTAATATAATAAAATATAATCCCATTCTGATTTGCTTAAAGGGATCAACCAAGTAAGAAAGAAGACTTCGACTTTTCATAAATAAATCCTTTTGTTCAAGCTAATTAAAAATAACGATAATATTAAAATCAAAAATATATAGGGATTCGAGGTGTCTTTTGTATGATTACTAAATCCTAATTGACAACCAATACCAATTACAGACTCCTTAGTATCTTTAGACTTAACCGGAGCTTCTATGACGGGTTCAGATGATGATTCTTCCTTATCTACCAAAGTACCTCTAATAGATTTGTGTGGAATATAGTTTTCATGAACAATGTTCCACAACCCGTGGTTTGTTCCTAAGATTAGAGTATTAGGAATAATATAATTTATTTTATTTAGGGCTCTGTTCTCAGAACTGGAAGTAAACCAACTATCTGCCTGATAATTAGATTTGGCAATCTGATTTGATGATAAAACAGCAAAAACATCATCCCTTTGATCAGTAGAACTAGAAATAAAGGATACTTTTTCATTTAAGGTCACCTCATTCCATACTATCCCACGATCACTGGAATAAATAAAATCCCCAAGACATTTTTCACCATTGGCTTCATGTTCCTTTAAAGCAACGACATAAATATAATCCGACCTAAACTGATGAAAATGAATATTACAAGCAGTTTTATATGACATCAAATTAACTTCCGTCCAATTACTACCATTATCTTCACTTACAAAAAAACCCGATGGATTATCCTTATCATCTTCCATGGAGGTTAACCCCATATATAATAATTCACTGTCTAATGGATGATATTTAATAAAATGTATATACATTGATTTATCGAAAGGTAGATCTATATACTCCCAGGTCTGACCATTATCAAGACTTCTTAGCAAAATATTATTACGCGCACCATAAAGGATCAATAAAGGTGAATCATCTGTATCATCATCTATTGGTTTAAATACCATATTGGTTAATGACTTTCCTGTTTCTAAACGAACCTGAAACTGTTCTTTTTTGTGTAAAAAAATCATACTCTGTTCTATATAATGCTTGATTAAAACCACCTTAGACTTGCCATTGGAACCGATATCTTCGATAGAATATCCTTTAGGCACACTGTAAATTGAGTCCCACGAAATTCCGCCATCCTCAGTAAGGTACATTTCTGTATTAGTTGAGATAATGACTGAATCACAAAATTCATTTAGACAAAAATATCGATTGAATGCTATCTCATTGATCCCAGTATTCATTAACTCAAAGGTTTGCCCATTATCTATCGAACGATAGGCGCCTATCCAGATTTCTCCATTAATAACGGACAAACCATAGTTTTCAATGTCTTTAGTAAGAAAAAAATCACTGACAAGAGATAATTGTGGTTTTAGGCTGGTCGAAGAATAATCTGAAAATAATTTACCATCAGTAGAAAACATCCAGACTTTGCCATCTTGGCCAAATGATATTTGCTCGATCTCAGCAGGAATTGATAATGG
This sequence comes from uncultured bacterium, assembly GCA_964544765.1. Taxonomy (GTDB): domain Bacteria; phylum Bdellovibrionota_B; class Oligoflexia; order CAYFLR01; family CAYFLR01; genus CAZJDM01. The sequence continues at coordinate 6,033 of CAZJDM010000052.1, forward strand.
AGAAAAGTTATCTCCCCCATTAAAACTTCTATAGATTAGATCAGCTTTTACGATTATATCTTGTTTATTAGTTGGATTAATCAAAGTCAAAGGTAAGATCCCATTATTTCCTTTATTGCTCAAAATCTTCTCCGATACTACCAAATCGCGATCTGACATTGACCAATTCTGCCCATTATCATTACTACGATAAAACCCCGACCACCAAACTGATTTAACGGATGATTTAGTTAACAAAGTACGGGTCATTTGATCGTTAACATCCCATGTTATTCCCTCATCTTTTGTAAAATAAACACGACTTAAAAGTAAATTTTCTAAGTTAATCATTTCAATAATAATCTGTGAACTAGTTGGATCAGAAATAAAACGATAGATGCAAGAAATAGTTTTAGCTGAGCAAGGCATGGTAAGTAATAATTTAACATTATTTCCATCAAGATCAGATCGATATAACAATCCTCTTTCCAAGATCAATAAATCATACATCTCCCTTTGAGATACATAAACTATCTTAATGTCCTCAATTTTATTGTATTCATTACTATAAAGAATCTGCCATGAACTACCACCATTAGAAGAGTGATAAATCGTTTTATCTTCATTAATAGCATATCTTTCCATAGTTTCAGGCAGTGCTATGACATTTCTTAATCCAGTACCATATATCGGGAAATGCTTAAATGCGGCGTAAGATGGCAGAAAACTAAAAAATAAAAAGGAAAAAATAAATATGAGTACAGACTTCTTAAACTTACACATATATCTCCCTTCAATAAATGAATATAAATAATAATAGTAGTAATAGATACTTTTGATTATTATCTACTATATCATAATTTCGTAGAAAATCACAAAATGAAGATAGGGAAGATACTATCACTTCATGTAAAAAAACAGGTGTATCAAAAAAGGAAAGCTAGAGTTAATAATAGCTTAATGCTGAGAGCTAAAAGCGTCTGTGGTACGTTTTGCAGCGCAATCTAACTAAGAAAAGTACTTTAAATATTCTTGATTGGTAAATATTTTTCTAATTTCTGATATCAAATATTCTGATATTTCATCAGAAGCAATTTTTTCTTTAAAGGAATCATAAAGATTTTTAACTTCTTCTAAGGCTTGTCCTTTATAAAAACATTTAGCAGCTTTAATAAGGTTTTGTACCGCCTCTTTTTGATTTCCACCTGTTTCAAGAATCAATGAGGAAACATCCATATACCAATTAGCTACCTGTTTAATATCAGGATATGTGTTTTGTAATTCTCCAATCATGTAGTAATAAGTATTTATGGCTTCTTTATGTTTATTCTCCTTTTTAACTTTTTCAATTTTACTAATTAATTCTTTAGCTTTTTTTAGAGCGGCTTTCTGTTTAACTTGGTCCTCAACAGATACTGCTGAAATTCCTTCTTGTAATTTTTGATTACAAAATTGCAAAAACTGAACTCCTTCTTCCTTAGTAATTTTATCATGCTTAACAGCAGGTTTATTTTTAAAGTTCCCATATAACTCGCACGTCTCTTGGTAATCTCCACCAGTATACATAGCAATCTGATGTAATTTCCAAACAGCTGCGCTTGGCCATATACTAAGCACTCGTTCTAATTCTTTTGTAAATCTACCCATTTCCATAGATTTTTTTCCTCGCTTTAATTGTTTTCATTTACACAGAAAATTAGATTAAATAGAAAACACTGAATTTATTAAAGAACCACTTTGAAAGCCAATCTAATATATCTTAGTTCATTTGTATATATAATTTTTGAACTATTCAATAAGTACCCGCAGTTATTGAATAGTTATCATTGATATACTTGTATGAGTTCTTTTCACCCACTTGTTAATTACCTTGCCACCATATCTATTTTCAAGAATTCACCCCATCTATCCCGGTAATTTTATATATCATTTTAATTATTATTGTCATAATTTAAATTTTTATTGACTAAGTTATTTTGTTTTGATAGAAGAAATTTACTTTGAAAGAAACAATGTTTAGGTGAGAGATCGGCTGTAAGACAAAAGGTTTTGGATTACAGAACGGTTTGGTTTTTTAATCATTAATTTTTTGGAGGTTACTATGAAAAGATTGATAGCTTTAGCTGCTGGATTAGCACTTAGTGCAAGCCTTATAGCTGGCCCAACAGGCGCTGGACAAGGTGCTCCATCACCTGCGGTTCAAGAAGCTCCTAAAGGCGCTGGTCAAGGATCAGGACAAGCTGGTCAAGCCGGTCAAGGTCTTAAAGCCGCTGTTGGCAACGTTGGCCAAGGTGTTGCAGGTGCTGCAAAAAAAGTTGGAAATGGTGCCAGGCAAGCTGGACAAGGCCTTAAAGGTGCTGTAGTTGGAGCCGTAACTGGAGCCGTTAATGGCGCTAAAGATGGTGCCCAGGCTGCTCAAGCTGGTCAAGGACCTAAAGGCGCTGGTCAAGGTTCTGCTCAAGGACCAGGACAAGCCGGTCAAGGACCTAAAGGCGCTGGACAACACTAAAATTGATATACACAATCAATTTGTTTACGCTTAAAAAAAGCCAGCTTTATGCTGGCTTTTTTTTTATGACGTATTCTTGTTAGGACGCTTTTTCATCAAGAGCTTTCTGAACCGCATCAAGTTTTTTCTTCTTAATTGTCTTTTTGGTAGAGATCTGATTAATAATGTTAATTAGAACCATTTTTTGGGCTTCTTCAAGATGAACTATCTCACACCCCGCTTCATTTCCAGAAATATTTACTCGTTTAACTTGGCCCGCTATTTTAAGAATTTCACCATACTTAATATTAAATAAACCATACTTACTTAAAGGAATATGAAGTTGTATCTGATCTGAAGATTTAAAAACTTCTTTTCTGGTTCTCAAGTAAAATCCTTCCAAACTTAAATCCATTATTGATCCCTCAAATTTTTCTTCTGCTTGCATAGGTAATGAGTACATCACAGCATCAAATAAGTTAAATCTCTTGGTTTTACGAAACCGCCCAGATAATGCTTTGGAGATTTTTTGTTTTAAAATGGGTAAAGTTAAAGGAAAAGTTACAAAGTCATCCGCTTCCTGATAAATGAACAAATTTTCTCTATACTTTAAAACTAGTTCTTCAGGTGAAGTAGCAAAAAAGATAAATGGTATATTTTTCAGCTCCTTTAAATGTATTAAAAAATCAAAAAGTTTAGTGCGATCCTCTATTATGTCATAATTAACCAACAATAGAACCGACTTCTTTAACATGTAATGTTTTTTTACATCTTCAAAAGAATTACAAACTGTAATTTTAGTATCAGGTATATTGGAAATATTACTGTAGACAACCTTCCACTGCTCCTGCTCCAAAGATGGCTTATCTTCCATAACGGAATCAAGTAACAAAGCAATTTTTTTTCTTTTAAAACGTTGAATGGCCCTTTCTTGTATTGAATCCTTCTTCTTAATAATTACTGTCATATTAAACTATACCTAAGTTGTTTACTTTACATCATACCATTGATTAATAAAGGTAAAAAATCGATACGGATGTATTTGAACGTTGCGAATATTATTATTTACTGCTGCATAATTTGTCAGGGTCCATAAAAAAACGTATGGATAATCCTTAGCAATTACCTCATGCAACATCTTATTAATCGTTCTCTTCTTTTCAAAATCGACAGTTGTTTTACTTTCAATTATTAAACCATCAACGGTCCTATTTCGATATTTAATAAAATTATTTTTCCATACCCCCACTTCTCCTGAGTGAAATAAAGAAGAAATATCATTTGAGTCATCAAAGGCCCATGAAGCAAAAACTATATCAAAATCGTGATCTCTAAAAACCTCCTGTTTCCATACGTGCCATTCAACAAAAGAAATATCAACTTGAATGCCGACCTTATGTAAATAATTCTGAAAAGCTAAGATAATACGCTTTACCGATTCACTTTCACTAGATATAGGCACTTTTAAATTAAATTTTAACGGTTGACCTTTTTTAACTAAAATATCCTGCTCATTTTTTTTGCGATAACCTAAAGATTTTAATAATGCCCTGGATTTATTAGGACTGTAACCAACTGCTTTTACATTAAGATTGTAGGCCCAACTACCCGGAGCAAAAGGACCAGTTATTAGTTTTCCTCTTCCATGAAAAAAAGAATTAAGCATTTCCTGACGGTTAATAGCCATTGTAATAGCTTTTCTAACGTTTTTCTTCTTTAAAAGTTGATTGCGAAAATTAAAGGCAAAAAAACTATACGATAACGCATTATACGGAATTAAACGAAATCTTTTATCTCCATCTACTTCCGGAACATTTCTTGAGTCCACTAAAGTAATAAGATCTATGGCCTCAAATAATAAAGCTTGAGTTAAAATGTTCCTATCAGCATATGGCTTCATTGTTATTTTAGGGAAATAGGGTTTTTTACCAAAATAATCAGGATTCCTTTTTAAAATAACTTCCCCCTCAGATGTTACTTTAGAGATCTGATATGGTCCTGTACCAATAGGTCGCCTAGTAAATGGATCTTTACGTAATAAATACGACCTATCAGGAAACATATGTGCAGGTAGTATTTCAAAAGATAACTTCCCTAAAGCATTTTTCACTGGTCTTTTAAAGATAAAACGAACAGTATGTTTATCAACAGCAATTACATTTTTTATAAACTCAAATCTTATTCGATTAGGGATATTTGTTTTAGGGTGTACCAATAAACGAAAAGTAAACACTACATCTTCAGAGGTAAAATATTGAGGCTGCTTAGACTTTGTCTTGACCTTAGGAGAAAATTTCGTCTGTTGAAACTTCACTACTTTTCTTAATTTAAAGGTGACTCCCATATTTTCAGGCATAAAGGTCCAGGACTCCGCAAGATCAGAGACAATATCTCCTTTATCATCAAATTTCACTAACCTATTAAAAATCAATTCTGTTAAACGCACAGTAAGCAGCTCATTAGTAGTAACAGGATCCAAAGTAGTAGGAAACCCCGTTTCACCATAAATAAAAGGTTTTCTATTCACTCCAAACAAAGATAGTGAAATAAAAAAATAAACATAAAAACCAATCGCGTATTTGTATTTATTATTCATCATCTTTGGTTACTCCTCTTATTCGGTTTGTAACATGATGCTTTGATTTGTTAAGGCAACAAAAACCCTATCCCAACTATTCACTTGGGCCCTAAAACTTATAATTCCAGAGTTAGAACACATAATATCATGATTCATTTTGGTACCTGTAGGAAGATGATACGTTAAACCGTTAGTTAAATCGACAATAAAAATAGGATTAAAAAGCTCAGTATTTCTTTTTACAAAAATAATTTTTTTACTGTCTGGAGTCCACGAAGGGCCAGTGTTTAAGTCTACTACCACATCCTTAGCAATTAATGTTGGTTCTAGTTCTAAAACATCAGGTAAATTATCTTCCCAAGGAATCCTGGAAATATCAACAGCCATAATTGCCCACTTATCCTCTTTTCGATCGTAAAAATTTGAGTAAAAGGCTACTTTAGTTCCATCAGGAGAAACTGTTGGACGAATATCATCTGAATCCAAAGCGGTTAGTTTAAATGAACGTGTCAGATTATTAAATTTATGCAAAATATATATATCATGATTATTACTCGTCCCAGATGTATAAACAATATACTTACCATTAGGAGACCAAATTGGAAAAAGGTCATTATTATCTGATGAAGTTAGTTGTCTCTTAAATGAACCTGCCGGATCGGTTAAATATAGATCACCATTACCGGTTCTACCAGAGACAAAAACGATGCTGTTATCTATTTTGTTCCAATTAGCATAACCATCTTTAGTAGAATTATGAGTAATCTTACTCTCATCATAATTTAATCCACCAACATAAATATCATAATCACCTCTTCCCCCATTAGACATAAAAGTAAAAAATTTACCATCACCAGACCAACTCAAATAAGAATTATAGCTACTTGGAGGTTCAAAAAGTTCGGTAAATATATCATTCTGGTCATTTCTGACCATGACTAATAATTCTTTTGTATATTCTCCCAAGAGGCTTTTTAACATGATTTTTCTATGGTGCGGAGTCAAAATTTCATAAGATAGATGTGATCCATCATTGGTCCAGCTTAAGTTCGCTTCATGATATTTCTTAGAAGAATTATTAAGCATTTTAATATCAATTAATTTTATTCCTTCTTTGGCTGATTCTAAAGTTGGATACAGTTTACGGAAAGTTTTTATTCGAGGAAAATATTCATATACATATTGGGGGAAATAAGCTCCATCATCCCACTTTAGACCATTTCGCGTAACTTTTTTTCTCGGGAGTAAGTTCACTATTTTATGTTTCATCCGAGTGTAGGTCTTTTTTAAGTCTATTTTTGAAACTGTACAACTTACTAAGGGCAGGAGAAAAATCACAAAAACAAAAATTATTGAATAGTAACTACTTTTATTCATTTTTTATTCATTGATAAATTCAATCGTTAATAAAATAAATGTGCAGCCTTTTGAACAATTATACTATTTAATAGACAATTGCCGCAAGGACGCTTTAACCTCCGCTAGATATAGTTTCGCATTATTAAGAGGCTGACTAAATTCAGTTTTATTTTTTAATCTAATACTTACAAAATCAATATAATCTTGCCAGGCTAAATCTGCTTTTCTAAGAAAAAGCTGATGACTAGTTAAGTAATATAATTTCTGAAAAGTTAAGGCATTATAGTACAATGTCCCATGTTTAATTCTTTCATAATTGTCCTTAGGAAAGTATTTCGAAAGAAGATTCGCTTTTTCAAAATTCTCATACGCATTTTTAAAATAACGAGCGGATTTTTTGGGATTTGTATTAAAGTTAATATTTCCTAATTTAAAATAAGCAATTCCTATATTAGTATGAACAACTACATAACGTTTATCTATCAATTCTTTATTAGATGGGACAGATAAAACTTTCTCAAATTCATATGCCGCTTTCTCTGGATCATTAAGATTTTCCAGATATATTCGCCCCATTGAATGTCTGGCCTGAGAATAATCTTTCGCCTTTCTGGACACTTTGCCATAATATTTTAAGGCCATCTCATAAGATTTCTTTGATTCAAATTTACTAGCTAAGGTTATAAAATCCTTTTCTAATTTGACTGTATCTGAACCAGTTAAATTAACTAACAGTGGTGTAACCTCAATAACTTTCTCCCAAGTTTTATAACCATATTGACCCAGGACCTGGATCTTTTTAAACCCTACTGGAATTTCAATGGGATTTAATATGGGTGTTTTTCCAATAAACACCCCATCCACAAAAACTCTCCGACCATTGGGTACTGAGCTTATTATGATAGAAGAATATCTAGGTTGAATGTTTATAGGATATTTTCGTTTGCCTTTATCAAATATAAATTCTTTTTCCAGGACGGTATAACCAAATCGATGAACCAACAAGGAGACTTTCTCGGGAACACTACTTAATCTCAAAGAACCATGCCGATCAGTGCTGCCCACCCAATCATTATTCATATAAATATTAGCACCTAAAACGGGGACAGACTTATTAGTTCTATCGGTTCTAACGATAAACTCTATCGAAGAATCACTATTTTTCTTGTATTTAGTTCCTCTCTTTTTAGCTATTGCACTAAACTCTGTTCTTTTTATTTGATTTATATCTCTAATAATTCGATCGCCTTTTTGAATTTCACTTTTCGGATCGAGATACAATATTTCGGCCTCAGAATAATTATTATAGACTTTAATTACTCTAATACTTGCCGTTTTTCTGGTAGTTATTCCCGTTCCATTTTGGTCAAATTTCATGCCAAGAACCGAAAATGTCTGATTTACTTTTAATCCAGAATGAGAATCCTCTCCTAAATTAATTAAAACCTTTTTCTTATCTTTTACTGAATTTATGATTCCTTCAAAGGGAAACATTTTGGCTAATTTTCTGGATAAACTTTTTATTACTTTCTTAGGACTATTTGGATTTTTTAATATTTCAAATATAGAAAGTAGTTTTTTACCATTGGATGTATAAATATTTAAAAACAATTTGGTATCAGCAGCAGCAATTAACTCGGGTACAATTATTACGTCAATATAAGGATTTAAGGATGTATTGTTCCATCCAGTTTTAATAATATCAGGTAACATGAGTCCCATACGCTTCATATGAAGTTTTATTTTTTTATGTCGAACCCGGGAATACTCAACTTGATCAAAAATTCGATTTAGAGCTTTTTCCAAATTTTTCTTAGTTAACTCAAACGACTTCATTTTTTCAACACTCTGTTTTCCAAATTGATGACTATAAACAGGTGTTATGGAAATTTTTGGTTTAGGAGGTGTTTCATTCTGAAAATATTTCTTAAGCTGAAATGAGTCTTTAATTATTATGTCGGTCTCAAAAAGTCTTGGAAAATATTCCCTAGATACTAATTTTATATTAAGAACCTCTCCTTTAGGACCATCATAGCTATAAGTAAACATTCCAAATTGATCTGTAACTCCTACAATTTTTTGACCGACGAAAATCTCAACATTTGGAACACCCTTCTCATAGTGATACTCTTTGGTTACAGACAATATATCAATTGTAATAGCTTTTTTTATGGAAAGAACTAGTTTCCCAGATGGTTTAATTTGTATTTTTCTAGAAGCTTGCTGATACCCCCTCTTCTTAACAAAGACTGTAGCATTCCTGTCAGATGGGGCAAAATAGCTAATTGACAATTCGCCCTTTTGATTAGTTTTTCCCTTTAATTCAAAAAAACCCGAATCATTCCAGCCAACGAGTATTTTAGCGCCTGAAACCAGATTACCTTTTTTATCACTGATTTGTACATGGTAATAAAATTTTTTAGGCTTTGAGGGAGGAGTCAAATTAGGTTGACCTAATATTGAAGCCTTTCTAATATCTTTTAGAGTTGGATTTTCTATAGTTTGGTTATCTGATTTTGTAATAGAGGCTATTTTCAAAGAAGTTGGTTTTTTTGTGACAACTGATTTTTTGCCTTTTTCTTTTTTCCTAACTAATTCTCTTTTCTGATCTGATTCTTTTCGCCCGATTAGTAATTTAGGTTTGATTGATTTTTTTTTCTTGGTTAAGGTTGATGGTTTAGAGGATTTTACTTTGGTTGGAACAGATTTTTTAACCAATTTTTTTGAACCCTCGTTCTCCTTTGGTTCAATTTCTACATCTATATTGTTTTGTATGTTCTGACTATCTAATGCCAAATCAATATTTTTTGGCGAATAAGAAAGGACCGCAATGATTTTTCTACCAAATTTATTTTCGTCAGGAATCATTATAATTTCTCTATGATCAGAGAAAAAATAATCTTTGCTTTCTTTAATAATCTCCAATTTTAACTTTTGATCTACCTTATATGTTTGTCGATGAGTATATTTCCCTTCCAGGTTAGTTGTACCAATTTTGGAGCCATTAATATATATTAAGGCATCGTTGACAGGATCACCTTCATCTGTCTGGGCGGTAAATTGAATAATTGTTGGTACTGAATCCTTTGAACAGGAAATATAAAAGGTACATAAAATTAAGAAAAGGAAAAATAATGGTTGAAGGCTTTTTAAAATAAGATTCATATTACCCTCTCAAAATAATAGTTATATTTGCGGAGGTTGAATACTAACTGACCCAGAAGATTCAATAGTTGTTTCTTTCGAATCCGGTGTATATACGGACACATCTAAATCTTTTATCTTTCTTAAGTTAAAATTATATTCCTTAGAAGAAGTTATATTGGTGGTTACGGTGTCAACAGTAAAACCATTCTTATAGGCCTCAATCTTATAGATTCCGTCCTCAATTTGAATATTGTGTTTAGATGTATTAAAGAATCCTTGAGCATCCGATTTAATAGTATAACTGCCTTTTTGAACGTTAGGAGCGTCAATTCGTATTATATTGATTGTGGTTGTACGGTCATCTTGCTTATAAGATAACTCTTTATTTAATGAATCATAAAGAGTAACACGCCCTGAAATAGCTGTGGAGCAGCCGGCAAGAAAAATATAAAGTAAAATCAATTTATACATTCTAAGCTCCTTTTTAATCTAACACGAAGGACAAAACCCATCCATTGCTTTAAGTTAATAACTTGCTACATGATGATTCTTATAAATAAGATCTCCTTCTCTACTAAAGACAAAAAAAGTAACATCTGTATAATATTCTTCTGTCCCTAGTTTTCTAAGCGCTATATTGAAATTCTTAAATTTTCTAATTCTAAATCTATAACCATCTTGAATATTAATTATTCGTTCATCTTTGAATTTTATAGCTTTTGGATAGTTACTTACTGCGGCTACTTCTTTATTGCTGGGGTTAACAAAACGAGCTTTTACTATTAATAGGCCTTTGTAAGCTTCATTAGATTGACTATTATTAGTATTCAAACGAAAAACTAAAAAATGATCTTCACCATCATGTTTAAATCTTATTTGAGATATTGAAACCAGTTTTTTGGGTTTATCAACATCAGAAGATGAGACTAACCTTTGATTAGATGTTAATTTGTTGATCTTGGAATCAGCTTTTTTTACCAAAATATGTTTCACTGCTATAGGTGGTGCCTGGTTTCTAGATGATAAACTTACATTGTTTTCTTTTATTTTCTTGGTATATATATTATCACTATTAACCACTTTGCTATTAGCCATTTCACTATTAACCATTTCGTTTGGTTCAGAATAGGCTGTTTGATTTACTTGTGATACTTTGGAGGTTTTAAATCCAGACTGTTTTCTTTGGTTATATTTCTGACTTAAAATATTATTAAAAGTTACCTGATTATAGAAAATACCTTTTTTTAATTTAACAATCTGATCCTCAAGTTTTAGAATGTTATTTCGATGTTGGGTATTAGAATAAAAAAGCACAATTACGGTAATTATGCCTATTAACAAAAAGATTCCAGCTATTTCAATTACTATAAAAGGCAGACGAAACGTCTTTGGTTTGCCTGATCCTATAAAAAAGATCAAGTTTAATTTTTTTTCTGTGGGGGAAAGCCTTCCCATAAAAAACCTCGCCAGAACTTCTATTTTGAAAAATTCAGTAGTTAATTAAAATACTTACTACTGAGTTTTGTATTTTACTATATTTCTAACAGAAATTGAAGGCTTTGATGGTCTGGCAATCCAGTTTTCTGATAAAATTTTCCATGTCCCCTTTTCTTTAATAAAGTATAATGTTTTTATCCCATTATCTTTAAAATATGTTGATGAATATTCCTGGTTAACTGTAACAATAAGCTGGTTTTGAAAAAGGGAAAATTTTTCATCGGAAAGATTTATAGAAATATTGTCATATTTCTCGTTTAATCCCTTCTTATACCAATACCATTGCCTTTTATTCATCTTACTCGATTTAAACTTTTCAGAATAATATGAAATATAATTATCGATATCTTTTGTTTGCCAAGAGTTTTTCCATTCATTAAGTAAATTCTTTGTAGTCATAATTGTTTTTTTAGCTACCATAGGAGACATTGTTATTACATCTTCTCCAACTATAATGCTAGTGTTATTTAAAGAAATAAATTTGGTGAGTCGATCTAAATCTTCATTGCGAAGAGCTATACAACCTTTGGTGTCAAATTGTTTTAAAGGACGATTAAGACCATGGAGCCAAATTCCAGAACCAGTTTTTTTCTCAGCGCTATCATAAACATTGGGATAATTAGTTACAAAAGCTCGAATACCATATCGAGGAGCTAATACCTCTTTTTCCAATATCTTTTTAAAGCTATATATACCATTTGGTGTTCTCAAATCTCCGACAACAACCTTATTTCCTCGCCTTTTTCCACTAGTAGCCGCAAACGTATATAACTTTCTTAATTTGACATTATGAGTATGATGATAAAGATCTAATTTTTGTTTATTCTTGCTAAAAACTAAAACATATTCATCGACAGGTTTGGCAGTATATAATAAAATTGAAGATGGAGAAGGCGTATCATTTGAGAGGTTTAATACTTTATTAGTAGGTAAAAGTGTAGAACTTAACGGTGTAGAAAAAAATAATAACAAGAAACAAAAAACACCGTATTTCATGAATAAGAACCTTACCTTCTCTTTAGATCAAAATAAAACATGCAAATTATAGTGATATGGATAAACGTTCAGTATGTAAGGTTATCGTTTTTAATTTACTAAGTCAAAGGCTTTTTTATGGTTCAAATTAAGCCCCTTAACTCAAGTACAACAAAGTCAATAACACAAATTTTAGCTGACAAAGATTTCCCTTATATAAAATTTGTATTAAACGAACATTATCTGAATATGATCTTAAATCCGTTGGACTCTGGAATAATCAAGTTTCCTGACTACACTCATATAAACTCCGTCCAAATCGATCATGAAATTATTGGTTATATTGGAATATCAAAATACAAAAGTCTAACACTCTCCTTTCCTATCTTCGAAATAAGGTTTTCATTTAAGCCTGATTATAATGAATATATAGAAGAAACAATTGATATTCTTATGAAATATCTTGAAATTAAATTTGAACCTCCTTTAGTCGAATGCATGTTACCTGCTGATTATACTGTAGTCAAGAAGGCTTTAAAAAAGCACAATTTTGAATTTGATAAAAAAGTTTTAAATCGAGATTTTTCCGGTGACTTTATCGAATCCGAACGATATATCTTTTTTAAAAATGCTTGACGTGTAAACAATATTGTTATACCAATTAAAAGCCCGTAATTAGGGCATAAAATAATCTCAATCGCGGGGTGGAGAAGTCTGGTATCTCGACGGGCTCATAACCCGTAGACCACAGGTTCAAATCCTGTCCCCGCTACCAATTTATCTGTCAACAGAATTTCTGAACATCCAACAGAAAATTTCAGAAGTTAAACGCTTAAAAAGCGGTGTGTAAGTGAAACTTGCACTTCGCATTACGCATATTTTTACTTGCAAACACAAGTTAAATAGGGTAATTAGTCAGCTATACTAAAAATTGAATATCATTAACCGGGAGTAATTATATCATTAAGAATATTATTTTGCTTACTATACTATGTTTAGTTAATTTAACCACAAATCCTTTAATTGCAAAAGAGGCAAATCTTGATCAGATATCAAGAGATATTCAACGCTTAAAGCAGGAAATAAATACTGATGGCTCACAAACAAGTCCTACCGATTCACAAATAATCGATACTCAAAGAAAAATTACTGCCATAGCAGAAGCTGCTAAAATCTTGGAACAAGTGATGAATACCCTAAAAAGCCAGAGTTATCCTAGAGAAGATGATCTCAGGATAGTTGAGCTTACAGGTCAAGCCCTTAAACTAGTGGATCAGTTGGAACATCAGAATGTATTAGTGAGAACTTTTTCGGCAATATCATTATATGATCTATTCTGGGAACAAGAAAGAAGTAAGATAGAAGTCCTTTTAAAGATTTCTACTTTTACTATTAATAATAAAGCCATAGATGCTTTGATAGCTGTTATTAAGCCTAATAACGAAAAATCAGATTTTGTGCCAAAAATTTATGAGCATGATCCCACTAATAGAACCATTTATTTAAGACTTGAGCACCAAGCAGCCATCCGTATTCGTCACGCATCAAACGCCTCAGCAGTATTTACAACCACCTTAGCAATTAGTGGTAGGGATCCTTCGACTAAAATTATGATGAACCTATCTACAGCAGCGGCTGTACTTAGAAAAGAAACTCCAGACACCCCTATTCCCTGTCAACATTTAAAAGCTGCTTTAGATGGAATATCTAACAGTTAAGGCCTAAAACCTTGTTTAAGCGTTGTGCGGGTTTCGCCCATGGTATTATCAATACTAAAATATAGAATATCAAAAAATTGGTAATTACCATCGGAAATTTTGGAGTTTCAAAATAGTTTATATGCGTTTTAAAGAGAAGCTAGATGATTATTTTTAATAATAAATATCCTATCTGAGCAAATATTCTACCACATTCTTCATAATATCAGCCCGGTTTTGCCTGGTATCAACTCCTTCCAAACCAAAGGTAAAAAAGACAGTGTTGTCAGTCATAACCGACACACCACCTAAATTATGATCTAGACCCACTTTTTTCCAACCATCAGAAAGAGTGAGCGGAGTTAAGATGTTATCTCTAGTTTCTAATGCCATAGACTGAAAAAAGGCCTTACCATTACCAAAATTATTTCCCCCAAACAATATGGCCGAAAAATAAATTTCTATTGTTTTACCCTGATATTTACTTAAATCAAATACGGTTTGGCCAAATTTCATTTTATAATTTAAAAGATGTAAATAGGGGACACCCTCCTGATCCTTCTTGATAGTGCCATCTTGATTAAAGTATCGCTTCAATTGAGGGATGGTTTCCATCATATTTGCAGGCAGAGAATCACTAACAAATTCACTTGGCATCTCTTCAGCTCCCTCAATAGGTACTATTGTTTCCCACGTATCATCGGTATAATTATGAATTTCTACAGCATGCATCGAAGACCAATAGGTATAATAATAATCCATATATAACTTAACAGCATCCTTACGAGGAACCTCGATTTTAGTAGAAATAGTATGATAACTGGGTTGATTAGAATTACTTGCAAGCGTGTATTTTGGCCCATTGGCGGTTGCGTTCAAACGAGAATATTGATCATCATCAGTAGGCATTACAAAGCTTACGTGTCGTTGATTCTTAGCGCCCGAACCATGACCCAACCTAAAACGTTTACCATTAAAAATAGAAGAATCTGGATAACCAACAATTTCGGGAAACTCTTTCCCCCCTGACATAGCCATATCTTCAAGATAACTTGTTATTCCAAATGAGTAGTAAAAGAGATTATCTAGGTTATAATAATCCATTAAACTAGTACTAGTTCCACCAGTTGTGTTTGCCAATTGTCCCGTAAAAAATAAATTACCTTGCCCTTGTCGTAAATACCGCGTAATCTCTCTATCCTGCCCTACAGAAAAGGCATACCTGTTATCACCCCCAAACCAAACAACTAAATCATAATGCGATAAAACCTCATGATAATCAACTACCTCTCCTACTCCTTTGATATACAAATCATATTGACCTTCATATCCTGCTTGCTCAATAGCATCTGTATAATACCTTAAATACTTTGGTCCCATGGTAGTTTGATCCATCTCGGCACTAACCAGCAAAATAGGCTTCTTATCGCTCTTAACAACAATATAACTATACAAACCTACCTGAGGAATAACCATCTCATCGTTACCGCTTTTCATTTTAATACGATAATTAGTCTTTTCTTCAACCCGACGAATTCTGGCTATATAACGATCAAAATATCGCCCCTGATCGGTAAGATAAAAACGAGTTGATTTTAAAATAGGATCATTATCTGCAAAATACTCTAAAGTGACCTTTGATCCTGAAGCAGCAAACGCTTCAATCTCTTGACTGGTTCCATAAGATTTTTGGAGAGGCTGGTGCTGCAATTTTTGAATCGGATCTGATTGAATATGAGAGCTAGGTTGAGTTGGATTAACAGCTGTTTTAATAATATCCATCACAAAAGGAAGATTATCCTGATAAACCTGATCCAACATTTTATCGTCATCTGGAAATAAATGACCATTATCAGTATTAGTTAGCTCTACCGTAAAAGCGATAACATCCAAATTTCCATAGGCCCAATCAGTGAATTCTCCATTAGTGGTATAAAGATCCGCAGACAACATGGGACGATAATTTTCTTGTTTAGAAGAGTCTGTTATAGCTGATTTTTCAGGAATACCAGCTAAATAACGAAAAAGGGGATAATCTGGTGGGATGACATTATCCAGAAAACCTCGGGGATATAATATCAAATTACTATATGTGTGATAGCTGATTGCATGGGTAATATGCTCTTTTACGATTAAATCTCGTAAAGCTCTTGTCTCAGGCTCGCTAAATGGATCAGGACCACGATAGACCCAACTTCCAGGAATATTTGAAGCTCCTTGTTCATCAAAACCCCAAAATTCACCGTAATTACGGTTTAAATCAACTCCATCCGTCTCAAAGTCAAATTGGCCATTTCCGTTATTATCACGCATATTCTTGCGCCACATCATTCCACTAGTGAAAGTATATTGATATCCATCTGGATTTAAAACAGGCAAAATCCATACTTCGGCCTTTTTTAGTAGATTTTGAATATCCGAATCAGCCTGATATTTTCTAGTTATATCGTATAAAAAGCGCATTAATGTTTCGGTAGATACCCATTCACGCGCATGATGCAATCCCACCAATAAAGCTTTTCCTTTTTTCACACCCGTAGCTTTTTTATCGGTCAACTTAAGGGCAATGATCTCCCTATCCTGATGACTTTTACCCAATACTAGCAGATCCAAAATATCGGGATACTGAGATGCCAGCGTATATAGTTGCGCACGAATACCATCATCATGAGGATCATCATTGCCATTATCAGGAGTATCGAAATCATCATAAATCTCATAAGAAGTTTTCTGGGCAACATTATCAATATTTATTAATCTCACAGTATCCGGAGATAAAACCACCGAGGGAAGAGTTAAATCATTATGAAGTAAAGTATGCGAACTTGGCAAAGAATCACGGATGTGAAGAACCTCTGAATTAACTATCGCATCTTCACCATATATTACAAAAGAAGCACACCGTGTACCACCACTCAAATAAATATTTAGAAGTTTATAATTTTCAGATTGAAGCTTCTCTATGGCCTTTTCATCCACATTACAAAGATTTACGATTTGCTGTTTGGCCATTATGGGATTAGAGATAATACAAATAAAGGCAATAAAAAATAGACAGTAACGCCGCATAAGCACTCCTATAATTACAGGTAATTTCCTCTACTTTAAAAGACACTAACTATTTATTCAAAATAATTACATAATGTTGGTAGGTTATCTATCATGTTGCTTTGATCAAAACAAGGAAATACATCAACGCCTGAAAAACAGAACATAACTAAGAATTTTTTGAATGTATTTTCAATGCTATATAAATGTCAGTAAAACTTCACTTGTTATAGAATGCATTTTTCATTATATATTGCCCAAATTTAGGGAGCTTCCCTAATTTATAACCACTTTTCAATACACCACATGAAAAACATTATGAAAAACAACACTTATTTTCTCCTATTATTGACCTTATTACTTAATCTTGAAAATATGGATGCCTCCACTAATCAAGCTGATCCATTAACTCATTGTCCAGGTTTAAGACAAAACCAAGGTAGTGGACGCCAGCCCAAAAAATCAAGACCAAGACGTGATCCTGCACACCCTTCTTCCCGATCAAGAATTTCTGACACTACAAATCCAATTGGAGAACTTCTTAAAAACCTAGAGGAGCATATTAAAAGAATCAGAGAAGCTTTAGGTATACCTAAAGATGAAAAACAAGCACAGTGGCAGTCAATCTACCATTTCTTTGCCCGTCCAATTTTTGAAGAAAATTCTCCTTTAATCTTCAGTGTAGTAGGGCCAACCAATATTGGTAAATCCACATTATTTAATGCCATAGCCAGTTATTTAAGTCCTTCAAAACCAAACTTGTCTCCCTTATCTACAATAGGTGCCTTGGCTGACGTAACCAAAAGAATTGTGGTCATGGCTCATCCGTCAAAAGTATTTAAAAATCAAACAAACATCCGAAAAGGACTCCTATCTAATTTACGCCGACGGATAGGTAATTTCGTAATATCAGGAGAATCGCATCAAAAAACTGAGGATAATTCAGCTTTAATAGTTCCTGTAGACACTATCCCTGAACAAGCTATTTTCTTAGACTCTCCTGGTCATAATACCAAAGATACTGCTAATAAAGACCTAGCTTTCAGAGCTTACGGAACCTCAGAAGTTCTTATTTATATTTTTTCCAAAGAAAGTTACAGTACAATCGATAATTACGAATTTATCACTCAAGCTATAGGTAGTGTAGGCAACCGAAAATCTATATTAGTTTTTAAAGGACATTACAGCCACAGTCAAAGGGCTGATATAGAAACTATGTTTCAGCAAGTAGCTGGAGATCTGCATCCTGATTCCCCCATCAATTCCGACACAGGATTACCGGTAAATGTTGAGGGTCGATTTGTTATGGTTGAATCAGCCAAAGTTGCGGAAAATCCTCTTGTTACTCCCGAACTAATACCATTAAATAAAGGCAGAGATGAAAATGAAGGGAACCTATCCTTTCCAGAACTTGTCAATGACCTTATTAAAAGATCACAACAGATTAAAGAAGAAACCTTTGGTAACGTTCTTGCATCTGTACATAAAGGCGCTACCGCTTATCTAAGTCGATTGAGAAATTCATCCACCCATATTTTAGAAGCTGAATCACAGATCCAACAAAGAGCCCAAGAAGTAGTTATCACCAATTTAACTAACTTCCCAATACAAGGAATGAGAGAAGTCTCTCTAGAACTCTGGAACCAACTACTACCACCAAGACTTCGTAATCTCAAAAATTGGACAATCTTAAGACATACACCCATTGAAGCCATACGATATGCTATAAAAGAAAAAATTAAACCTTTTGTACCCCCATTTTTGCTAAGTGATAATTGGCGACAACCAAAAAAATTTCAAGAAAGACTCACTCTGGCTAAAATGATAGATACCGCTAGAACCAACGCTAATCAAATCAAAGCAGCTGTAGCCAACCAAATTATCCTCAAAGGACCTTTTTTATCCTTATTTCCTGAGAAAGACCGCCAACAGAAAATAGCTAAATGGGAACCAAAAATTTATTCCCAATTAACCACATCTATTGAAGAATTCTACTCCTCTTTTGCTCAACGACAAAAACAAAGAGACATTATTGAATTTTTAGAAGCTGAAACCGAACTTAGAAAACCTATACATCGATTCCGTACCTTACTTACTGAGTACGTTTTAAGCTTTATGAGACATTTGCCTGTAACCTATACAGTCTTGATACCTTATGCATTGGTAGTTGATTTGAGTGTTTGGGATGTTTTAATATTAAGTACTCCTGCGGTTACACGCTATTTAAGTAATCTAGGAATGGAAGAACTGGCAGCGAGTCAAATTAAACCTGCTTTAGATTCATGGTTTCAACAAGAGATTCAAAATAACTTTACTCCTCATGTTGGTAAAATGATTTCTGGTTTGATGAAAGAAGAATTTCCAGTCAACCAGGATGATTTCCACCAAGCTGAAGATATTTTATATCAATTAAGCCTGTACACTCCTTAACCTGTAGCTGATGCGTTTCACACGAGCCGGTGGCATTTTCTTCTTTCAGATTAGAGTAATTAAAAGAGATCATTTGACCTAAAGAGTCTAGATAGGAATAGTTGGCTCCTGATTTAATATCTTTAGATATAATACTATTTAATTTTATATATCTGATACTATAGGATAATTTTGAATTATTTAATGCTATTTTTTTTGATTCTACGGAAAACAATCAAATCGTACCTACCAAATAAAGAAAAGCGCTTAACTGGTCGGTAATTCTTTTTAAACCGCTTATCACGTATTATTCTTCTTAATATCCCTTTAAAATGATTGGCATAAAGAAAATAATCTGGTTTAAAGTGCCAAAATCCCCAGGCCCATTTTTTTTGAGCGACATATGGAATAACCTGTGGTGTAACCAATCCACATAAATCTATAATACGATTATTAGTAAAATATCCTAATAATCCAATCTCAATAAAAGCTATACTTTCCTCTGGTTCAGAATTTACCATAAACCAATCACTAACCGCTTTATAGGTATAACTTTTTTTATATTTAGTAGATTTGATTAGAGTTTTTCTGGATGATTTAAATGATAAAAACACCATCAATACAATTAAACAGATCGATACAGTTTTAGTAACATAGGGTGGACTTTGTCCGCAGCCTTCAGTTATCAGTCTTCCGTTCTCAGCTTTCTCGAAAA
>CAZJDM010000053.1:0-25829 GCA_964544765.1 uncultured bacterium
ATCTTTTGTCATGAAAAATATTCATCCACATGATATAGGAACAATATTAGATAGAAATGGTATAGCGGTCAGGACCGGTCATCATTGTAATCAGCCGTTAATGGACTTTTTCGGTATTCCCGCAACCACAAGAGTATCTTTTGCAACATATAATTCCAAGGAAGATGTTGATCGTTTGATTCAAGGAATGAAGAAAGTTAGAGAATTATTTTAATAGAATTTAAAGGACCAATCTAAATATGTTAGAATTGTATCAACAAGTTATTTTGGATCATAACAAACAACCCCGAAATTTTAAAAAACTGGAACATATAACTCACCAGGCTGAAGGTTTTAATCCTATGTGCGGCGATAGATACACAATTTATCTAAATGTTGATCAGAAGGGAACCATTAAAGATATAGCCTTTGAAGGAGAGGGTTGCGCTATTTCTAAGGCTTCAGCTTCAATGATGACTAATAGTTTAAAAGGAAAATCCATCGATGAGGCCCATCAACAATTTAATGAATTTCACCAATTAATCATTGGAACACTTGATCCACAAGGTGACCAACATCAACTAGGTAAGTTAAAAATATTTTCCCATATTAAAAACTATCCCTCTAGGGTTAAGTGTGCTGGTCTATCCTGGCATGCTTTCAAGGAGGCTATTGAAAGAAACTCTATATGAGCCTAGCTATTATTGTCTTTGAATCAGTTGCGGTACTTCTTATCTTGGGGATACTTGGGTTTTGGTCTATACATCGTAAGATACTTGAGGGAAGCGTATTAAATATGCTTTCGCCTCTGGTTATCGATCTTGCTCTACCATGTTTAATCTTTGTTAATGTTATTCAAAATTTCAATCCTGACCAATATACTAGCTGGTGGACACTTCCCCTTTGGTGGCTGTTCTTTACCTCGATTTCCTTAATTATGTCCCTGATGTCCATGTATTTAAGTAAACACAGCATTAGACGCGAATTTTTTGCCTGTATGTTTTTACAAAACGGGATCTTTTTTCCACTTATTATTTTACAAAGAGTATTCAATCAAGAACCACTATATGTAATGGAACTATTTTTCTTTACTATATTTTACCCCCCCTTTTTCTTTAATGTCATATCATTGATATTTAGGAACTCTAACCTAAAATCACAACAACCTACTCGACTTCTAAATCCCTTATTAGTGGTTACAATAACTGCCATGATTATTAAATTTGTTCACTTTGAACAATTTATCCCCGATTTTATCATCTCTTCTTTACGGTTGGTGGGACAAATGTCAATTCCCATCCTATTTTTAATAATCGGAGGTAATATTTATCTTGATTACCAAAGAAAAGAAAAATTATTAACGGGAGAAATAATCAAATTCGTTCTAGTGAAGAATTTTGTTTTTCCTCTGGTTGTTATCTATATCTTAAGCTTAATACAACCACCTACAAATATATCATTTTTAATATTACTGCAGGCCGCTGCACCACCGTTAACTTTTGTTCCAATAGCTATTGAAAGAGCTAATGGTAACCGAATTGTCGCTAACCAATTTTTTGTAGCAAGCTTTTTATTATCAATTATTTCCTTGCCATTATCCGTCTTGCTGGCAAATCATGTTCTGAATTTATATTAATTTTACTTTTTGTTTGTACAATAATTACACCGGATAAAATTAAAGCAGCTCCCAAAATCTCATAGCTCAGAGGTAGATTTTGAAAGAAAATAAAATCGGCAATCAAAGCAACTAAAGGTACTATGTATGTGACTGATACAGTTCTAACAGCTCCCCATTTTTCCATCAAATAAAAAAATATGATCCAAGCAATAGCATTGGAAAACAAACTCAAATAAAGAATAGCTAAAAGAATGGACGAATTATCATATAAAACCCCTAAATGGGGCCACCCTTCCATACTTAAAGATAGAATAAGAAGAAAAACAAAAGCTGAAAGATGGTTATGAAATAAATTTCCATAAAGATTAAGTTGAGGATTGACAGCAATTAACTTCCTGTTTTTAATAGTACCTATAGCATAAGATACGGACATCAGAATAATAGCCGTTGACCCTAAAAACGAATTACTAAGCCCGCCTAAATTAAGCTTGGGATAAAAAATGCAGAAAATACCAAAAAATCCCATAATAAGACCAAATATTTTTTTAACATCGACAGTTTCAATTCCCTTTAGATAAATAATAGTGAGGATTAGAGTGAAAATAGGAAAAGTTCCATTTAATATACCTGCTAAACCAGGAGAAACAAACCTTTCTCCCCAAAACAAAAATGCAAAGGGAAAACCCTGCAAAAATAAGCCATTTATCCATATTTTAGGAAGTAATTTTCGAGGAACTTGGATAGATTTTCCTACAAACCTATAAATTATAAGTAAAAAAAGAATTGCAAAGCCTGTACGTAAGGCTGCACCGATAAAAGGAGGAATACTATCAACAATTACCTTGATAGCAACAAAAGAAAATCCCCAAAATAAGCTTAAAAGAAAAAATATTAAGAGTCTAAAATTCATATTTACCTTATATTACAGTAAGTTAAATCAGTCAGTAGGCTATCTACGTAGGCTAGCTCTCAGGCAAGAGAATAGCCGCAGGCCAATTTAAATAATATAAAACGGAGGAAAAAACAACGCAAAACTGGATTTATTTGCTTTACATATATGATATTATTATATTTAAATTAGATTAAACTAAAACAAGGATAGCCCTTGTACTCAACTAAATTGGCACTACTTGCCGTCTAATTAACAAATCATGGGAGCCAAAATGTCTTTATTGAACAAACAGATTTCTAGAAGACAATTTATTAAACTCACTTCCGTCTCTTCTGGAGCTTTTTTATTTGGACTTCAATTGCCTGGTTACAGCCCCAATACCAAAATTAGATTCGCTCCTAATGCATGGATTAGAATAGACGCTGATAATAAAATAACTTTTATCATTGCTTCAGCCGAAATGGGTCAAGGAGTTGTGACTTCTCTATCGACTATTTTAGCTGAAGAACTTGAAGTAGATGTTCATAAAATAAATTTTATATTCGCTCCAGCTGACTCCGCTTATAAAAATCCTGAGATGGGAGTTCAGGTAACTGGTGGTAGTAACTCAATTAAAGGATTTTGGAAAAAACTACAAAAAGCGGGAGCTGTTACCAGAACAATTTTTATCAAAACAGCCGCTCAAAAATGGAAGATTAAAGAATCCAAATGCATCGCTAAAAATGGGACCATTATACACCCTTCAAAACAGGAATTTTTCACCTATGGCCAATTGGTTGAAGAAGCCAAAAATACCCCCATCCCTAATGAAGATCATATTACTTTAAAACAACCCATTGATTATAAATTAATTGGAAAATCCATACCACCACTGGACGCTGTGGCTAAAGTAACGGGACAAGTGTTGTTTGGGACCGATATAAAATTGGCCAACATGATGCACGCCGCTATTATCCATAGCCCAACAAGTGACGGTAAAATTGTTACGGTTAAGCACGAATTAGATCCTACTATTTATAAGATAGTTTCTTTAGAAAACAGTATCGCAGTAGTTGCTCCAACTTACTGGCAAGCAGCTAAAGCCATAAAAACTTTAAAAATAACTTGGAAAGCCGGAAATTATGAGCAAATTGATTCAAGAACCTTTTTCAAGCGATATCAAGACTTAGCGCAATCTTCAGACGGTACATCCATTAAGGATAAGGGGGATGCCGATTATGTTATTAATAGCAATAAAAATAAAGCAATCAAAGTTAAGTATCAGCTTCCTTATTTGGCCCATGCTACTATGGAACCTATGAGTTGCACAGCTCACCTACAAAAAGACCGATGTGATGTTTATGTGGGCACTCAAAGTCCACAAGGCAGTCGAAACGCCGCTTCCTTAGCATCTGGTTTGCCGGAAGAAAATGTTTATATCCACAATCTCTATATAGGAGGAGGCTTTGGTCGAAGGTCAGATACTGACTTTGTTTCTCAAGCTGTTTCTATTGCTAAAAAAGTAGGAGTTCCAATTAAACTTATTTGGTCCAGGGAAGAAGATATGAAGCATGATTTTTATCGCCCAGCGTCATATCATGAAGTTCAAGGCTGCTTAGATCAAGATGGATTTCCATTAGCTTGGTCCCACAAGATTGTATCTAGTTCCATTATTGAAAAAATGATCAATAATTTTGGAAACATGTATTTACCTAAATGGCTACCCGATATTATAAAATCGGGGATGGTGTCTCTAGGTAGTGGAATTTTAAAATGGAAAGGAGATCCAACATCTTATGAAGGAACAAGTGATATTCCTTATCAAGTTCCCAACCATTGTGTCAGTCTAGTTACTACCGATTTAACCGCTCGTATCGGTTTTTGGCGGTCAGTGGGACATTCGGCAAATGCTTTTGTTATAGAAAGTTTTTTAGATGAATTAGCCTCCTTAGGAAAAAAAGATCCTTATCATTTTAGAGAGCGATTATTAATCAACTCACCTCGACATCTTGGTGTACTAAATAAAGTAGCTAAGCTGTCCAAATGGAAGAGTGCAAAGTCCAAAAACACCTTCCAAGGAATTGCTGCACACCAATCATTTGGCAGTTATCTAGCTCAGGTATTTGAAATATCGATACACAACCAAAAAATAAAATTAGAAAAAGTATTTTGCGCGGTAGATTGTGGTCAAGTTGTAAATCCGGACATTGTTACTTCACAAGTTGAAGGAGGGATAATCTTTGGTTTGTCGGCCGCAATATTTGGAGAGATTACTTTTAATAAAGGTGTTGTAGAACAAAACAATTACAATGATTATCCTATTTGCAAATTAAATCAATGTCCCTCTATAGAGGTCGAAATAATCAAAAGCAATAATACAGCCAGCGGTATTGGGGAACCAGCAGTTCCACTTGTTGCTCCAGCTTTAGGTAATGCGATCTTCGCCGCTACTGGAAAACGCATTCGTGACTTACCTTTTAGCAAACATCTTGAGTTTGTTTAATAATGCGTCTATGAAAATTAATATCAATAAAATAAACTCTTCCAGCGAAGGGGCAATTTGTTCGCTATTCTTCAATTCAAGAATATCCCTTTATTTGCAGGATTGGTTCCACATGGATATCTACCACAGGGAGGTGATGGTTCATAATACTGGTCATCAGCTCCCTTGTAGGCACACCACATAAAAGGTGCTATATCAAATCCAACATTAAACGCACTTTTCAAAACTGGAATAAACGGACTTTCTATAATTGTGTTCTGAGTCAAATTCAACCATTTACGATAGTCTTCTGCCGTAAGAATTATTTCATCACTGCCCTTTCGTGGGTTCTTTAAATTAGCTCCTGCACAAAAACCATATCGATTGTAACACGAAGAATGGGATCTCATTGAGGCTTCCTCAGTAATATCACAGGCATCTTTTTTATTTAGATAACCATCTTGTAAAAATGAATTCCTCAACTCATTATAAATATTATCAGCCAAACATTGATTGACCTGGGCATACCATTTTCGTCCATTTGCACTAAATTCAGCCTTTTGATAACTCATTATAACCCCAAGAGCAATATCTTCCAAATAAGTGTTACCACCATTATCTCGACACTTGAGTTTATCAGCCAGACAATTAAAAAATTGATCATAGGGTAAGGAGTGACATTGATCTAAACCATATGGCAAACGTAAATTTTTATCTTGAGAATGAGAACCTGATAAAGTTTGAATATGATTTTGAGATAACCGACCACAAGTTGTCAGAAAAACAACACACCAAAAACAGGAAATTACTCTACTTATTACTATTCTACGCATATATCCTCAAATATTGAAATCAACTTAAATGATCTAAGATAAAAGGTACAGTAATACGGTAACAGTAATACGGTATTAGTTATATAGAGGATTTGATACGATTAATCCAGCTTTTTTTTATTTAATTTGTTTTGCTTCATCTTTCTTGTATTGAGCGGCAAGCCGGACAGCTTTTTTGATACGAGGGTAAGTACCGCAACGGCACAGGTTTCCACTCATCCCTT
This sequence comes from uncultured bacterium, assembly GCA_964544765.1. Classification (GTDB taxonomy): domain Bacteria; phylum Bdellovibrionota_B; class Oligoflexia; order CAYFLR01; family CAYFLR01; genus CAZJDM01. The sequence goes on from CAZJDM010000053.1 coordinate 6,008, forward strand.
GATCAATATCTTTATCAGTAGGATTGGGTTTAGAATCGAGTAAAGAAACGGCAGACATTATTTGTCCTGGTTGACAATAACCACATTGAGATACTCTAGCATTGATCCAGGCTTTCTGACAAGGATGTGATGCATCTTTAGGCAGGCCCTCAATTGTAAGCACAGAGCTGCCTTGAACAAATTTAACCGGTAACAAACAACTTTGCCTAGCTTTACCATTGACTAATACAGTACAGACACCACAGATACCTTTCCCACAACTATATTTTGTACCCGTTAAAGAAAAATAATCTCTAATCACCCATAATAAAGGTGTCATTGAATCTATAGTAACTGAAACAGGCTTACTATTAAGAATAAATTCTATTTTGCTTTCATTTGATTTCATAAATTTTTTATCTCTGTTTGCTTTCCTTCAATTAATTATGCTTATCTCAGTTTGAATATAGATGTAAATTCTACCTAATTATTTTTAATTTTGAAAGCATTAAAAATCTTAAGTTCACGGTAGGGTGCATTATACGGTAGGGTGCATGATTATGAAAAAGTGGCGCCCTCCACAATTCCCTTAGAACCTATCTCAGGAAATCCCTGATAATTAATCTAAATTAGTAAATGATCTACTAAGGCAAATTATATTTCAAAATCAAATTTCCCCCGATTCATTAAATATCAGCCATTAGGTAAAGTTGGATCAGTTTAAAGAGGCTCATAAAGCCGAAAACTTAACATCAGTAGTATGACGAGGTGTTGAATGAAAAAATTATTTTTATTACTTATTCAAATTAAATATTCTTTAATTGGGTTAATTTGTTTACTGACTATATACCAGACATTTACTGATTCGTTATTAGCAAAAACGCCTTGCGGAGAATTAGCAGTTGATTATATGACACTCATACATGAAGCAACTATGTCACCTGATAGATTATCTGAATACCGTGAAAAACTTGCTAATATTTTCGCCAGAGCTGATCAACTTGCCGCAAGTCCTGACCTAAAACCCTCTGAAATAGCTCTTTTAAGACAAATTAAAGAATCCCAGATTGATTATTATCAACATCCCTCAACACCTAATATTCTGGGTCCGAAATGGCTCATGGAGTTCTTTATATTATCTTTTGAAAGTTTGAAGATTCAATCCTTTGCCATGGTTCAACTCAAAGTAGATCATTTAAGCCAAATTAGAGATTCTCTTGGAGAACAAAAGACTGAACAGATGATTTCAGATCTCATTGAGAAACTTAGGCCCCATATACCAACTGATGGTTATTTTATTCGTTATACCGCTGAAGATTTTTACCTTCTTTTACCAAACACAAGCACAGAAAAAGCAACCAGAATAAGTAAACTAGTTCAAGATAGAACCAGACAATTTTCGAGAACCCAAAAAGATACCCTTAGTGCAGATTCCGAAGGGGAAGGTACCGTAGCTGAAATAACTATGAGCATTAGTATTGCCGAGCGTGAAATCATTAGAAAAGAAAAAGCAGCAATTTGTAAAGCTAGTGTAATGTCGATGGTTAAACAAACTATTAGGGCATTAGCAACGGCAATTGTTAGTAATAGTGGTTCAATTAATATGGCAACAAATACTTCTTCTAGACCATTAAGAACAGTTGATACTAAAAGATGTCAAATTTGTGTGAAATGTCAATTTGCTCCTCGTATTCCTCAATTTCATATTGATTTTATTACTAATGGTGTTTACATGGGAAAAAGTTCTTATGCAACTATTGAGGAAATGGCTAATGATATAGAACCAATCGAGCAATCTATTCAATTTACCCATTCACGTTTGGACCATCAAGAATTGTACCGACGATTGCAAAATTGGTTATTAATTTCCAATACTGAAATTGGATATAACGACGGATATCTAAAAGGATTAGATCCCCAGAAAAATATTGAAACAGTTGAATCCTTTGTTGATAATATACTACAACCAGAAATGGATCATATCGGTAATGTAGTTCGTAATTTACGAAGTGTAGAAGCTATACCACAAATGATCAGAAACAGAGAGTTTGGGGATGATATTGAAATGTATACGGATATTTTTGACAATTGGAAATATAATCAAACCGCGGTTGCCTTAGTGGAAGAAGTAGTTAAGAGGGTGAATAATGGTGATTTTACAGTTTCCAGCGCACAAAATTAAGACACTCCATTAACCACTTAATTTTATTACTATATTTACCTTATTATATTATTTTTTTAATATATAATTTACTTATCGTACAAATAGTGTATAATAATGCTTGGTTTGTCTATTCTTACATCCGGAGATAATTTTTGAAATCACACATTTTATGGAGATCATTTATGAAATGGAGGCTATTTATGAAAAAGAGTATGTTTAACTTGGTAAAAGTAATTTTGACAATTTCGTTTATTCAAACGATTAACTTTACCTATGCCGCTGAAAATTCAAAAGAAAATTCAGGTAACACCACATCTAAAAAATCAAAACAAGATAATAAAAATGTTGAAAAATACAAGGTTACCGGTTCACACATCAAGAGAATCGATATCGAAGGACCTTCTCCTATCGTAGTTTTAGATAAAGATTATTTAAACAGTACCGGGGCCACTTCTATTTCTGATGTATTAAAGAATTCCAGCTTTAGTAGTTATGGTAGTGGTGATGGAAATTTCACTACAGCATATGCTAATATTCATGGTGCTGGTCGTACTAACACTTTAGTCCTTTTGGACGGAAAAAGAATTACTAAAAATGCTTACTATGGAGTTGTAAACTTAAATCTAATACCTATGGCTGCAGTTGAAAGGATTGAAATTCTTAAAGATGGAGCCTCAGCTATTTACGGCTCTGATGCACTAGGTGGAGTAATTAATATTATCACTAAGAAAGATTTCAATGGAGTTGAACTTGCTACTAAATGGTATTTCCCCAAAGAAGATGGTGGAAGGAAACAACAATATAGCTGGGTTGGTGGAGTTTCTAATGCTAAAGGCTCGGTATTAACTATTATGGACTATAGCAAAAATGAATATATCTTTGGCGATCAACGATCATGGAGTAAAGATGGGTGGAATACAATGGGAAGCCCTGGAAGTTATCGAGGAATAAAAGTTAATGCAGATGGTTCGTCCAGTATTACTGATTGGTTCCCTGGTCCTAATTGTCCACAAGATAATATTACTAATGTCGGAGAAGGAGATAAATGTAAGTTCTACTTTGCTAAATATGCCTCCAACACTCCAGAAATCGAGTCAATGGGTATGCGTACTAACTTTTCTTTTAAGATAAATAAAGACATATCAGTATTTTCGCGTGTTGGATTACGCAGAATTCACTCTGAAATAACTATGGCTCCCTCGCCTGGTATGTTTTCCCTCAAATCAAAGGTCGCTGACACCCTAGGTCCAGATGGTGGACCATTGCCAGGAATCGAACCAGGATCAAACCTAAAAATTGTTTACCGACTAAAAGAGCTGGGAAATAGGGTACTTGAAAACAATAAAACCGCGATAGACTTTTTAGCTGGAGTTCAAGGAACCTTCCTGGATACTATTGATTGGGATATAAGCGCTTCCTATGGAAAGATTAGTAATGTTATGTGGGAACCAGAAGGATTTGGCCTCACCTCCAAATTTGAAAAGATTCTAGAAGAAGGAAAGTTTAACCCCTTTGCCTCAGAAGGACAACGAGGAGATTTATCTTCAGCATACTATCAGCCTTGGAGTAAATCCCATTCAACCCAAAAACAAATAGATTTTAATATTACTACGGAAATATTTGACCTACCAGCTGGACCAGTCGGATTTGCTTTTGGTCTACTACGAGCAGAAGAGGATTTTTATACTGAATCTGATAGTTTCTCCCGAGAGGGTGACGTAATTGGTAACCCAGGAGGAAAAGGAAGTGGAGATAGAAGTTTGTCCGCGGCCTACACCGAATTCTCATTACCTTTATTAGCCAATTTAGAATTACAACTAGCTGGAAGGTATGATAGTTACAGCGATTTTGGTAATACCTTCAATCCCAAAATTGGTGTTAGATGGCAAATGATTGATAGCTTGCTAATGAGATTTTCAGCTGGGACAGGTTTTAAAGCACCTTTACTACAAGATTTGTATGCATCCGATAGTTTGAGTTTTCCAGCTATAATAGATGCCAAAGCATGTCAACAAGACAAAGATAATGGAGTCAAAGATCCATATTCTTGTAAGACCGTTCAAACTCTGTACGAAACAAGTGGTAACAAAGATCTAAAGGAAACCAAATCAAGATTAGCCAACCTAGGATTTGTATATCAGCCTCATACCAATTTTAATTTTGGAATTGATGGATGGTACCTCAAAACAACTAACGAAGTAGGAATGATTTTGGATCAAATGCTTAAAGCTGATCGAGATGGAGTAGATGTTTCAAAGTATGGGGTAGAATTAACTCGAAACCAAAAAGGATATCTAGAAAAAATCAAAGCGCCTGAATTAAATCTATCATCTAATGAAATGTATGGATTTGATATTGATTTAGAAGCTAAAACACCCCAATTTAGTTGGGGTAAGTTTAAATTTGAATGTAAATACTCTCACATTTTATCAGATAAAAATGAAGGATTCCCTGGTATGGGATTAGAAGAAAGTATAGGTCAGGTTTTTATGCCCAGATGGCGCAATAACGCAACCATAACTTATGAAATTGCTACTCATAGTATAGCTGTTGTCGCTAAATCAATAGGGGGCACTGAAAAACAAGTTAAAGAAAAAGGGGATCTTCCTTCTTACACCGAATATGATCTTAAATATGAATTTAAAGCTCCCTGGAACGGTACCGTAAATTTAGGGGTAAATAATGTATTAAATACGCTACCCCCCAAGGATGATTCTGTTGATCAATTTAACTTTGACTATAATAAACACGATGCGCTCGGACAAACATTTTACGCGGCTTATAAGCAAAATTTCTAACATAAGAAAAGGATAAATAAGGTTTTTAACATGAAGATAATCAATAAAGGGTTTTTAGTAGGAATAATTTTAGGGATATTTTTCTCTTTAACTTTATTCGGAAAAGATACCTATAAAAAGATCGTTGATGAACAACTCAAATCCATCAAGAAAAGAAGTGATTCACAAAAACGGGTTGAACAGATTTCGGAAGAAACAACTAGATTACTAAATGAATATAAACAAACGTTAGCAAGTATTGACGATACTAAAGTTTATAATGATCATCTTCGTGACCTTATTCAATCTCAAGAATCCGAACTAGCTTCTATTAAAAGACAAATTTCGGAAATAGGCCAGGTGAACAGAGAAACGGTTCCTTTAATGCACCGAATGATCTCGATGCTGGAAAAATTTGTCCAACTAGATACTCCTTTCTTACCTGAGGAAAGGACCAATAGGGTTCGAAACCTATCTGCCATGATGAAAAGAGCTGATGTAACCACTTCCGAAAAATTTAGGCGGATTTTGGAAGCTTATCAAATTGAGAACAATTACGGTAGGACCATCGAAGCTTATCAAGGTCCACTTAAAATAAAGGGCAAAAAACCCATAACCGTTGAATATTTACGTATTGGTAGAATTGCTTTGTTGTATCAATCTTTAAACGGTACTCAATATGGAGCCTGGGATAAGAAAGAAAAGAAATGGAAAGAACTCTCCTATGAGTATTTTAAATCAGTTAAAAATGGAATCAAAATTGCCCACAAACAAAGTGTTCCTGATCTGATTAAGCTCCCCGTTGCTAAGCCGGAGGTGTTAAAATGAAAAAACTATTACGAATTTCTTTGATTCTGTTATTGACTTCACTCATCTTACCTAACAATCCTTTTATCTATGCTGAACCTGAAACTAAGCCTGAATCTAAATCTGAGTCAAAGTCCGAGTCTACTAAAAAAACTGGTAACTTAGATGACTTATTAAAACAGGTCCTTCAGCAAAATCGACAACTTGATAAAGAAAATAAGCAAAGAGAAAAAGAATTTCTAATACAAAAAGACCAGCAAAAAGCCAAATTACAAGCGGTAAAAACTCAACTAGCAAAGTTGGAACAACAACGGGACAGCTTAAAAAATCAGTTTGAGAATAATGAAAAATCACTGGAAAGAGCAGAAGAAAAATTACGTTTGACCATGGGAACCATTGGAGAAATATTTGGCGTGATCCGTCAAGTAGCTGGAGATACCAGAGCTCAATTTACTGACTCGATTATATCCACTCAATTTCCCGATAGAATGAAATTTATTGCTAACCTAGCTGAAAAAAAAGAAATTTCCAATATTGAGGAGATAACCAGACTGTGGTATGAAATCCAAAGAGAAATGACCGAATCAGGCAAAACTGTTAAATATCCAGCTACCATAATTGGAAAAGATGGAGCGGAACAAGAAAAAACTATTACCCGTGTTGGTCCATTTAATATTATACTAAACGGAAAATATCTAAAATTTTTACCTCAAACACAACAACTGGTCGAATATTCTCGTCAACCACCAGGACGATACTTGGATATGGCAAGTGATTTAGAAAGTACCAAAGCGGATTATTCACCTTTTGCTATTGACCCAACTAGAGGATCTATATTAGCTTTACTTGTACAGGCTCCTAGTTTAATGGAACGAATACGACAAGGTGGGGTAATTGGTTACATTATCCTTATCATCTTAGCTTTTGGACTTTTAATGGCTATTGAACGCCTGGTTTACCTCTTTAGAGTAGAAAAGAAAATAAACACTCAACTTAAAAGTGAATCCCCAATTCAAGATAATCCACTAGGTAATGTACTAGCGGTTTATTTTGAAAACAAGAAAAGCGATTTAGAAAAGCTGGAACTAAAACTCAATGAAGCTATCCTCAAGAACATACCTCAATTAGAAAAGCGAACCAAAACTATTAAAATTCTAGCCGCTATCTCTCCCCTTCTAGGACTTTTAGGTACTGTAACAGGTATGATAGCCACTTTTCAATCAATTACTTTATTCGGTACTGGTGATCCTAAATTAATGGCAGGCGGCATTTCTCAAGCTTTAGTAACAACCGTATTAGGCCTAATTTCTGCTATACCGCTATTATTGTCCCATAATATTATCACCAACAAAAGTAATCGATTGGTACAGATAATCGAAGAACAAAGTGCGGGGATGGTAGCAACCCATTGGGAAAAGGAGAAAGTGAATTGATTATAGGGAAACTAAATCTATTTATTATAGATTTTTTTGAACATATCAGAGATTTTCTTGAAGCCGGCGGTTATGTGCTGTGGGTGATCTTAGGGGTTACTTTTATTCTTTGGACTCTTATAATAGAAAGATATTTCTATATTCTTTTTCTCTATCCTAAGCAAGCTAAGCAAGTAATACAGAACTGGAACCAAAGAAAAGTTACTTCCTTCAAATCAGAAAATAACATTCGTAAAACGATTCTATCTCAAGAATCACTAAAATTGAAACAGTTTATCCCTTTCATAAAATCCTTAGTTATGATCGCACCTCTACTTGGATTACTTGGAACAGTTACCGGAATGATTGCCGTATTCGATGTTATGGCCCTGTTAGGAACCGGTAACGCACGAATGATGTCATCTGGTATTTCAATGGCGACTATACCTACTATGGCAGGTATGGTAACAGCTTTAACCGGATTATATTTTGGATCACATTTAGAACATTTATCAGCTAAAAAAGTGAGAGTTCTAAAAGATTTTCTACTTTTAAAAACAGCCGGATAAAAAAAGAGGACAAACAAAACAGGAAAAATTAATGAGATTTAGACGAGTAAATCAAAATAATGATTCAGCAGAAATAGACATGACACCTATGTTAGACATCGTGTTTATTATGTTAATCTTTTTTATAGTTACCACCTCTTTTGTTAAAGAGTCTGGTATTAGTATAAACAGACCCAAAGCTAGTACCGCCAAAAACAAGAACAAAGCTTCTATCTTAATCGCTATTTCTGATACCGGTGAAATTTGGATGCAAAGACGACATATTGATATCCGTTCAGTTCGAGCTAATGTTGAACGATTACACGCAGAAAATCCCGAAGGAGGGGTAGTAATCCAGGCAGATATAGAATCCAAATCTGGATTATTAGTTAAAGTTATGGATCAAGTTAGATTAGCGGGAATTTACAATATTTCAATTGCCGCTAAGTCAGGTCAGGATTAATATCAATATGCGTTACGTTTTTGCTTTAATTTTCAGTATTACTTTTTCACTAGGACTGTTTTTCTTTATGTCCCAAGTTATAATTGAGGGTCACTCTGTTGTAAAATCCAATAACTCACTCAGTTTTGTGGATTTTATTAAAGTAAAGCCCCCCAGTAAGTTAAAAGTACGTAAAAGAGTTTTACCTAAAAGAATTCAACCGCCCAAACCTCCCAAAATGAAGAAAATGAATATAAAGAAACTGGCTAAAATTGACCCGCTCAGTATGAAAGGTAATATTCCTGGGGTAAATATGCCCTCATCCTTTGCCAACTCTTTTGACCTTAATGATATCGCGGCTGGTAACAGCGCTAATCGAGAAGTTATGCCCATAGTTCGCATAGCCCCACAATACCCACGAAAGGCCGCTATGGCTGGCATTGAAGGCTGGGTACTACTTAGATTCGATATCAATATCTTAGGAGTTGTTGAAAATGTTGAGATTATAAAATCACAACCCAACAAAATATTTGATGGAGCTGCCCGAAGAGCTCTATTAAAATGGAAGTATAAAGCTAAATTAATTGACGGTAAACCTGTAAAACAGGTTAATAATAATGTAAAAATTGAGTTTAAATTAGAGGCATAGGGTTTAAATTACAAACATAAGGTTTAACCAACATAAGGTGTTAGCTTGAAGCCTAAGATTTAAGTTAAATTTAAGATGGTGTTATGTTATGAAAAAAATAATAAGTATAACAATTTTAGCTGGTTTTATTATCTTCAGTTATACTTCTACCAGTGCTGTAAAAAAATTAGTTAGAAGTCCCGTTTTAACCTCAGAACGCACGGTTCGACTTTTAAAACGCGTTCACCGGTTAACTCAAGAGGGCGAAGGTAAAACTAAAGGTGAAGCGGCGTTACCTTTATTAAAAAGGCTGACCAAAAAAACCAAAAAAATTCCTCATGAGTATGCCCAGGTACTTAAAGCTTATGGCATCCTTTATTTAGAAAGAAACAACTATCAAGAAGCCATCAAATATTTTGAACAATGTCTGGCCTTAGAAACTATCTCGGTTAATGAGACTTTCCGGATGATGTATATGCTGGCTCAACTATATATGTCAGTAAATAATTACCAAAAAACCGTAACTATTCTCAATGAACTTTTTAATTATGTGGAAAAGCCTAAACTAGAGGCTCAGGTTTTATTAGCTTCCGCTTATGCTCGCCTAAAACAATTTAAAAAAGCTCTTAAACCTATTACTATAGCAATTAACTCAACCAACAAAGATAATAACAAAAACAAAATTCCCGAAAATTGGTATCAATTGTTGTTAGCTATCCGTATTGAGTTGAAACAATATGGTCAAGCGGTAACCGTGTTAGAAAAAATGGTAAAATTATATCCTCAAAAAGCCAACTACTGGAAGCAATTAGCCGGAATTTATATCTTCCAAGAACAACCCGTTAAGGCTCTGGCTATTTTAGAACTAGCCTATCGAATGGGCCATCTCACCAAAGAATACGATATCATTACCTTAGCTAATTTATATTTACAATTAGGAATTCCGGTACAATCAGCACAATTGTTAGACAAGACCCTTAGAGCCAAAAAGATAAAGGATAATGAAAAAAATCTTGAGCTTCTAGCCTCAAGCTGGGACTTGGCCCATCAAAGCGATTTAGCTATTGAAACACTTGAAATGGCGATTACTAAAGCCCAAAAAAGCAACTTATTTGTTAAATTGGGTCATTTATATAGTCAAAACGAAAGGTGGAAGGACGCTGCCCAAGCTTTTATTAAAGGTTTAAAAATAGGTAAAGAAGAAAACAAAGAAGATAATCAACGTGAAGAAATTTACCTGGCTTTGGGTATAGCTAAACATTACGCCGGTCAATCAAAAGCAGCCTTGAAATATTTGAAAAAAGCCTCTAAATCAAGTAAGAAAAGTATTAAAACCCAGGCCGTATCTTGGATGAGTTTCATCCGAGAAACCCATGAAACATAATGCACGAAACAGAACAAAAAACTATAACAAAACTATTTAATTACACAAGCCTGGTGAAATATTTTTGTTTCCTTTTCTTTTTAATACTATCATTAATATTTTCATCGATATTCTCACTAAACCCTCTTTTAGCCAAGGAAAATATCACTATACGATCGGCTGATGTAAACAATAATAATGATACTAGAACCATTTTAGAGATATTACGCAGTACCGGTTGGTTCCCATATTTAAACGCGGAAGATGCCGAGGTTCACTTAAGAGTACGATTACAAAAGGCTCAAAAAAATGGCAGCACCATCTTAGTAGCTGTTCAATCAGAAGTAGGTACTGAAGGATCTACCACATCAAATAGAGGATCTGCACCCGAAGGATCCGGAAAAGTACTAGGGTTTATTTCAACTCACTGGAATGATTACTTATTTCTAAGAGGTCAGGAAGGTTTAATTTCAGAACTCTTTGTGCATCCTGATGCTACCGGCCAAAGAATTGGTCAACGCTTGCTCCATGCCATAGAAGAAATAGCCGGCAGCCGAGGATGTTCTAGATTGCAACTTAACAATGGTAAAACGTGGACCTCATATAAAAGACGATTCTATGCCAAACAAGGATTTCGAGAACGTACAGAATCAGCTAATTTTATGAAAAATTTGACACCAGATTAAGTCTGAACTCAATTTTCACAAATTAATATATTCTGAATCGACTAACACAGGTACCTTGAGTTCAAATCCCGCGGGTCCCACACCCATTGGTTTAAAAACTAAAGGATTAAGAACCTCTAATTGAATTGCTATTGGATCATTGCTTTTTAAAACACTAATGGCATGTTGGTATTGTTGTTGATTGCTGGTAGCCAATAAACTTAACTGCTGGGTCAATTGTTGAAAAAATACTGCTTCGAAATCAGCTAAAGTAAAATCAAATAAGTGCAACTTACCTGCAAAATATATTGTATTATCTGCAAAGGACTCGCTCCTTTTTCGTGCAGTTAATTCTTGTGGAAAAGAAATCTCGGCCACATCAAATAAATCTCCCTCAGTCATGACAAAAGCTGATATCCAACCTTCTCTATAGGCCAGTTCTCTATCTAGTACTAAAGAGTTCTTACCGTAGGAATTACGGACACTAATAAAGGGTTTTCCTTTTTGAGAAAAATAAACTTGAAAAAAAACACTGTCATCAGATCTTAAGACATCTTTATTGAAGACTTGATCAGAGTTTAAACCGCCCGGCAATCCCAGACGTGTCAGCTGTCTTGAACTAATAATCGGGCTTGAGAAAGATAGCGCGCTATGTAAAGATTTTGATGTATTATGAACAAATGTTAACTCCATTTAAGTAGATCTTTGACCTCTTGTAGATTTGGAACAGGAGCAGCTACTTTCAGCTCGGTTTCAAGGCGCCTTTTGTTTCTCTGACTTAGACGAGCTAATAATTGACGTGCTGTTGTCGACGCCGTTGTTGATGCTGTTGCTGATAATGATGAAGTATCATAACCATGAGATTCAAGTTGTTCTTTGAGTGCTCTATCTTTTAAAGTTTCTTGCTCAGCTTTCAAATTAGTGAAAAACCATGAAAAATATAAGGTAATGATGGTTTCTTGATTATCTTGAGATAATTCAGAACTCCACTCCCACCCCTTTGTTCGTAAAAAATAATTAAAAGATGCTGATTGTTGTAAAGAATCAAGAGCAGGTATATATTTTCGATCAAAGTGGGCTAAAAATTGAAAAGTAACTTTACTTCCATTGAGCTGATTCTCTGCTTCTAACAAATCACATCTATCAGGTATTTTGGCAGCACAAATGTTGTAGTTGAGTAATAAGGTTATTAATAATTTTAACAATTTCAGCAATTTTTGGAGGATAGATTGTTTTCTCAACATAACCTATTACCATACTTAGAAAAATATTTACTATAATTGCACACGTTTCAAAGCTTCTATTAAACCTAGTAAAGCTGCGTTTAGATTAACCGCATGTTCAAAAATTTCATCATTATTGAATAGTCTTGTCCAAAAAACATCGTTTCGCTCAATTTTTTCTAGTGTAGATATTTCTACTAATAAACTATTTTGATTTATTAAAAGGTTTGCAAAAAAATCTAAACGGTTTAGTGTTTCAATTATTGATTTATTTTGATCAGCCTCTGCATCTGACCATGATTCCGACCATGCTCCTATTTTTTGTCTATTTGGCTGATTTTCTGTCCTCAAAATATTTAAAATTTGCTTAGTAAATTTACTTAAATCATCAGCATGTTTGGCTATTTGTTTATGACTTGAATTAAAAGGACCATTTACACCTCTTGGAAAACTGATAGCGGCATGCATACCTTCCTGTTTTAATCTCGTAAAAAACATTTCAAGGGATCTAAAGAGAACTGGCTTTTGTTGGTAAACAAAGAAGGGAATTCTAAGCTTATTGTGAGTATGCAATTTCTTCTTCAAACTTAAGGCCCACTCTTGTGAGTTCTTATCATACCAAGATCCACCTTGATTTGTTTTATCCAAAGAAACAATAATTTCATGATTATGATAATCAGATGAATTACCTGATTGATCTCCATTTAAGTCTTCACCTCCCGCAGCTCCTATGGGATCATGGCCACCTATTCCCCACCTAATAGAATCAGTACTACCAAAACTATTAAATTTACCGCCTCCGATGGGATCATGACCTCCTACCCCAGCTGGGCTGTGACCATTATTAGTAGCAGCAGCATCAAATTCTCCTTGAGTCCCAATTGCTGATAACCCGTCAATACTAATTTTCTTAAGTTCAAAGGCAAGTCCACCAGTATAAACAATATCTCTACCTTGAATAATATCTTGAGCATTTTTATTAAAATGAATTTTTAACTGACTTGGTTTGGCAAAAAATTGATGCAACCAAGCTTTGATATCACTAGCCGAAATAATTAATAAATGATTCTCACTTCTAATAGATTGAGAAAAAACATGAATTTGAGTAGGCTTTCCCAGAATTATTTTAATATATTGATGCGATATTAAACCATGAACCCGGATTTTTTTATCCAATTCGGAGATTAGACCTCCTCCACTCATTCCAAATTCACCATGTCCAACCACCTCAATAATATGACCAGCCATTGGTAATAAATGACGATCTGATTTATTCATAACAACTTTAGCACTAGGATAGGTTAATAATCTGTCAGAATGATGTGGAAATCCAGCTAAAATATAACTAGCAGGAGGAGTTGAGGACAAACTCGATTGAAAAGCATCCATACTTGGTATAAACTCACGATCAACTTCATGAACTAACTGCAACAAAGCCAATCCACGTGACCAATCAGCAACACGTAAAATTACAATTAAATCGTTTCCAAATTTTGGACTTGATATTGTATTACAGACATTTTTTTGGGACGGTAACACTACGTGAGATGAAGTAACTACAAATGTTTGATTATTCCTTTTAAATAGAATTCCGGATCCTTTTGAACTCCAACTTCGATCACATACCTGAGAAGTTAGTTTTACAATATAATCTGCAGGAAAAGCGATAAGAAAATCAGATAATAATGTGTTAAACACTAAATAAAATACTATATAAAACGTTGTGACAATAAAATATGATTTGATCATAATGTTATCACTCCGTCTTGAAATTTTTGTTTAAATAACTCATTAAATTTGTACCTGGTATTACGCGATTTTCCTTTTTTTTCTACTAATCCATCTTGTATCCATTTATTCAACAAACGATTCACGGTGCTTCTGGGTCGATCAATAATTTCTTCTATTTGCCCACGGGAAACCTCTTGATCTACAATATTGAAAAGTTCATTTATCTTTTGATTTTGGTTTTGGTTTGACTGCAAAGATGAAGTCACTAATTTACTATCCAAATTGAGCCATGATCCGTAAGTAATAATTTGTTTAGTTGGCCCTGAAGCATCATAAAATGTAAAATTTTCCCAGGTACCTTTACAAACAACCATGCCAGATTTTACATGTAAAGTAAGGTTGCTTTTAAATTGACTTTTTATCCGAGAAATTAAATTATAAATCTTGGTGTCATGAGTGAATGAATTATAATTGGACAAACCAAAACAATAATTTAAAAAATCTTTACATTTCACGGTAAAATTTTGAGATAGCAACTGCAATGCCAAAGTCATAGGCCTAGAAATAGTCTCTTGGTTAGTTTTAAGATTTACTATTTTAGAGTTATTTAAATTAATAAGATACTCATCAGTGTTTTTAATCTGAATATTATTAGTAATTCTATTTAAATTACTTTTCAGTCGATTTAAAAGATTTTTAGATACAGATTCTTCTTCTGCCTCTACTTCTGCTTTTTCTTCTATTAATTCAGGCAAGGTTAACTGTCGATCGGCGCTTAATGGATGCAGATGAATTGATTGTAAAAGATCTTTGGCCTCGATATATCTATTATCTCGTAAAGCAAAAAAGTAATGAATAAAAAGACGCTCAAATTCAAAGAGTGAAAAATTAGATGATGGCGTAGTAAAACAAGATGGTGATAAGATGCTTAGTAACTTTTCTATCTTACTTAATTCTTCTTGACCAAATAGTGATATCCATAGCAGGGCATTAGTTAACATTTGTTTATCTTCGATAGTTAATCGATGTGAATCGGCTGATAAATCGATTTTATCAACTAGAACAAATATTTTTTTTATATGAAAAGAGTCTGGATCATACAACCATCTCCAGACCCATAGATAGACTCGATCAATCAGTTCTTGCAAGTTGATATTGATAAGATCATCAGGATGTAATATTCCCTGTAATGTCCGTAATCGAAAAGCGCCTAAATATAATGATTGTTGGCGCTTAGTTAACTCTTCTAAATCCAGATTGGTAACCTTTGAATAACGGTGGTAAGGTAAACCTTCCAACCATTTGATGAAAAATATATTTTTGACATCCGTTCTCGCGGCTATACGGCCTTCTCTAGCTAATTGATCATTCTTTTGACTCAATTTAAAGATAGAATCAAAATCGCCTTTTTGAAACTTTTTACGCACTTCAAATTGCTCTATGGTGTAATAAAATAAAGGATCTTTATTGATATACAGAGATGATGATTTGATTTCGTTTAAGGTATTTTGAAATGAAATCCCTAGTAAATCCATGCAAAAAAGAGCATTAGTAAGACAAGTTAATTTAAATTCTTCAACAGGAGCCTGTAATTTAGCGTTAATAAAACTTTCAAGAGCCTCGTAAAA
Organism: uncultured bacterium; assembly: GCA_964544765.1. Classification (GTDB taxonomy): domain Bacteria; phylum Bdellovibrionota_B; class Oligoflexia; order CAYFLR01; family CAYFLR01; genus CAZJDM01. The sequence goes on from CAZJDM010000053.1 coordinate 21,375, forward strand.
TTTTCCTTGAATATAATATCTGATTCCTGTTTCTTGTTGTAAAAAATAATCTTTGGATTTAGAGGATAATTGGCAAATCTTTTTACCCAGTTCAAAAAGAGTATCCGATTTTTGATAATTTCTTTGAGCACGGGCTATCGAGGATCCCAGCAGTATAATATGAGCATAGTTCTGATTAATAGCGGAAGACTTATTTTTCGATTGGTCCATGTTCTTTGGTAAAAACTCTTCTACTCCTACAACCACTTCTACATCTACATCAATACCTATTAATTGCTTTAACTCTACATAGTCAAAATAAGCCTGTTCAACATCATGTTTGAATCGATGTTTCCAAGCTTCAATAATTTTATCCGTTAACGATTTCAAATTTATACATTTCCCGCAAAATACTCTCTTAAGGTAGAAATAATTAGTCCTCTACCTTTAGTATGTGGTGAAAGAGCTAATCTAGATATCATATCCTCATGTTTGTCTAGTAGTGCTAATAAATCTCTTATAACCGACCAACTAACCTGTTTAGTTTTAGCTTGAGCCAAAGCTCTACCTATTTTAGCAATTATGGCTCCTACAGCTTGCTGATCTTCACTTTGGGAAACAAACTCTTTAACGGTTATTAAACTGATATAAATAAGATTTAGAGCGGCTATTCTAATTTGTTTAGTCGGTTCAAATTCGTATAATTCTTTTATATTAGATCTTTGGATTTCTCTTTCTAAAGAAATTTTATATTTAGCAAACACTTTCTCCTTAAAGTATTTACTTGTTGTGTTTTCCATAAACGGCTTTAGGGCCATCAAATAGAAAAGTCTGGTTGTATAGATCCAAGATTCCGGACTAAGTATATTTGGGACATCTAACTCTTTTATTTTCGCAGCTATTTTTTTCATAAACTTAGCTTTATTAGGGTATACTCCTGTAGACAACACTTCTAAAGGTACTTCAAAATTTGTTATGGAGAACTCTTTTAGGGCTTTTTGTATAAAGGCTTCACGCCTTTCTCTTTGCCTACGTTCCTCAGCTAAACGCTGTTGTTCTGCTTCAGCTGCTTCTGCTTGTTGCCTTTTTTCTTCTGCCAAACGCTGCTGTTTTTCTTCTGCCTTTCTTTTTTTCCATCTAAGATTGGCCTTAATTCTTTTTATTCTTCTGTTAAATCTAGGTAGATACCATCTTACCCATGATCTAGAAGCACTTGGACTGATTGTATGTGTGTTTCCTGGATTATCACGTATCCAATCAACAAATTTCCCTCTACCTTTATCATATCCTTGTACTACACCATTGTTATAAACAGCCAGTACTTCTACTTTTTTAGATCCATTATATTGAGTTGTGTTCCCTGCACATAAACCTTGGTAACATTGGACCATAACACCAAATTCTTGATAAAACTCCTCAATATTTTTATGAGGGATTTCAAAATACTTGATTTTCTTTTGGCCTTCAAATAAGACACCCATAACTCGATTTGAGAACAATCGTTTTACTCTACTAAAAACTGTTTTATACCCCTCAAGAGGATATTTAGACTCCCTTAAAGCAATAAGATCACCCGAACAAAAATTGTCTATACAACCCTGAATCGTAACACTTAAATGTTGTATTTTGTAAGTGGAGACAGTACGTTGACCATTAATTTTAAATCGAATAGTAATATAGTCATTAGTACCAATTCCAGTAACTGTACCAATATAATTTTCAATCGGGTAATCTCCATTTTCAACCCCATCCCTTAATACAGTTGCCCCTATTTCAATCCTATCTTGATATTGTCTTTTGGACCTCTGTATAAATTCATCTTTTTCAGCTCTCTCTCTGGCTCTTTGTACTTCCCAACAATCGTCAAATCTTCGACAGTTAGCATAAGTATTGGTGGATACTAATAATGAAAAAGTAAATAGTATTATTAATATTATTAGAGGAGTGGAAATCAGTTGTATTTTCATAATCAGTTTCACTTTCCTGGCTTATGGTGTATCCATTCCAAAGCTAATTTCATTACCACACACTCTACCGCGGTTTTTGGCAAACTTTGCAAATTCAGCATACTCCGCATAAAACTCATTTAAACCTCGTATTTCCAACATCATTTCAAAGGGGCCGCCAGTGGCAAATTCATTAGAAAAACGATTATAATGTTCCTTAATTTCACAATATATTTTATCTCCAGCATCATAAGCTCCTCGTCTATCACCTTGATCTGCTATAGCAACTACTCTGGCTAACTTAGGTATCAATTTCGATATTACTCGGCTCGATTCATCAGAAATATTGGGTATCTCTTTTAATGCTTTAAATAAGGTAGTTATCTGATTAAAAATACCATAGGTAATTTTACTATAAGGAGAATTATCAAACCCTCTGGCTTTATTTATCTTTTCTATAATTACCCCTAACTCATCGATCCATTTGGCAACCCTCTCACTTCTAATTCGAGATAAAAATACTCTTGAATATCTAAACTTGATCAACATTTCTTGATAACTGTGTATCGTAGTCATATTACCTAATCCATGTTTTTTAAAATTATTTAAAACAATTTTGGTTATTTTTCTTAGAAGGAATAATCTAGGTATGTCATGCTCTTCAACAAAATACTCAATATTGGTGATAAGTTTATCTATTCTTGTTAAACGATATCTAGATTCGGTTAATTCATTTTTCTCTTCTTCAGCGTAAATACAATTGATAAACAAATTAATAAATAATAAGCAACTAAACAAAATTATTTTGCTTCTAGATATTTTTTTCATAATTTTAATCCATTTATTAAAATATATATAAATTATATTTTAACGAGGTATTTAAATAAATGCTTTTCTCTCATTAGTCAAGTATTTAATTCCCATTTTAATTCTCATCGATAATTAATTTTTTCTTCAAAAAGTTTTTACCGAAGATGATAGAACATAAATTAATGACTAACATCTCCAGCAGTTTTTAATAACTTAAGATCAATAAAGAAGACTTCTATAAAAGACTTTTTAGCTGCTCTTTAAGCGTAAGTAGTTCCTGTGCTAAACCGTCAGCTGCTTCTTTTTGAAGCATTTCATCAATAAAACTAAATTGGTTTTCAGCACTCTTTTTATTACATTTCTTTTTCTTCTCTTTCTTACTTTTCTTTTCTGGATCGCCCTGAGTATTTTGCTGAGACAGATGATTTAAAGAACACTTTTTATCTGCCATCTCCATCTGTTCTATCAATTCTTCAACTCTTTTCACAATTTTGGAAATTCCACCCCCACCTTCAGCTACAGCGTATAAATCAGTAGCAGCTTCTTTGATGGGAAATAGGAAATCTCTCCTTTGCTCATAGGTAGCGTGTTTTTCAAGTTCCGTAGCAACATCAATAATATCAGAAGCAATCGCTGACCAGGAATTGCTTTCATAGCGTTTGACAACCGTTTCCTCAGTCTTAGAAACATAAGCATAGATTTGGGTAATTTTAGATGTCCCAAGAGTTCCTCTAAATTGAATGGAACTGGCAGCTTCCTTTATTGTCACATTATATGTAGGATCTGTACCAGGAGCGAAAACAGTACCCCTATTCTCTCCGTTTACCATAACCTCAAAACTTGCATTGTTTCTCACACCTTCGGCAAATATTTCTAATTTTTTGATGTAGACCGTTTCTGCTAGATGAACTGATTTAATATCTTGATTCTTTACCCATATTGGTCGTTTTAAAACAGGGATTCTTGTAAAAGGACCATTGGAACGTGCTTGCATCTCAGGTATTAAGCATCCCCACATACCAATACACATCAAAATTAGAATTTTAAATAAAACTTGCCTTTGCATAATTTACCTCCAAAATTAAAATCAATTACTTATACAAGCATCGTTTTATAAGAGGTTAATTATTTTAAAGCTAATACTTTATTTAATTATGAGAAGCAAAAATGAGAAGAACTTTTGTTTTAGTAACCCGAAAAGGTCATATTTCATATTAACTATATTAACTATTAAATTCTATATATACTTAACTGACTTAAGAAAAATAATTACACATACAACAGGAGATCTAAGTATTCGTATTTATTAATTTTTATTTATTATTTTAGATACAATATCGAAAATCCCCATAAATATACATTACCCAATTTTGGCAATATATAAAACTATGGACTATGTCAACTCAATTATCGAATAATAACCTTATTCAATATTGATTTTAGTAATTTTAACAACATCACCTAAACGACAAGTAGAAGTAGTACAACTTACGGGCTTAGTACACGGATCATCAAGATCCCAATCAAAAGAATAATCATCTGGGTTACCTCGTACATAGATCCCTTCAACAACACCAGTGTTAGGATTTAAAACAGGAGAACCGGAGTTTCCTTTAAAACCATCCAGATCCACCTTAAAAATTTCATCCTCTATAGAAATAATCCTACCGTTCCTAAAAACCTACTCAAACCTACCTAAATAGGTTTAAACATCGATGGG
>CAZJDM010000054.1:0-25576 GCA_964544765.1 uncultured bacterium
TAAATTTTAACTGCGGTGTATTTCTTCGTTTTTTTTCGTTATGGGGTAATTCCAGTTTATAATCCTTGATTTATTGAAAAATTTCATTAAAATAAAATCAACCTAAAATATCAATTGGTATAAAGTAGATTTATCACAATAGGATTAATAGATGAGGTATATTGTAATAATCGTTTATTTTATATTTGAATTTAGTCTTGTTGTGATGGCTACAAACTCACCAAATCCAGAGGTTGATCTGGATTTGGATGGATTTTCCCCGTTTAGAGAAACGTATAGGGGAGCTAATTGGAAGGGCAAAGATTGTAGTGATAATAATTCATTTATATACCCAGGTAGATATGATAGATCGCTTGGTGATGTTGATCAAAATTGTAATGGAATTAAGGGAACTATAACGGATGATTTGATTCAAAAATCTAAGGAAGAGAAATATTGTCTTCACTCTAAACCAAAGGGTACGGTTATATTTGGTGACAGCATGGGGGCGGGTTTTCAAATACCTGTTCAATTAATGGTAGAAGCTGATCTTAATTCTAAATTATCAAACCTGATGGACTCCAATAAAGATCGTTATGATAATCCTGAAAAATCATGGGTAACCGGTTTTGATCCTGAAATTAAGGAAGAATCTATTTATATGTATATGCAGAAAAATAATCTTTGTAACCACAATGATTATCAAAATCTATCGGTAAATAATGCTAGTTCAAAGGATTTTCTAAAGCAGGTTTATACATTATCTAGAAAGCCAAATGACGTTCCTATCTTGGGTTTCGTGGCTTTTGTGGGTAATGATATTTGTCATAATCAACTTAGTCAAATGACCAATTCAACTCAATTTCGTCAGAATATAGTTGAGGGACTTGATGCTTTGGATCAAATAGTTCCCAAAGGGAGTAGTATTGTTTTGATTGGTATACCAAATGGGGAATTTATGTGGCAAACCATGCATAATCGTTTGCATCCTCTTGGAATTACATATGACAGATTTTACTCTTATTTATCATCTGTAGGTGCCAATCCCTGTAGAACGTGGTTAACTTCCAGAGCTCCCATGCGTCAAAATGCTACCAAGCGAGCGATGGAACTAAATCAGGTTTTACAGAATATATCACAACATATGACCTGGGATAATTTTGATCTAATTTATGTTCCTTTTCCATTAGATGAAATAATAGTTAAATGGAAAGGGCTAGGAAAACATCCCGCCAAATTAATATCTAAAGCCGATGGTTTTCATCCCAGTCTAGCGGCACATAGGATGCTGGCAAAGGTCATCTGGCAAAAACTGAGCAAAGATTATCCTGATTTTGTAGGGCCAGAAAATGAATATAATAAAGAAATTGAAAAGTGGAAAAAAAAATAGTAACAAGTAATTGTAAATTAAATTAGTTTAAATAGAAAAGCTCGAAGGTATTAACTGATAAAGGGAAGTATCATGTTAAGACTTATTATCTTGGTTTTCTTGGCGGTGTTATGTCTGAGGGTTCTCAAGGCCAATCCAGAAGAGAGTAACTTTTCCAACGAAAATAAAAGAAGTGTTAGTTCAATAAAGAAGCTAGATTCGACATGGATAAATATGTAATGCATTATGAAAAGATATGGGAAATTGTTATAATCTTAAGTAGGAAAACAATAACCAGAAATAAATCGAATGAATTAGGAATATATAGCCTTGAGATTATTGTTAGTAGTATTGTTAATTTTAGAACTAATTATTCCTTCCAATCTAATACAATTTAATAATCGGCATGTTTTACAAGCAAATGATTACCTTCAGGTTCCAGTTGATTTTAATTGTGTAAAAACCGGTCCTGAATTACGTATTTCTCGTGGTGTTGGATTTGAAATGATAGATTATGTAATTGCGCCGCTTATGCTGTTTCCTAAAACTCTGAATAGAGCTAGGATGGGTCAAAATGCCTGTCAAATTTCAGAAGCAACCGTTAAAGATGATACTAAATACCTAGTTGGATATATTATTTTGATTTTCTTTCTGAAAAAATTAGTGCAAATGTTTTTTGAAGTTGATCATGATGCTTTTGAACAAAAGAGTTCCAAAGATATGAATCCTGGACCCCGGAAAGTACTGTATATTGATGGAGTCGCTCCTGATAGTAATTTAAATGGTTATCCAGAGTATTATTTCCAACGAAAATATGAAGGACATCCTAATGCTTCTTTCATTACGGTCAAGAGTTTTGATGATTTAATAATTCAACTTCAAGATATGCCTCAAGATAGTACTTTTGATCGTATAGAAATATTTGCCCATGGAGATGATCCTGGCCAAATTTTATGGGGCAGTGAAAAAACTCAAAAGAGAATGGATATAACCGATGTCAGACGTTTAAAACAAGCTAATTTAAGGATAACTACCCCGGGCGCTGAAATTCGCTTTTTCACATGTTCTTTAGCAACTAATTACATATGGGACAATAAAGGCGAACAGATGCTCTACGCATTAGGACAGGCTTTACTTCCATTGGGAGGAAAGGTGGTGGGATCACCCAAGAATATTATTGTTTTTGAACCACCTGCTGATTTACGATTAATGGCAAATATATTTGGCGTCGCTAATTTGATTCAAGTAATTCAACACAAAGGCTCCATTATGCGGGATTTTAGACAAATTCACCATGATGTTGTTCAAATTGAAATACCACCACCATCTCAGTCATGTAAAAATTTGAAAGAAGAGCTGATAAAACGATTCTGAGAAACTTTAATGTGTTTGTCATTTTAGATTTATTTAATATAAGGAAAAGTTAGAGTCGCCGTTGTACCTTTATTAAGCTGGCTCTTTATTTTAATGGTACCTGACATTTTGATTATCAGAGATTTGGTGACAAATAAGCCTAAGCCGGTTCCTTGTTGCGGGTCTTTCGTAGTGAATAATGGATCGAATAATTTCTTTAAATTATTCTTGGCAATGCCTTGCCCGGAATCTTCAATGGTGATTTGAATTTTACGAGAAGGCGGTTTTAAAAGGCGGGTGGTGATAATAATATCTCCACTATCTTTGATAGCTTGCAATGAATTATGGATAAGATTAAATATGATTTGAAAAAATGCGGTCTCATCACCTATTATCTGACACGATTTTTTACTCAAATTTAAATGAAAAGATATTCGATTAGTTTTATTTAATAAGAAGTTGGTCCAATCTATACAATTTTGAATAATTTGATGTGGTTCTATTTGACTGCTTTCTTTAGCCTGGTCCGATGAGGGTTTAATGAATTCAAGAATACCAGTGATTATATTTTTACACCTTTTTCCAGCTTGGATGATTTGATCAAGGTCTTTTTGTAGTTGTTGATCTTGAGTACTATTCTTAGCGATTTCAGCGTAAGTACATATTCCAGTAATGGGGTTATTAAGTTCGTGAGTAATGCTGCTGGTCAGGAGACCAATTTTAATAATTCTTTCTAGGTCTATTATTTTGTTTTGTAACTCACTAAAATCGGTTATGTCTTTCAGGAAATCTAAGTTTGAATCATCGTGATTTGCTGCCATATCTGATCATCATCGCGATTTAATATTATATTCAGATCATTGTATTGAATCTATAGATGACATTCCATTGTTATTAGGTTGATACATTAAACGAGCTTTCTTCAATTGTTCATAAAATTCATCTTTATTGGGCAATAAGAGGGCATTAACTAAGACTTCATCCATATGTTCTGCATATACCAAAGATATGTTTTTTAAAATTTTAGGTGGAACTTCATGGAGATCCTTTTCATTTTGTTTGGGAATGATAACTTTATTGGTACCACCACGATGAGCGGCTAAAATCTTTTCTTTTAAACCTCCAATGGTTAATATTCTACCTCTTAAAGTGATTTCTCCAGTCATGGCTAATGATTTTATAACAGGAACCTTGATTAATGCGGAAGTAATGGCTGTAGCCATAGAAATACCAGCAGATGGTCCATCTTTGGGAATAGCTCCTTCGGGTAAATGAACATGAATATCAATATTTTGATAGAAGTCTTCGGCTAGACCCATATAAGTTGCACGAGATCTAACATAACTAAGAGCAGCTTGCGCTGATTCTTGCATAACTTCACCGAGTTTACCTGTAACTTTAAGGTTTCCTTTACCAGGTAAAACGGTTACTTCAATTTTTAGTAATTCACCTCCTAGTTGTGTCCAGGCTAGGCCAGTAACTACACCAATTTCATCGTGTTCCTTGGATTTGCCATAGTCGTATCTTTGTGGACCTAAGTATTTTCTGACAGTTGCGGGAGTAATTACGATTTTCTTTTGTAGTTCTTTTTTGGTTTTCTTTTGGTTCTTATTTTTGATAATCGAGCGGGCCACTTTTCGTGAAATTGATGCTATTTCTCTTTCTAGATTTCTAACCCCGGCTTCTCGTGTGTAAAATCTGATTAATTCAGTGGTAGCTTTATCTGAGAATTTAACATTGTATTTGTCAATACCGTTGGCTTCCTTTTGTTTTTTTACTAGAAATAATGAGGCTATTTTTAATTTTTCTTCCTCGGTATAACTGGATAATTCAATAACCTCCATCCTATCTTTTAAAGCAGGGGGAATATTTTGTAAAAAGTTGGCAGTCGCGATAAATAAAGTTTTGGAAAGATCATACTCTAGATCTAAATAATGATCGGTAAAGGTATGGTTCTGTTCAGGATCTAATACTTCTAATAACGCGGAAGAAGGATCTCCACGATGATCTGAACCAAGTTTGTCAACCTCATCTAAAAGGATTACAGGATTAGAGGTCCCCGCTTTTTTAAGTGCTAACATAATCTTACCGGGCATGGCTCCAATATAAGTTCTTCTATGACCCCGTATTTCAGCTTCATCTTTGATGCCACCTAACGCTAATCGGGCAAATTTTCGATTAGTAGCTCGAGCAACCGATTTGGCCAATGATGTTTTTCCCACTCCAGGAGGTCCTGATAAGCAGAGAATAGGTCCCTTTAAATGGTCAACTAGAGCTGTAACCGCTAAATATTCAACAATTCTTTCTTTTACCTTATGGAGTCCGTAATGATCTTCTTCCAAGATTTTTTCAGCCAGTATAATATCTTTATTGTCTTCGGTCATCTCGTCCCATGGAAGCCCCAATACATAATCAATATAATTTCTGATAACAGTGGCTTCAGCTGACATAGGAGACATCATTTTTAATTTGGAGATTTCTTTTTTAACCTTATCATGAGCTTCTTTACTTAATTTTTTCTTTTTAAGCTTTTCTTCAATTTCTTGAATTTCATTTTTTAAGTCGTCGCGATCACCAAGCTCTCTTTGAATAGCTTGCATTTGTTCGTTGAGGTAATAGTCCTTTTGAGTCTTTTCCATCTGTTTTTTGACTCTGGCTCTAATCTTCTTTTCTACTTTCAAAATTTGAATCTCAGATAACATAAATTCGTATATTTTTTCCAGCCTTTTGAGAGGATTATATGTTTCCAGCATTTTTTGTTTGTCAGTTAATTTCAAATTGACTAAATGAGCTAGAATAGTGTCCGCTAATCTTGATGGGTCCTCAATCGATGAAATTGATAATAACATTTCAGGGGGAATTCGGCGATTGAGTTTTACATATTCATCAAAGGTTTCTTTTACTGTTCGTAAAAGGGCTTTTTCTTCTACGACTTCAAATTCTGTGGTGACTAAAATATCTGCTTCTACCTTAAAATGTGGCTCTGACTGTATGTATTTAATGATTTTGGCTCGGTATTTTCCTTCAACAAGTACTTTTACCGTCCCATCAGGAAGGCGAAGCAATTGCAAAATGGTGCTTACCGTACCTATATTATAAATTTCCTCGGGAGAAGGATCGTTGGTCTTGGCTTTCTTTTGAGTAGATAGAAAAATTTCTTTGTTATTATTCATAGCATCTTCTAAGGCGCTAATTGATTTTTCCCTACCAACAAAGAAAGGAATTACTGTGTATGGGAAAATTATAGTATCTCTTAAGGGTAAGAGAGGAATTTCACTTTTTTTGTTTTTTTCTGTCATATATTACCTCGTAGAAACTAATACAAAATTTTTCAAATAATGTACCTAATTATTTTGGTTGAGAGCACTATTATCAGGTACTGTGCGATAAACAATAATAGGGTCCTTGTGATGTAAAATGGTTTCTTCAGTTACAACAACTTCCTTGATGTTATTATTAGAAGGTATATCATACATGATGTTAAGCATAGCTTGTTCGATAATAGAGCGAAGCCCTCTTGCTCCCGTTTTACGTTTGACAGCTTGTTTAACTACCGAACGTAAAGCCCCTTCGGTATATCTTAGGTTAACATTTTCCATTTCTAAAAGTGTTTGATATTGTTTAAGTATAGCATTTTTTGGCTTTTTTAGTATAATTAATAGTGTTTCTTCGTCTAAATCTGATAGAGTGACAGTTACAGGTAGACGACCAATAAACTCAGGTATCAATCCATACTTAATAAGATCCTCTGTTTCGATGTTCTTTAAAATTTCTCCAATATTTTCTTTGGCTTTACTTTTTACTGATGCTCCAAACCCTAAATTACTTTCATCCCTACGAGATTTGATAATATCAGTGAGACCAGAAAACGCGCCTCCACAAATAAATAGAATGTTAGTAGTATCAACCTGTAACAATTCTTGTTGTGGATGCTTTCTTCCACCTCTAGGAGGAACACTGGCAATAGTACCTTCAAGAAGTTTTAACAATGATTGTTGTACTCCTTCACCAGAAACGTCTCTTGTTATGGAAGTATTTTCGCCTTTACGAGAAATTTTATCAATTTCATCGATGTAAATAATTCCTTTCTGGGCTTGGGTAATATCGAAATCAGCAGCTTGTAAGAGACTTAAAATAACGTTCTCGACATCTTCACCGACGTATCCTGCCTCTGTAAGGGTGGTAGCGTCAGAAATAGTAAAAGGAACATTAAGAATTCTAGCTAAGGTTTGAGCCAGTAAAGTTTTTCCTGATCCAGTGGGACCGATTAGTAATATATTACTTTTTTGTAGTTCTACTTCGTTTTTCTTATTTTTCGTATTTATACGTTTGTAATGATTATAGACAGCTACAGATATGGTTTTTTTTGCTTTATTTTGCCCAATAACGTATTCATTTAGTATAGCGTTTATTTCGGCTGGAGTAGGAATCTCTCCCAAACCAAATGTAGTGCTTTCTTTATGTTCTTCCTCTTCTAAAATATCATTACAAAGAGAAATGCACTCATTGCAAATCCATACAGATGGACCTTCAATCAGCTTTTTTACCTCATGCTGTGTTTTTCCACAAAAGGAACAATTCAATGTCGGTAGTTTCGGTCCTCTGGGTTGCGACATATTATTTCCCCATCATTTTATGAGCTTTTGACTTTATCACTCATTTCTATTATTTGATCTGCAATTCCGAATTTAACCGCTTCCTCTGCTGTCATGAAAAAATCTCTTTCCACACCTTGCGAAATAACATCTTCTGGATGTCCAGTCAATGATGCAAGGATATTAATCATCTTTCTTTTAATTTTTAGTATTTCTTGAGCATGAATATGAATGTCAGTTGCTTGACCCGTAGCTCCTCCCAGAGGTTGATGGATCATTATTCTGGCATTGGGGAGAATTGAGCGTTTTCCTTTGGTTCCTGCCGCTAATAACCATGCCGCCATACTACATGCTTGACCAATACAAAAAGTTCTTACATTATTTTTTATTAAGTTTAATGTATCGAAGATAGCTAATCCAGCTGTGATAGATCCCCCAGGGGAATTAATATAGATATGGACATCGCGGTCGGGATCTACGGATTGTAGGAACAATAATTGGGCCATAACAGCATTAGAGACTTCATCGGTTATCTGTGTACCTATTAATATTATGAAATCTTTAAGTAATCTCGAATATATATCATATTGTCGCTCGCCTCGATTGGTTTGTTCAATTACAAAAGGTATTACAGACATAATTAAGTAATCTCCTATTATTGAAAGATATTTACTCTCTATAAAGCATAAAAATTAATTTTACGTTTATTAACATAGCCAACCCATATCAAATATTAACTTGCATTTCATCAATTTAATTAAGATCCTCTTATATAACAATAAATCATTTGTTATTTTCATCGTTCGATAATTACGAAACTTTAATTTCTTTTACTTGCTATGGACTATTGATTCTGTTAGAATCCAGGCGCTGAAGTCATTGTAGGGCTTGTACAAAATTGGCTTTTTCAGCGCGATCCAAACAAAAGATGGAGGAAGATGTGTCTTCAAAAGTTGAGGTAATTTCAAGTGTTAGCAAAAAATTGGTGGTTGAGGTAGCAGCTGATATTGTGCAATCTAGAATAAATGAAGTAGTTAGCGAGATAAAAAGAAAAATAGTTATTAAGGGTTTTAGAAAAGGAAAAGCGCCGGTTGGTCTCATTAAAGCTAGATATAAAGATGAGATTAAGATGGAAGCCTCAAAGAAAATCATTTCAGATAGTTACACTGAATCGTTAAGTGAGCATAGTTTAACTCCAATATCCTATCCTAAAATTGAAAATATGGGTGAGCTTAAAGAAGGTAATCCTTTTTGTTATGAAGCTACTTTTGATGTTAACCCTGAGATTGATATCAATAATTATCAAGACTTAAAAGTGGAAATTCAAAAATTACCTTCGCTGGATAAAGATGTTGAAATAGAAATGGATAGGATGAGGCAACAAGCAGCTGTTACCGAGGAAGTAAAAGAAGATCGAGCTGTTCAAGAAGCTGATGTTGTAGACATTGATTATGTAGGCACAATTGATGACAAACCTTTTGATGGTGGAGAATCAAAGGGATTTGAACTTCAAGTGAGAAAAGGGGTTCTAATAAAGGATCTTGAAAATGGACTTTTAGGAATGAAAAAAGGGGAATCTAAAAATATTGAAGCGGTTTTTCCTAAAGAGTATCAAGCTGAGAATTTAAGAGGCCAAAAAGCGGTTTTTGCCGTAACCCTAAATTCAGTAAAAACTAGAATAGTACCAGAATTGGATGATAATTTGGCTCAGAAATTTGGCTTTGAAACTTTGGATAAGATGAAGACAAGTATTGTTGATATGATAAAGAATGATAGAGAAATATCGAAAAATCAACTAATTGAAGAAAAAGTAATAAAACAGATTGCTGATAAGAATAAATTTGATCTTCCTGTTTCTTTAAGAGATCGTATGATTGATGATATGATTGATCGAATGGTAGGTATGTATTCAGGAGGTCGTGAAAATAAAGAATTTCAAAGACTTAAAGAGGATCCCAAGATCAGAGAAAATATAAAACCCCGAGCTGAGCTACAGTTAAAAACATTCTATATCCTTTCCAATCTTGCCAAAAAAGAAAGTATCAAGTTAGAAGAACAAGACTGGGAAGATACTTATAAGAAGATTGCTGAACGGTCAAACTCTTCTGTGGCAGACATCAAGAAGAAGTACTCAGCTAATTCTAAGCTGAAATCTGATATGGAATCACAAATAATACATGATAAAACATTAGATAAAATCCTTCAATCTTACGTAAAGGTTGAGGAAGTCGAAAATAAGACTACTGAAAATAAGGGTGTTATTGAAGATACTAAAAAATAGTAAAGTATTATTAGTATTTATCCTCTTTATCCCATCTTATTATTTAATCTCTGGAGAAGAAGTAGTAAATACCTTCCTACCGGGTGTTGATAGGTCTATGTATGAGACAAGCAGGTTCTTTGGTAATACATTTGTGTATCCCAATGAACAATCCTCTCTATTATGTGCCACTATTTAATGATTTACCAGAGAGAATTCATCTTTCTCTTGGATCAGAAAGAGGTTTTATTGGTGCAGCTTTAAATTCTAATGCCACCCATCTTCTTAAAATATAGATAAACGAACCATCTTAATCTGAATCTTTATTGAGCAGATTGTTTTTCTTCGATTTCTTGTGCTTCCTTACACTCAATACACATAGTTGTTACTGGGCGTGCACGAAGCCTTTTCCTAGAAATTTCTGCACCACAGCTATCACATTCAAAATAACTACCATCATCTATTCGTTTTAAAGCTTTATCAATTTTCTTGATAAGAGTACGCTCTCTTGTTTTTAATCTAAGATTCAAATGTTGATTTTCTTCGAAGGTAGCAATATCTGATTCATCACTTAGTTCTTCGCGGGTGATAGTAATTTTGTCATCTTCTAGAGATAAAGCATCATTAAGTAGCTTTCTTTTTTCTCCAATTAACAACTCTTTAAAATTACGGAAATCCGATTTTTTTGTATTTGAACTCATGCGAACCTCTTTAAAAAGAATTCAAAAATCCTAAATAAGACTCCTAATCTTATCTTATAAATGTCATTAAGGCTAGAAAAAAATTAACGAATAATATGTGTCATTTTTTTGACTAAAATCAATAAATTGACATTTTTTTATCTAACTTGCCAATAGGTTCCAGTAATTCTGATTACCCTGTTTAAATTAGTAGTGTTTCAATGTTTGAGCTACTAGTTGCTAGATACTAGCTACTGGTAGGGTTATTGAAGCGAAAAAATCTGATTTTACCATCGTTATATACCAGCAACTAGAGGCTAGTAACTAGTATCTCTACCATATGAAGCGTTGAAAGAATAAATATTGTGATCAGAGTTATTAGCACTAATTAACAATCTACAAAAATAGGCACGGAAATTGCTAACTATTTTATTAGATAAAACCAATTTGTAGTAACAAGGAAAAAAAGCGAACCCATCTTTAGGAGAAAATAATGCCAGAAGATCAAGCAAAAGAACAGTCCCAAGAAGAGGTAGTTGAAGGAAGTGGGTTAAGGAAGAAGTTGTTAATTATAGTAATAGTCAGTGTGGTTATTGTTGGAATTTCTGGTTACTTCGTTTATAGAAGCTTTATGGGAGAATCTCCAGAACCTGAGGTGTTAGAAACAGAAGGGGCAGAAGAACATAAGGATGAACAAGCTGAGGGTGAGCTAACCGAAGAAGAAAAACAAAGAAAAGAAGATGAAAAAGTTGTTGTTCCGGAGGTGCCACAGAGTGGAGATGTAATTACTTTAGCCCCCTTTCAGGTGAATCTTGCCGATCCATACCAATCAAGGTATTTACAAATGAAAATAGCCTTGGAGTTTTTACCTGATAAGAATCTTGAAGAAGAAATTAAACAAAAAAATGCCAAGATAAGAGATACTATAATTTCATTTGCTTCGACTACCACCAGAAAAGAACTCATGACTTCCGAAGGGAAAATGAAGCTTAGAGTATCAATCTTAAATAATATTAACTCCTTTCTAAGAAAAGGAGCAATAAAGCAATTATATTTTACAGAATTTATAATCGATTAACTAAATAACGTCTTTAGGAGACAATATGGCTGATGATAAAAATGATCTTTTAAGTGCGGAAGACTTTGGCCTCAATCCTCAGGAATTAGGGGATGAGCCAAGTGGAGAAGCAGTTAGTCAAGACGAGGTTGATAATTTACTTGATACATCGGATGGTGGTGAAGGTGAGGAGGAAACCGGAGTAAGTAGTAGTAGTGAACCTGCCAAAAAGATGATTAATATGGAGGGAGCCGGACAACAGAATATTAATATGATTTTAGATGTGCCTTTATTAATTTCAGTTGAACTGGGTAGGACGAAAATGTTGGTTAATGATCTATTGCAATTGGGACAAGGTTCGGTGATAGAGCTTGATAAGATGGCTGGAGAACCAATGGAAATACGTATCAATGATAAGCTGGTTGCTTTAGGAGAGGTCGTGGTCATCAATGAAAGATTTGGGGTACGTTTGACTGACGTTATCAGCAACATTGGTCTTGAAGGGGATATTACTAATTAGGGGTCAGGTTTTATGTTATATAAAATTATCAATATAATTTTGGGTCTAGGAATATTTATAGGTATATTTTGCAATGAAGCATACAGTCAAGCTTCACCCCGTTTACTAACAGATATCAATGTAAGTCGAAATAAGTCCATTGAACAGGTAGAAGTCTCTTTTCAATTTGAGGGTCAATTTGATGATAAATCAGTTAAAGTTAACTATCTGTCTAATTACATTCAAATACAATTTTTAAATGCTTATACCCTAGACACGACTAAATTTGTTAAGGGAATGGCAGATATAAAGAGAGTATTTTTGCTTCAAGCTAAACCAGATGTTGTTATGGCTAGGCTCATTATGAAAAAAGAAGCAAAAAGTTATAAACAATTTTTTGATTTGAAGGTTCAAAATAATTTAGTCACGGCTACTGTACCATTTATACCCGTAGTACAAGCAGAAAATGTAAAAGAAGATTTTTTACCAAAAAGCACGGTCCCAATGACTCATGCTTCTTCATCGCTATTTAATGTAGATCCCCTTTTGATTGAGAAGGGAACAATTATTTCGATATTTTTATTGGTTTTAATTATTGTATCAATTCTTTTTAAGAGATTTATAAATCCTGTTCGCAAATTAAATACTCATGAACCGATTATCAAGCCTTTGGCTAAGTATGCCTTAGATGCTAAAAAAACACTGGTTTTAATGGAAGTAGATGGTGAACAAATATTAATTGGAGTTACACCAGAAAATATAAGTATGTTGAAAGTAATGAATAGTAAAGATGAAATTGCTCCCATCAAAGAAGATCTACTTGATAAAGAAAAAAATCCTACTGTTAAGAAAAAAAAGACTATTCATCAGAACAAAACTTCTTCCACAAATAAGTTAGTTAAGAAGACTTCTTCTTCAAATGAATTAGCTAAGAAGAGTATTGTTAATCTTGTAAAAAAGATTCAAAAAAAGGCACCAATCAATCCTTATGGTAAATTTTCCAATTATGTAGAATCGAATGACGTTAATCAGGAAGAAGTTAAAGTTACACCTGAGGCCAATGTGGAAGATACCATTCAAGATGTTACTGAAATGATAAGAAATAAATTGTCTACCATGCAATCTATACAAAAAGGGATTTCATGATAATAAATAGTAGATTGATATATAACCGTGTTTTTTGGATATCTATTTTGGGAGTAATTTGCTCTCAATTGTTTTCAGTTTCCGCGTTTGCTCAAGGAGCATCTTTCCCATCTATTAACATTGGCTTAACAGAAGCTAATGATCCTTCAGAAGTTGTTACTATAATAAAAGTTTTGGCATTATTGACAGTATTGACCATGGCACCAGCCATTTTGTTGATGATGACATCCTTTACACGTCTGGTAATAGTCTTAAGCTTTGTTAGGCATGCTCTTGGGACCCAAGCAATGCCCCCTAATCAGGTATTGATAGGGCTTAGTATGTTTTTGACCTTTTTTATTATGTCACCAGTCTTAAGCAAAATAAATGATAATGCTTTGCAGCCATTTTTACAGAAAAAAATTACTCAGACAGAAGCTTTGAGTCGTTTAGAGCAACCTGTAAGATCATGGATGTTGAAACAAACCAAAGAAGCCGAGTTAAGTTTGCTTATGACCATAGGTAAGATGAAAAAACCAAAGAGTGTTAATGATGTTCCTACCTATCTTTTAATTCCAGCCTTCATATTGTCAGAATTAAAAACGGCATTTTTAATAGGTTTTCTTATTTACGTCCCTTTTCTAATAATTGATATGGTTGTTTCATCCGTATTAATGGCGATGGGGATGTTGATGTTGCCACCAACAGTAGTTAGTTTGCCATTTAAACTGATTTTGTTCGTATTGATAGATGGATGGGAGTTAATTGTAGGATCTTTAGTAAAAAGTTTTGGCTAAAACTAAAGGGGGTAGTATGAATCAAGTTTTGGTTACAGAAATTGCCCGAAATGCCCTGATTCTTGCTCTAAAAATTGGGGGTCCTCTTTTAATTGTAGGTTTATTATTAGGTTTAGTTATCTCTATTTTTCAGGCTGCTACTCAGATTAATGAGCAGACATTAACGTTTATTCCCAAGATTGTTGGTATTGTAGTAACTTTAGTACTGATTGTTCCATGGATAATTACCAGTTTTAGCCAGTTTGCTACGACCTTAATAAAGAATATACCCTTTTATGTTAATCAGTAATTAGAAGAGTATATAAAATAATTATTATTTGCGGAGTCATTATTTGTTAAATTTTCCCATCAATGAAGAAGTAGTTATCGCTTTTATAGGAGTGTTTTTTCGTCTATTGGGAGTGTTGATTTTATTACCTATGTTTGGGGAAAGGCAGGTCCCAGCCTTATTAAAGATAGCTTTTTCTCTTATCTTATCTTTTATTATATTTCCCATGATCAAAGTGCCGGTTGACCAAATAAACATTGAGGTAGATGCATTAATTGGGTTGGTCTTAAAAGAATCGGCTATTGGTATGGTATTAGGTTTTGTTTCTCGAATTGTATTTTACGGTGTTTTATTAGCCGCCAAATTTGTTGGTTATCAGATGGGATTTGGAATGGCTAATATGCTGGATCCTTCTAGTGGAGCCCAAATATCTCCGCTGGCTCAATTCCAGCAGGTTATTGCATTAGCTATTTTTTTAGTGTTTAATTTTCATCATTCTTTTATTCAGATTTTAAAAAACTCTTTTAGTATTGTCCCTATTGGGAAGGTATATTTCTCGCCAGAAATAGGAAGACAATTAATAATATATACGGGTAAAATATTTTTAATTGGTGTTAAACTAGCGGCACCTATCTTGACTGCACTGGTATTCACTATGTTTTCTCTCGGATTAATTGCCCGAACTGTGCCTCAGGTAAATGTATTTGTTTTAAGCTTCCCTATCAGCTTTCTTATTGGATTTATAGTTTTTATTGTCTCTCTTTCCTTTTTTACATCGGAGTTGGAGGGATATTTTAATATGTTTACTGGTAATTTTACTAATATGCTTTATTTAATGGCAAGTCGGTGAGGTATGGCACTAGAAGACAATTTTGAAGAACGAACCGAAGAAGCGACCGATGAACGACGTAGAGAGTTTCGCGAAAGAGGGGAAGTAGCTCAATCAAGAGAATTTACCTCGGTTTTTGCTCTTTTAGGAACTTTAATATTCTTTGCGTTATATGGCGTGGTGTTCTTTGATCAGATGAAGAACCTTATGGTGCGAGTATTTTCGCATTATATTAGGTCCGGTATGACCATTGGTGATATCTCTCAATTTCTTTTGACTGTTACTTCTAGTGTAGCCAAGTTTATGAGTCCATTATTTTTAGCGGTTATATCTTTGGTTCTTTTATCCGGTCTTTCTCAAACCAAACTTAATTTTAGTTGGCACCGGTTAAAACCCAATTTTCAAAAATTAAATCCTTTAACTGGGATGAAACGTTTTTTTTCAGCACAGATTTTAATGGAGCTATTCAAATCTGTAGCCAAAATTTTGACAGTCGGTTTAGTTGCCTACTCTGTATTGTTTAGCGAGATTTTTATAATTCCACAGTTAGCTCGTTTTTCTGTTGAGAGTCTTTGGATTTATTGGGGAGAAGTTGTTGGCAATATATTCATCCGTGTTCTGGCTATTCTATTGATCATTAGTGGAATTGATTATTTTTATAACTGGATTACCCTACAGCGTAAGATGAGGATGACCAAACAGATGGTCAAAGAAGAATTAAAAAACAGAGAAGGGGATCCAATAATCAGAAGGCGTATTCGAGAAGTACAAAGGCAACTTTCTCGGAGGCGAATGATTGAGAATATGAAGAAAGCTACTGTTTTAATCACCAATCCTACTCATTATGCCGTTGCCTTGCAATATGAACAGGGTATGGCAGCTCCATTAGTAGTTGCAAAAGGCCAGGACTTTTTAGCTATGAAGTTAAAAGAAGTAGCCAAAAAGATGGATATACCTGTTATTGAAAATAAACCTCTGGCCAGAACTCTGTATAAAATGCTCAAAATCGGTCAAGAGATACCAGAAAGTCTGTATAAAGCAGTTTCTGAAATTATAGCTTATGTTTTTAAATTAAAAAGGAAGAGTTAAAAAACTAATAGACCCTAAGGAAGGGATTTAAAGTATGGCACTAGAGGGACCTAAGAGAGCTTCGATAAATTTTATTAGTTTTTTTAAAAACTCTGATTTTGTACTTGCAACGGGGTTAATGGGGATAATAGGTGTAATTTTAATCCCTCTCCCTGCCTTTTTATTGGACTTTCTTCTTGTTCTAAGTATTACAGTTTCTATAACCATTTTATTAGTTGCTTTATACATGAAAAGGCCTTTGGATTTTAGTATTTTCCCACCATTGCTATTGCTGGTTACCTTATTGAGATTATCTTTAAACATTGCTTCGACTAAGGCTATTTTGTTACGTGGAGCAGAGGGAACAACTGCTGCGGGCCATGTAATCGATAGTTTTGGTAAGTTTGTGGTTGGTGGAAATATTATAGTTGGTGTAGTAATTTTTTCTATCTTTTTTGTAATCAATTTTATCGTTATAACCAAGGGTGCCGGACGCGTCGCGGAAGTTGCCGCCAGATTTACTTTAGATGCCATGCCCGGAAAGCAGATGGCTATTGATGCGGATCTGAGTGCCGGAATCATTGATATGAAAATGGCCAAACTAAGGCGTAGGGAAATAGAACATGAATCTGAGTTTTATGGTTCTATGGACGGCGCCAGTAAGTTTGTAAGAGGAGATGCAATAGCCGCTATTATCATTACGGCTATTAATATAGTAGTGGGTTTTGTAATAGGAATGCTTCAATATGATATGGCCGCTTCAGAAGCGGCCAGAACTTTTACTATTATGACTGTTGGTGATGGAATTGTATCTCAAGTGCCCGCCTTTTTGACTTCAATAGCGGCAGGTATGGTTGTTACTAGAACCGGTTCATCCAGTCATTTGGGAGGGGAAATTTCCAAACAGTTCCGATTACATCCAAATGCCTTTTTTGTTGCCTCGTTGATAGTATTTATAATTGGTTTGACTCCAGGATTACCTGTTATCCCTTTTTGGATGTTGGCGGTCATAATGATAATTTTGGGTTATTTGTCTATAGTTATTAATAGTAAGGAAAAACAAAAAGCGTTAAGAGAAGCAAATCTAAAAGAGGAAGAAGTATCGACGGAATCTATTGATGATTTATTAAAGATTGATCTTTTATCCTTAGAAATTGGCTATGGTTTGATCCCTTTAGTAGATAAAGAGCAGGGAGGAGAACTGTTAGAGCGAATAATGAGTATCAGAAAACAATTTGCTGTTGAGATGGGAATAGTTGTTCCCTCTATCCATGTAAAAGATAACCTACAATTATTACCGGGTGATTATCGTATTTGCATTAAAGGAAATATGGTTGCGAAGGGATCATTAAGAGAGGGGTATCTTCTTGCCATGGATACCGGGGCTATTGAAGAGCCCGTAGAGGGGATTTCTACTAAGGAGCCGGCTTTTGGATTGGACGCTTTATGGATAAAGCCGTCATTAAAGGATGAAGCGGGGTTCAGGGGCTATACAGTTGTTGATAACTCGACTGTGGTAGCTACTCATATTACTCAAGTATTGAAAGATAACTCTTATCAGCTAATTGGAAGGCAAGAAGTTCAATCATTAATTGATGGTATGAAGGATGAGTTTCCTAAAGTAATTGATGATATGTTGTCTCCTGATTGCTTATCATTGGGAGAAGTGGTTAAAGTTTTACATAATTTGTTAAAAGAAGATGTTTCTATTAAAGATTTATTGACTATATTTGAAACTTTGGCAGATAAGGGTAGACAGATTAAGGACCCCGATCTGTTGACTGAATCAGTGCGTTTGGCTATAGGCAGAACTATTGTAAGCAAGTATCTATCTAATGATGATGTCCTTCATGTTGTAAATTTAGAAAGAACGGTTGAAGATGTCATAGCTAATGGTATAAAATATACAGAGGGGGGTTCTTCCTTTTTACAACTTGACCCAAATATTGCTGAGAAGATCTTAGCCAAAACAAATGAAACGATAGAAGCGTTTCAGATGACTAATTTTAGTCCTATTTTGTTGGTTAGTCCTTCGGTTCGGATGCACTTTAGGAAGTTGATTGAGCGTTTTATTCCCAGTTTGACGATTATTTCTTATGAGGAGCTACCTCCGGGAACAAGAACCAAATCGTTGGGAGTAGCTACTTTATAAAAAAGGTAGGTGAATTAGAAAATGAGAGTAAGGAAGTTTGAAGGTTCTAGCATTGATAAAGTTTTGAAGACTGTAAAAAAGGAAATGGGACCAGAGGCATTTATTCTATCTACGCGTGAAGTTCATAGAGAAAATGCCTATGGAATAACCTCTCCTTCTTTATTTGAGGTTACTGCTGGAATTGATTCCGTTGTTGGAACTGATTCCGCTGCTGGAATTGAAACCACAGAAAATATACAGCAAAACTATCCGGCTCACTTAACTACTTCAAATGAAAATTCATTGGGAGCAGAGCCAGTTGCTCAGAAAAATTTTACTGAGTTGCAAACAACTCTTAAAAAGATAGAAGAAGGTCTAAGGGAGCAAAATAAACTTTTTTATGATACAGGACTGCAAAGAGGTTTTTCTGATCTGAAGGTCATTTTATATGAAATTTTAAAATCGAATACTATTTCCAGAGTCAAACGTCTGCCTGACAACTTAATTGGTTTGTTCAATCAGTTGAAGGTTGCAGAAGTAAAAGAAACACTGATATTAAAGCTTTTTAAAACAATTTTAAAGAAGTCGAACTCTTTAACTAAATCATCAGATAAAGATCTTATTGTAGATTATGAAAGCTATTATCGGGATTTGGCCATTAGAACTATGTTGAATGAAATTCCGATCAGTGGAGGATTAGCTGTTGATGGGAAAGATAAACCCCAAATAATCACTTTTAAAGGCCTTTCAGGTTCGGGAAAGACTACCAGTTTAGCTAAATTAGCTGCACAGATGATTTTAAAGAAAAAATTACAAGTTGGTATTATTAGCTTAGATAATTATAGAATAGCGGCTAATGAACAGTTAAAAACCTTTGCTAAAATTTTAAAGACACCTTTTTATACTGCTGCTAATAAGTTGGAATATCAATCTGCTCTGTCTGAAATAAAGGATTCCTGTGATCTAATATTGGTTGATCAGCCAAGTAGAATGATAAAAGGTAAAACGCAAGAATTAAACTATTTAGATGAGGTTTCTTCTGATATGTCTCATTTGCTGGTGTTGCCAGCAATTGGTAGTAGGCAATATCTAGAAAATTGTTTGGATCTATATCAATCCGAAAAGGTAGACGGTCTTCTTATGACTTATCTGGATGAGGTCCCTGGTTGGGGTGAAATGTATAATATATCAATAGAAAAAGGTATTCCTTATACTTATTTTTCATGCGGACAAAGAGTGCCTGAAGATTTGGAAGTAGCGACTAAGGAAAGAGTAATAGAGGGGATTTTTCGAGATTAGAACCTTTTAGGTTTATAAAGGGAGATTCTATATGGATCAGGCTGAGAGTTTAAGAATTTTATTAGAAAATAAGAATCCAGTTGAGGATAATTGTAAAGATCTAAAATCTCTTGGTCTTCGGGTTCTTTCTTTCACAAGCGGTAAGGGTGGAGTTGGGAAAAGTCATGTCGTTGTAAATATTGCCTGTTCATTAGCCAAAAAAGGATATAAAATATTATTATTAGATGCAGATATGGGGTTAGCTAATTTGGATATTATGTTCGGTATTCAAACACGAAATACTATTCAGGATGTTATTGAGCACTCTCTTTCTTTGTCAGAAATAATTGTACCTGTAGGTGATAATGTTGATATTATTCCAGCCTCTTCAGGGGTGTTGGAACTAACTAATTTAAGCTCAATTCAAAAATTAAATCTACTGGATCAAATTGATAATCTTGATCAGCCGTATGATTTCTTGTTGATAGACACCGCCAGTGGTATTTCGGAGAATGTCCTTTATTTTAATATGGCGGCAGAAGAAATTGTGGTGGTGACAACTCCAGAACCTACAGCCATTACAGATGCCTATGCCCTAATTAAACTTTTAAGTAACAGATATAAAGAAAAAGAATTCACGTTATTGGTTAATTTTGTGAATGATGAACAAGAAGCTCTGAAAGTATATGAGAAACTGGTGAGGGTGATAGACCGGTTTCTATCTGTTAAATTAAGGTATCTGGGGTATTTACCGATGGATAAACGTGTGTCTGCTGCGATTAGAATGAGAAAACCTGTACTAGAAAGGGACCCGACTAGTAAGGTTAGTCAACAATTTCTATCTGTATCTAACACAATAGAAAAAACCAGAGTAAGTAAATCTTCCCATGGATCGATGCAGTTTTTTTGGAAAAAGTTATTAACAGACCCCGAGAGCAGAGTCTACTGATTATGCTATTTAAAATTGGAGGAAAGAGTGAAAAGTCTTTTAAAAAAGTATAAGGAAGAAACGGTAAAGGTTGATGATGCTCTTAGGGATCAACTTATCATGGACTATGCTCCTCTCATTAAGTTTATAGCTCAAAAAATTGCTATCCGATTACCGTCTAATATAGAACTTGATGATTTGACATCTGCTGGTGTTATAGGTCTTATGGATGCTATCGAAAAATATGATCCCACCAGAGATAACAAGTTTAAAACATACGCTGAGTTTCGTATTAGAGGTGCAATACTGGATGAATTACGCTCTCAGGACTGGGTTCCCAGATCAGTTAGAGAAAAAGCGAAAAAAATTGAAAAAGTATATGCTGCCTTAGAACAAAAATTAGGAAGGACAGCAACAGAGAAAGAGTTGGCTTATGAATTAGACATGAACTTATTTGAGTTGAATGACCTTATTTCTCAGGTGAAGGCCATTAGTTTAATGTCTTTAGATGAAATGGGAGGACCTTCTCAAAGTGATCGAAAGAGTCTGTTAGATTGTCTAGAAAACTTAAACGCTAAAAATCCTTATACTCAATTAAAAGTAAGCGCGATGAAAAATGTACTTATGAAGGCAATAGAGGATTTGCCGGAGACTCAACGTTTAGTACTGTCTTTGTATTATTATGAGGATTTAAATTTAAAGGAGATTGGTCGGATCTTGTTGGTAACGGAATCTAGAGTTTCTCAATTACATACTCAAGCGGTATTAAAATTACGTTCTAGATTAAAAGATATATTGGTTGATTAAGTTATATCAATGGCAAAAACATTAGGGGGATGACATGGATAAGAAAGATGTTATAAATCCGGAAATGAAAATTTTAGCTGTAGATGATTTTCCCACTATGAGAAAAATAATTCGAAATTTGTTACGGCAAATAGGTTATGAAAATGTTGTAGAAGCTGATGATGGCGCTACAGCGGTGAAGATTTTAGAAAAGCAGGATGATGTTGCTTTTATTATTTCTGATTTAAGTATGCCACAGATGACCGGGTTGGATTTTTTAAGATGGGTTCGCAGCAACTCTAAATGTAAACATATACCTTTTATAATGATTACTGCTGAAGCTGAAAAAAGTAAGATTGTTGAGGCCGAAAAAGCCGGTGTTAGTAGCTGTATTGTTAAACCATTTTCATCCGTAAATTTAAGGGAAAAAATGCAAAGTATTTTGTCTAAAGAAGAAGGTTTAGAAAAAGCCAGTTAAATAAGTGAAATGGGGGAATCAAGGATGATTGAGCAAGAAGAAAGCACCATGTTTAGTGATAGGCGCGCTCATGTTCGCTATACTAAGAAAATCCCTTTAGAGTATGAGGAATATAACGTTTATTTGTCTGATGATATCGGACAGGTAAATTTTATAGGCAGCAGCACGATAAATATTAGTACCGGTGGATTATTGTTTAATTCTATCAAACCTTATAAGCTTGGTACCTTGTTAAAAATTAAAATATCGATTCCTAGTTATTGGGATAGAAAGTCTAAATTAGTAAAATATGGTCATGTCTTAAAACCTAAGTCAATGAGTATATTGGGTAGGGTTACTAGAGTTGATTCTTTGTCGGTTAAGAGAAAATTTAGAGTTGCCATCCAAACATTAAATATAGACGCTGTGGACGAAAAGGTTCTAAATGAATTCTTACAAGGTAGGAAGTAAGCAATTACCTGTACTAATTAACAAATTACACCTTGACCACTTTAGCTAACGAATTGTATAATATAAGTACAATCCGGCTAAAATCAGATGCGAAAGCAGTCCTGTTTCGTTTGTTATCCTTGTTGCAATCTGCGGAGTTGTATTTATGCTGTCAGCATAGGAGATGCAATGGATCATAATCTAAAAAGTAAGGGAGAGGACACTATGCTGAGTGTTTGGGTTGAAACAACTCCTAGTAATTTTGTTTATACCTACATTAACGATCGATCTCATATGGGAGTATTTATTGAAACAGAAACTCCGTTCCAAGTAGATACCCCTGTTAATTTGATTTTTCAAGACCAAAACCTGGATAAGCTAATTACTGCTTGCGGTGAAGTGTCGTTTGTGAATCTCAATTCCAGGACCCATAAAACACCTAATCCAGGTATGGGAGTACGTTTTAAAAATTTATCTCAAGAAAAATACAAGGTAATTTGTAATATAGTTAAACGAATTGCTTATATCTGATATTGGTTTTTTATTTTCTTCTTCTTCTCTTATGCAATTTTCTAATAGATCTTTTGGCCAACTTTATTTCTTTGGCAAGTTTGATGCTATTATTACTGAGGGCTAGAAATTTTTTAAAATGAATAATAGATTGGCGCTGATCTTTCTTTTGATAAATTTTAGCCATATAAAAGTAGGCAATGGGGTTTGTTTTTTCAAGATTGATAGCTTTATTAAAGGTTTTAGCAGCTTTTTCTGTACGATTGTTTAATATATATATCTTGCCTAATCCAATCAGCGAGTCATAACCAAAAGGTTTCAAGCGCAGAGATTGTTCGTGGTAGTGGGTGGATTGTGAGTAATCTTTTGTCTCAAAGAAATGTTCTCCCATGGTAGAATAAACATAAGATTTATCTAGAGATGATTTAGTATATTTCAAGGTGTTTTTTAGTATTTTTAATGCCTTGGGGAAGTATTTCTTTTTAATTAAATTTTTGGCTTTTATTATATTCGCTGCTACAAAGTAGGGATTTTGTTTTAGAGCCTGATTGACTTGCCTGATAGATTTTTTTGTTTTATTAGTTTGAAAATAGATCCAGGCTAATAAAGTTCTGGTTCTGGAATCATTAGGTTTTACACGAAGTGCTTTCTTGCCGTAGATTAATGCCTCCATATAAGTGCCTAATTTAGCGTAACAATGACTTAAATAATAATTAGCTTCAAATAAATTTGGTTTGCTAATATTAGCGGCTTTTAAATGGAAAATGGCATTGGCGCAATCACCTATTTTGGATAAAACAATTCCTAGGTTGGTTTGAGCCGCAACTAGATCTTGATTCTTTCGTATTGCTATTTTATATTGATTTATGGCTTCAGTATAGAGGCCTCTTTTTACGTAATTATTTCCCATTTTGACATAAGAGGTCGGTTGTTTACTGGTAGTACAGGAAGCTAAGTAGATAATTATTATTGATAATAAAGTGATAAATTTTAAGTGAATCATGTGTTCTCCTAGTATTAGATTCATCGTATTAAATAAGATTCATCGATAAAAATGATTTTAACATGAATTTATTACAGTGAACAACGTTATTGACGGAGTTTTATTATGGCAGTAAAAAAGAATTCTAGTCTTACTCACTTGGGTCGTAAAACCAAACCAGTTAATCCATATTCTCCTAAATTATTAGAGAGATTTGAAAATAGTCATTCCAAACTTGAGCCCTTTATTACTTTAGATTGTCCCGAGTTTACCAGTCTATGCCCCATTACAGATCAACCAGATTTTGCCCAAGTTTATATTAATTATATTCCTAATAAATGGTGCGTCGAGTCCAAATCGTTAAAACTTTATCTATTTAGTTTTAGAAATCATGGTAGTTTTCATGAGGATTGTATCTGTGTTATTTTAAAAGATTTAGATAAACTTCTCAAACCGCATTATATCGAAGTAATAGGTAAATTTATGCCTAGGGGAGGAATTTCCATTGATCCTTTTGTAAATAAGGCCAATAGTAAAAAATTCGAAACTTTTGCCACTCAGAGAAAGCTTACCTTTCACATTTAATTGAATTTATATGTTTGGTGGAACCATGTAGTGAAAAGGGTGAAGTTCTAAAAAATTCTCGTCCTGAAGCAGAAAAACTTATATATTTAATTTTCTTTCCTGATTTTAGTTGTATAAGTTGTTGCCAAGTAAGGTTCCAAGTTACACCACTAACACCTGGTTGGGACGGTGCTAGATAGGCTTCTTCTTGTTTTAAAGGAGGGTTATCGTCGATTTGGATAGTTGCTTTTATTTTAAGGTCTTTGCCATGTTTAGTACTCATCAAGATATCAAATTCAAAAGGTTCTGGCATTACCAGTATCTTTTTAGTATTGGGAGCTTTATTAAAGCAGAATATGGATATTCTTTGGGATGATAAATTTTCTGTTATAGCAATTTTTTGTTTGTCACTCATATTGGCTGTTGTAAAACTAATCTCTGTTTTTTGTTCTAATTTTCTTAGAAAACTCAATAAACTTGGTGGTATATCAGCTATTTGATTTCTTAGAAATGCTTTTCTATGATTAATAAAATTCATCGAAAGGGCCCAAATAGTTGAGTCTCTGTTGCCTCCAAAGGGAAGTCCCACTATTCCTCCTGAGGAATTTAATATAGGTGATCCACCGGTAACACTTCCATTTTTTATTTTAGTTTCTAGGAACGCATAAGAATGGGTTTTCGTAAATGAGCCGACAGTCATAGATAATAACCCAATATTAGGCAGGCTATTATCATGGTCACCAGAAAAGACAGGTAAGTAAAGATCTTCTTCGACTTCTAATTGAGCGCGGGTAACGGGTAGGGGTTTCCCCACAGGTTTGGGTAGTTTTAGAACTACATAATCATGGAAATGATTTTGGTCCTTAATCAGTCTTGAGTTTTGGGGTTGAGGAAAAACTTCCTCAATAGTGGCCCATCCATCTTGGGGACCTAAAACTAATTCTCCTTTATAATTGACAAGTATAATGGGAACTTTTTGACCAATTAGGTTTCCTAAAAATTTTAAGCGGTTAAGTTTTTTTGACCTAACTTTGTTTAGATAGGCTACTAAATCATGGAGATTGGTGGCAATTTTATCTTCTGCTAAAAAACTAAAAGCGGTGCTGGTAAAACTGGAATGTTCTCGAATATCGACGCACTCATTAAGGGCAGCCATATTTTCTATAGCAATGTTTTCTTCAGTGACACAACGTTTCATTTCAGCATATGTAAATTCAAGTGTAACTGCCATTGATCCTTGTTTTTTATATTTATCAACGCTCCATCCTCTATAAAGTAGATAATAAAAACCAACAAGGATAGCCTGTCCACTCAATCCCTCTTGATCAAAAAAACCAGCTTGTTCTAGTGTTATTTGACGTCCTGCGGGGATATGAAATCTATAGATGCTTTCCATTGATTCCCGAACGTATATTGGAATGTCAGAGTCATCAAGTATCACTGAATTAGCGGTATTAATACTCTGAGTTGAAGTTTGGGCAGCTATTTGGTTATTGATTAAAATATTGAAAAGTATAAAGACAAGTACGGTTTGGAATTTTAAGAAATCATACATATGTTTTCCTTGGTTGATATTTGGTAATGGTGAAAATAAAAACTCACAAAGTTGTG